>VBIC01000049.1 GCA_005881425.1 Chloroflexota bacterium | reverse complement strand
GCGCGCGAAGCGCGGCCAGCTTGGGCGTAAGGGTCGCCCGCTGATCACCGGTCGCCATCTGGCCGAAGATTATCGTGAAGCCCCGGTCGGTGCGCAGGGTCAGCGCCTGCTGGGCATCGAGGCTGAAGGACAGGACCCGGACGTGGAAGGCCGAATAGAAGCCGCGCTGGAGGGCGATCAGCATCCGGACCAGCTCCGGATCCAGGGCGGCGTCGCCCGCTCTGACCGGCCCGCTGCCGGCAGGGTCGACCACCGGCAGCCCGCGGGCCTCGTCCGCCGCGTCGAGCACGATCCCGCGCTCGTTCAGGTAGTAAGACCTCTCACCTCGGGTGAGCACGGCCGCCGGCGACCACTCGGTGACCCTGACCTCGACCCGATCCGGGAGGCCCAGGCTGACCTGGGCGGAGCGGACCCAGGGAAGGCCTCCCAGCCTGGCCGCGAGGGCGTCGGGGTCGACGAAGAAGATGGTGCGATCGACGGGCAGGGCGAGGGTGGCCCGGACCTGGGCGGAGGTCAGATGGCGGAGGCCGCCGACACGCACCTCGGTGGCCCGGAAGACGGGCTGGGCGAGGATGAAGAGGAGGAGGAAGACCTCCCCTCCCAGGATGGCCACCTGGCCGAGGGCCCACAGCCAGCCTCGCACCGAGGCCGACGGCGGCCGTCCGGGCGGGGCCTTCGAAGGAGCGCGCCGACGGGCCCGGGAGATGGTGGTGGCGCTCACGGCGTCTCCCCCCTTAAGACCAGCCGGGAATCGATCGCGGTCTGCGATCGCTGCTTGTCCCTGAACCGCTCCATCGCCAGCTCGATCAGCCGCTCGACCAGTTTCGAATAGGCAAGCCCTGAGGCCTCCCAGAGCTTGGGGTACATGCTGATCTTGGTGAAGCCGGGGATGGTGTTGACCTCGTTGAGGTAGAGCTTCCCGGTGCCGCGCTCGAGGAAGAAGTCGGCTCGCACCATGCCCGCGGCGTCGATCGCGGTGAAGGCGGCGAGCGCGTAGCGGCGAGCCTGCTCGGCGGTCTCTGGCGGGATGGGGGCGGGGATCAGCAGCTCCGACCCCTCGTCGAGATACTTCGCCTCGTAGTCGTAGAACTCGTGAGCCGGCACCACCTCACCCACGATCGATGCCTCCGGCTCGTCGTTGCCGAGCACGCTCACCTCCAGCTCCCGCGCATCGATCGCCTGCTCCACCAGGAGCTTGCGGTCGAAGCCGCTCGCCAGGCGCAGGCCGGCCAGCAGCTCGGAGCGGTCGTGAGCCTTGGAGGTGCCCACGCTCGAGCCCGAGTTGGCGAACTTGGTGAAGCAGGGATATCCCAGCCTGGCCTCCACCTCGTCCGCCACGGCCTCCGGGTCCCGCTCGAAGCGCCGCCGGACGATGGGCACGTAGTCGACCACCGGCAGGCCGGCCGCGCTGAAGGCCCGCTTCATGTAGATCTTGTCCAGGCCCAGCGCCGAGCCCAGCACTCCCGCCCCCACGTAGGGGACGTTGGCCAGCTCGAGCAAGCCCTGCACCGTCCCGTCCTCGCCGTTCAGCCCGTGGAAGACGGGGAAGACGACGTCGACCGAAGGCATTCCGCCCCCTTGCGGTGTCCGCTCGCCCGCGGGCACCAGGCCGTGGGTGGTCGGATCGGGCGGCAGGTAGACGTGGCGGCGCGCACTCGCTTCGTCGACCAGCCGAGGCAGCGAGTCGCCCACCTGCCAGCGACCGTCGCGGTCGATGTAGATGGGAACGGCTTCGAAGCGCGCCGGCTCCAGGGCGTTGGCGATCGACTGGGCGCTGAGCAGTGAAATCTCGTGCTCGGTGGAGCGCCCGCCGAAGAGGATGCCCACTCGAAGCCGCCTCTGCCGCTCAGGCAACCGGAGACCGCTCCAGGACCTCGAGCGTCTTCCCCACCACGTCGTCGAATCCGCCCACGGACATGCAGACGATGGCGTCACCGGGCCGCGCCGCGGCCGCCAGCCGGTAGGCGGCGGAACGCGCCGAGTCGACGACTCCCACCTCTGCCACCCCCTCGATGCGGCCGGCCACCTGCTCGGCGGTGACTGTGTGCGCCTGATTCCGTTCCCGGGCCGGCTCGATCGGCCCGACCAGGGCCAGCTCGCAGCCCTCGAAGGCACGGGCGTAGCCGTCGAGCAGGGCCAGCGTCCGCGAGAACGTATGGGGGACGAAGAGGGCCAGGACGCGGCCAGGATGGAAGCGTTCCTGGGCCGCCTTCAGAGTCGCCCGGACCTCGCTCGGATGGTGGGCGTAGTCGTCGATCACGGTAATGCCATGGACCTGCCCCCTGACCTCGAAGCGACGTCCGGCCCCGCGAAAGCGCGCGATAGCTTCCACGGCCAGCTCCGCGGACACGCCCAGGCGGACCGTGGTGGCCAGCGCCGCCAGCGCGTTGGACGCGTTGTGGGCGCCCGGGATCAACGTGGTGACGACTGCGACCACCTTTCCCCGATGCCAGGCGCTCAGGCGCATGCCTGCCAGTCGACGCCGCCGCGCAGCCCATAGGTCTCGACCACGGCCCGGGTGCGCGGCAGCAACCGGCGCACCGTCGGATCGTCGCCGCAGGCGATCAGCCGGTCCTCGCTGCCCAGGAACTCGACCAGCTGGCGGAAGACTCCTTCGTAGGCCTGCGGATCGGGGAAGACGTCGGGGTGGTCCCAGTCGACGTTGAGCAGGACCGCGATCTGGGGCGCGAAGTGAAGGAACTTGGGGCGCGGGTCGAAGGCGGCGGAGGTGTACTCGTCGCCCTCGAAGACGAATTCCCGGCCCGTTCCCCAGCCCGCCGCGGCCCCGAGGTCCCGCGCCGACGTCCCCAGGCGAAAGCCGGGGTTGCGCTGCGCCTGGCGCAGGACGTGGGTGATCAGGGCGGCGGTGGTGGTCTTCCCGTGCGACCCGCAGACCGCGATCCGCAGGCGGTCCCGGGTGAGCTCGCCCCAGAACTCTGCCTCGCTTACGACACGCAGGCCCATGCGCCGGGCGGCCGCGGCCTCGACGTTGTCCTGGCGCACCTGGTTAGCCTGTACCACCAGGTCGGGCCTACGCCAGCGTGTCAGGTTCTTCTCCGAGTGCCCGTCGACCCAGGGGATCCCGGCGGCGGTCAGCAGATCCGTCGCCGGCGGATAGGCTTCCTCGTCCGATCCCGTCACCTGGTGGCCGAGCTGATGCGCCACCAGGGCCAGGCCGGAGACGGCCGAGCCGCAGATACCGATGAAGTGGATCCGCATCAGGCGCGCGCCACCTTCCGCAGGAGCGAGACCACCGCCTCCGCCGCCTGGGGCCGGCCAAGCAGGCGCATGGCCTGGATCATCGCCCGGTAGCGGATGGGGTCGTCGACGATGGCCTGGATCTCGCGGGTGAGCCGGGGTCCGTCGCACTCGGCGTCCTGGATGACCACCGCCGCCCCGGCGCTCTCGTAGGGCTGGGCGTTGAGGCGTTGATGGCCCCGGGCGAAGGCGCCGGGGACCAGGATCATGGGGATGCCGAGGGCGCTGACCTCGCTCAGCGTGCTGGCTCCGGCCCGGCTCAGGACGAGGTCCGAGGCCCGCATCCGGGCCGCAAGGTCGCCGGCGAAGGCAAAGGCCTGGTATTGTCCCCGGGCGGCGGCCGGCAGCGCCTCACGGGCCGCCTCCATAAAAGCGAGGTCCTGGCCGCCGGTCTGGTGTGCCACCTCGATCTCCGAGCGCTCCACAAGGGCCGGCAGGGCGGCCGCCAGCGCCAGATTGATGCGATGAGCGCCCTGGCTCCCGCCCAGCACCAGGATGCGCCTGGGCCGCTCAGGCAGGTCGGTGCGCGGGGTCTGGAACTCGGGGCGGACCGGGGTGCCGGTGACCACCGTGGGCCGGCCGTCCAGGTAGGCCGCGGACTCCAGGTAGGCGGTCGCGATCACGCGCGCCAGGCGGCCGAGGAGTCTCGTGGCCCTTCCCGGCAGGTAGTTCTGCTCCTGGAGCACGATCGGGACCCTCATAGCCGCCGCGCTCACGATCAGGGGCGCGCTCACGTAGCCCCCGGTGCCCAGGACCACGCTCGGCTTGAAACCCGCCACCAGCCGGCGTGCCTCCCAGAGCGCACGGGGGAGGACGAAGGGAACCCGCCAGTTGGCCCAGGGCGTCTCCATGTCCAGCTTGACGGCGCTGATGGTAGCGAAGGGTATCCGGTATCCGGGCACCACGTCCTCTTCCAGCCCGCCGCGCCGGCCCACGTAGAGGACCTCGCTCTCAGGATCGCTCCGCAAGAGCGCCTGCGCGACGGCGATCGCCGGGAACAGGTGTCCGCCCGTACCGCCGCCCGAGATCAATGCTCGCATGCCGGATCCATCCAACCTTCTGCCCCTGCGAGGCAATGTTGATCAGTATGCCGACCGCCATCAAGGAGAGCGCGAGCGACGAACCGCCGTAGCTGATGAAGGGCAGCGGTATCCCGGTCGTGGGCAGGGTCACGGTGACGGCGGCCACGTTGATCAATGCCTGGAACGAGATCCAGACCGTGATCCCACAGGCGCACAGCGACCCGAAGGCGTCCGGAGCCTTGAGCGCGATCCGGAAGCCTCGATAGGTGAAGAGCGCGAACCCGGCCAGCACGGCGGTCGTCCCGACGAGCCCGGTCTCCTCGCCGATGATGGCGAAGATGAAGTCGGTGTGGGCGAAGGGCAGCCAGAGATATTTCTGGATGCTCTGTCCCAGGCCGACGCCGAAGATGCCGCCGGATCCCAGGGCCAGCAAGGACTGGATCGGCTGAAAGCCGGTGTACAGCGGATCCGACCAGGGATGGAGGAAGGCCATGATCCGGTGCAGCCGGTAAGGCTCCATCTGGATGAAGACGACGGCCGCAAGGCCGACCACCAGGAGCAGGAGCAGCAGGTGATGCCACCTTCCGCCCGCCACCAGGAACTGGGAGAGGAGAATGACGGCCACGATCATGGTGGTCCCCAGGTCGCGCTCCACGATGACGAGGCCGGTGAGCAACGCGAGCATGGCCAGAAAGGGCGCCACTCCCTTTTCCAGCGAGCGGATCTCGAGCCGGTGCCGGTCCAGCCAGGCTGCCATGAATATCAGGCCGCCCATCTTGGCCAGCTCCGCCGGCTGCATCTGCAGCGGCCCCAGCCTCAGCCAGCGCCGCGCACCGTTCAGCTCCAGCCCGACGTGCGGCAGCAGCACCGCAACCAGCAGGAGGACGGTGAGCAGGGCGATGGGGGCGGCGATCCGGCGCAGGCGATGGTAATCGAAACGCGCCGCCACCCAGAGCAGGCCCAGACCCAGGAGGCACCAGAGGCCCTGGCGCTCGAAGAAGTAAGCCGAGTTGTGATAGAACATCCAGCCCTGGACCTCGGAGGCGGAGAAGACCATGATCAGGCCGAACACCGTCAGGGCTCCGGCGGCGAGGATCAGTACCTGGTCGCCGCGCCGCCAGAGGATGCTGCGGCTCAAGGCGCGCCGCGAGAGCAGCTGGACGTCGGGGACGGTCAGCTGGCGCGTGATCCCACCTCCTCGAGCACGGCGGCCTTGAAGCGGCGCCCCCTGTCCTCGTAGTCACGGAACATGTCGTAGCTGGCGAAGGCCGGCGAGAGGAGGACCACCGACCCGGCACTGGCCGCGTTACGGGCCTGCCGCACCGCGTCCTCGAGGCTGGGCGCGACCGCCGCGGAGGCCATCCCCTCGCCGCGCACCCGTTCCACCAGCTCGGGTCCGGTCTCTCCGATTGCGACCAGCGCCGTCGCCCGCGCCGCGATGGCTCGCGCCAGCGGCGCCAGGTCGGTGCCTTTACTGCGCCCGCCGGCGATCAGCACTATCGGTTCGGAGAAGGCCTCGAGCGCGCGATAGGTCGACTCGGGGGTGGTGGCCTTCGAATCGTTGTACCAGCGGATGCCGCCGAAATCGCCGACCAGCTCCAGCCGGTGCTCGAGGCCGGAAAAGGAGCGGACCGCCTCGGCCATGGGCTCCAGGGCGAGCCCCGCCGCCCACCCCACTCCCACGGCGGCGAGTACGTTGCTGACGTTGTGCTCGCCCTTGAGCTGGATCGCCGCAACCGGCAGCACCGGGGTCGATCCCGCTCTGACCCATCCTCCCTCCGCGACCACGCCTTCCCCAATCGACGGCTCTCGGGTCGAGAAGGGGATCACGCGCGCCGCCGTCTGCGACCGCATGCTCCAGGCCGCGGGATCGTCGCGGTTGAGCAGAGCGACCCCGTCAGCGTCCATGGAACGCACCGCCTTGGCTTTCAGCTCGCGATAGCGCTCGAAGGTCCCGTGCCGGTCCAGGTGGTCCGCGGTCACGTTCAGCACCGCCCCGATGCGCAGGCGCGGCCGAGCGATCGATTCCAGCTGGAAGCTGCTCAGCTCCAGGACCACCCACTCGTCTGCCTCGAGCCGGTCGACACGATCGAGTACCGGCTCGCCGATGTTGCCGCCGCGCAGGACCCGCAGGCCGCCGGCGCGGAGCAGGTCGGCGGCCAGGGCGGTGGTCGTGGTCTTGCCATTGGTACCGGTGATACCGACCACCGGCTGCCTGCAGGCAGAGAAGAAGAGGTCCAGCTCACTCGTGATCCGGATGCCGCGGCCGCGCGCCGCCTCTACCAGCGGCAGGTCCCAGGGGACGCCGGGGCTGACTACGACCAGGTCCACGCCGTCGAGATCCTCGGGCGCGTAGCCGCCCAGGCGGCCCTCCAGCCCAAGCTCCGCCAGCGCCGCCCGCAGCGACGGCGTGTCGGCCCGGTCGGCGACTCTAACCGCCAGGCCGTGATCGCGCAGGTAGCGGGCGCTGGCCCGACCGCTCACCCCGAAGCCGATGACCAGGGCCCGCCGGCCGAGGGAGGGGGCGATCACGCCGGGCTCGGGGGCCGGGCAATCGCCAGCGTCAGCAGCGCTGCCGCGAGCGTCACCGCCCAGAAGGATACGGCCACCCGGTTCTCGGACCAGCCCGAGAGGTGGAAGTGGTGATGGAGCGGCGACATCTTCAGGAGGCGGCGGCCTGTGGTCTTGAAGCCGGCCACCTGGACGATGACCGAGACGGTCTCGGCCACGAAGACGATAGCCAGGATCGGCAGGTACCAGAGGAAACCACCGGCGACGGCGGCAGCCACCATGGCGGTGCCCAGGCCCAGGCTGCCGGTGTCTCCCATGAAGATCCGGGCTGGGTGACGGTTGTAGACGAGGTACCCGAGCAGGGCGCCGCTGAGAACGGCCGGCATCAGGGCAGCGGCGGGATGGTGGGCCATGCCGGCCAGCAGCGCCAGGGTGGCGAAGACCAGGGCGCCGGCGCCGGCGGACAGCCCGTCGGAGCCGTCGGTGAGGTTGAAGGCGTTCGAACCGGAGGAAAAGGCCAGGATCCCGATCGGGATCAGCCAGGCTCCCAGAGCCGGAGCGGCGTCGAAGGGCAGCGCCTGGCGCTGGAAGCCCCATCGCAGCGCGAGATACCCGAGCAGCGCGCCGGTAAGCGCCTGGACGGCGATCTTCTCTCGTGCGCGCAGCCCGAGATTGGTCCCGCCCCGGATCTTGACCAGGTCGTCGAGGAGTCCCACCACGCCGCCGCTCAGAAGTCCGAGCAGCACCAGGCCGCCGGCCGGGCTCCGATCGGCCGCCACATAGACGACGACGGCGATCAGCAGGAAGAGCACACCGCCGGCGGTCGGGGTGCCCGCCTTCGACTGGTGGCCGGCCGGCCCTTCCTCCCGGATGAGCTGACCGATCCGGGCCTGGCGGAGCCGTCTGATCAAGGGCGGATAGGCGAGCAGCGCGATTGCCAGCGACAGCAGGAAGAGGACCAGCGCCGTGGTCATGCGCTCTCCCGCAGCGCGGCCACGATCTCCTCCATGTGCATGGAGTGCGACCCCTTGACCAGGACGTAAGTACGCGGTCCCATTACCGGCTCGAGCAGGCTGACGGCGTGGGTGTTGTCGCTCGCGACCACGGCGGCGCCCTCAGCCATCCCACCCCGGCGCGCCGCGTCGACCACCAGAGGGGCGTGCTCGCCCAGCGCGATCACCTGGTCGGCGCTGCGCGCTGCCAGCGTTCCCAGCTCCTCGTGAGCCTGCTGGGCGTGATCGCCAAGCTCGAGCATGTCACCCAGGACCGCGATCCGAAGTCCACCTGAGGGAACCATCCGCAATGTGGCCAGGGCGGCGTCCATGGACCCGGGGTTCGCGTTGTAGCTGTCGTCGATGATGGTGGCGCCCGCTCGTCCGGCCAGCCGGTTCCCGCGGCCCGCAGGCGCGCCGAAGCCCTCGACCGCCCGGGCCACCGCCTCGGGATCGAAGCCGAGCTCGAGGGCGACTGCGGCGGCCGCGAGCGCGTTGGAGACGTTGTGCGGCCCGGGCAATGGCAGGCGGACGCTGGCGGCCTCGCCCTGCGGCGCGATCAGCCGGAAGCTGCTCCCCTGCAGGCCGCGGTGCTCGACCTCCTCAGCCCGGACGGCCGCATCCCGGGCCAGGCCGTAGAGGACGGCGCGCGGCGCGACCGCGGCCATGGCCCGGACCCTGGGGTCGTCGGCGTTGAGGATGGCGACGCCGTCCACAGCCAGGCCTTCCACCAGCTCCCGCTTGGCCTCCGCCACGGCTTCGATCGATCCCAGCAGGCCGATGTGAGCAGGCTGAACGTTGAGCACCACAGCGACTGTGGGGGCGGCGATCCGGGTCAGCTCACGAATCTCGCCCCTGCGCGACATCGCATACTCCATGACCAGGGCGCGGGTGCGATCGTCCATCTCGAAGACGGTCATGGGCACGCCGGTGTAGGTGTTGAGGTTGCCGGCACTCTTGTGGACACGCATGCGCCGCCCGAGGATGTGGGCGACCAGCTCTTTGGTGGTCGTCTTTCCCGAGCTGCCGGTGATGGCGACTATGGGGACCGCGAGCCGCTTCAGCCGCGATCGCGTGATCTGGAACAGCGCTTCGCGAGTGCTGGCGACGGTGATGATGCTCGCGCTGGGGAGAGCCTCCTGGGGCGGGAGCTGGCAGAGGATGCCGCCGGCGCCACGTTCCAGCGCCTGGTCGATGAAGGCATGCCCGTCCTGCTGCTCGCCCCGCAGAGCGACGAACAGGCCGCCGCCCCTGACCTGGCGCGAATCGGTGTAGAGATGGGCGAAGGTCCGCGTGGCGGGACCGCTCACCAACGTCCCCCCGGTCGCCTCGATTATTTCATCGAGCGTCACAGGCATTAAGTTAACGGCCCTGCCTTCGGCTCGGCACGCAACTTACCGGGCGCATGTGCGGCTCGCGGACGGCCCGTACGCGGCCCGGCCGCAAAATTCCAGTGCGGCCGGCGTGCCTGGCACGGGCCTGCTCGCCGCGCGCCCTGGCTCGCCACCGCCGACGGCGGCGGCTCGCTCCTTTCAAAGCTCACGGAGCGATATTCCAGCGGGTGATCAGGGCGCTGGCGACGGCCTTCCAGATGGGCGCGGCCACGTACGCGCCTTCGAACAGGATCTTCGGCTTGCGCACGATGACCAGCATCGTGAACTGCGGGTCCTCGGCCGGGACGAAGCCGGTGAAAGAGGCGATCACGTCGCTCGGGTCCTGGCCGTAGCCTCCGTTCATGGGGATGTTCGCGGTCCCGGTCTTGCCCGCGATGTGGCCCCGAAATCCGTCGATGCGGGCGGCGAACCCGGAGCCGTGCTCGACGACCCCGATCATCATCTGCCGCATCTGGGCGGCAGCCTGCGGGCTGATCACGCGGCGCACCACGTGCGAGCTGACCGGATGAGCCCGGCCGCTGGTGTCGACGACCTGGTCGACCACGTGCGGCTGGACCAGCTCGCCTGAGGTGGCGATGGTGTTGACCGCGGCCAGCATCTCGATCGGGGTGACGTCGACCCCCTGACCGAAGGAAGCCGTGGCCAGCCGGGACGCCTTCCAGGAGCTCAGCTCGCCCAGCGGCGCGCTCACCTCGCCGGCCACGTCGACGCCGGTCGGGTCCCCGATGCCGAACCGCTGCAGGTAGGTGAAGAACTGGGTGCTGCCTTCCATCTGCTCGGCCCGGATCGCGCCTACGTTGAGGGACTGCTCCAGCACCTGGGTCATGGTCACCAGCCCATGCGCGCGGTGGTCCCAGTTGTGGATGGCGTAGCCGCCGACGACCGCGGTCCCGGTTTCGTTGAACCGGTAGTCGGGCGTGATGGCGTGATCGTCGAGCGCGCCGGACAGGGTCACCACCTTCATCACCGAGCCCGGCTCGTACAGGTCGCTCACGATCGGGTCGCGGAAGAGGGCCGTGCCGGTCGAACCGTAGAGGTTGGCGTCGTAGCCGGGAAGGTCGGCCCAGGCCACGATCCGGCCGGTGCGCGGCTCCATGATCAGGATCGAACCGCTCTCGGCCTGAAAGTGGGCGACCCCGTCGGCGAGCGCCCGCTCGGCGATCACCTGGATGGCGCTGTCCAGGCTCAGCTGCAGGGTGGCCCCATCGACCGGCTCCCGGCGCTGGCGGTCGCTCAGGACGATGGGCCGCCCGGTCAGGTCGCGGACCGTGGTCTCGAACCCGTCCTGGCCCCGCAGCAGGTGGTCGTAGTAGCCCTCGACGCCGTAGTTGCCCCGCCCGTCGGCGTTGACGAAGCCGAGCAGGTCGGAGGCGAGCGACGTACCTGGCAGCGCGCCGTCGACGTAGGTGCGCTCCGTCTCCGGGATCTTGCCGATGCCCGGCAGCTGGAGGTGGTCGATCTGGCTGGCGACGGCAGAGCTGACCCGGCGCTTGAGATAGACGAACATGCGGCTCGACTGCCGCTGGGTCAGGACCGCGCCCGGATCCAGCTGCAGGACCGCGGCCAGCCGGTCGGCTTCGAGCGGCCGGTCGGAGGGCTTGATCTGGTCGGGAGAGGCGAAGATCGAGAACACCGGCGTGTTGGCGACCAGCAGGTCGCCGTTGCGGTCCACGATCTTGCCCCGGACGGCCGGCAGGACCAGTTGGTCGTCGTGGTAGGAGGCGGCCAGCCGGGAAAGGTCGTCATGGCGGAAGGCCTGCCAGTAGACGAGACGGCTGAATAGGACCAGGTCGGCGCAGAGCAGCAGGACGAGGAGGGTCAGGATGCGGCGGCGCGGGCTCAGCCCCTCGGCTCGGCTCATCCGCTGCGCCGCGGGCTCGCGCCTAGGGTGACGGCGCCTGGCCGCCGGAGCGGCCGACGATGGTACCGACCACCGCCAGGACCCCGGCCAGGACTCCGCCCGCGCGCGGGGCCGGCCGCTCCGGCGCGAGCGCGATCGGGGAGGCGGTGCCGGGCACGTACTGCCAGCGGGCCGGCTGCCCCATGCCCAGCGTTTGCGCCGCCGCCGCCACCCGGCTCGGCGCCCGGACCTGGGCCAGCTGGGATTGCAGCTGGTCCTGCTCGGCAAGCAGCCGGGCCTGCCGGTCCTTGAGGGTGTTGATCTGGTAGCTGGCCTGGGTCGCCGCGGCCGACTGGGCGACCAGCAGCAAGGCCGCGCTGATCAGGACGATCGCGCCCATGAAAGGCGAGAGCGATGACCGGCCGCGACTCCGGCGCGCGCGCGAAGGGGGAAACGCACGCGCCGGAGGGGTCGGATCGGGCCGGCGGGGCCGCAAGACGAGTAGATGCCCAGGAGGGACGGGTTCTACCATGCGGCCGCTCAGAGGGT
The DNA here is from genome assembly GCA_005881425.1 of Chloroflexota bacterium. GTDB lineage: Bacteria > Chloroflexota > Dormibacteria > CF-121 > CF-121 > CF-120. Next base: position 25,080 of record VBIC01000049.1, on the reverse strand, counting down.
ATTGACTTGATCAAAGGCATTTGGATGGTTCATAGCTTCTCCGCAATTCGTAATCGGCCCGACCGCGCCCTCGGGTTCTGGGCGATCTCGGCCGGGGAAGGACGAATCGGCTTGCGCGTGACGACGCGCACCGATCGCGTGTGCCCGCAGATGCAGACGGGCGCTTGGGGCGGACAGAGACAGTCCGTGGCTTCGACGTGGAATAGGTCCTTTGCAATCTTGTCCTCTAGGGAGTGAAAGGAGACGACCCCGACGCGCCCACCGCTGACGAGCACTGCGATCGCGGCCTTCAACCCGGCAGCCACCGAGTCCAGCTCGCGGTTGACTGCGATGCGTAACGCCTGGAACGTCCGGGTGGCGACGTGGATGTCGCGGGGCCAGGCAGCCCGCGGGATCGCGCCGGCGACCAGCTCGACCAGCTGGCGCGTGGTCTTGAAAGGCTCCCGCCGGCGGCGGTCCGTAATCCGCTGGGCGATCCGCGCGGCCCAGCGCTCCTGTCCGTACTGGAGCAGGATCCGCCGGAGCTCGGCTTCTGGTTCCCGATTGAGAAGGTCCGCTGCGGTCCAGGGATCGCTCCGATCCATCCGCATGTCCAGCGGTCCGTCGCGCTGGAAGCTGAAGCCCCGCTCGGGGTCGTCCAGCTGCAGCGAGGACAGGCCGAGGTCGAAGACGATGCCCTGAACCGGGCGGCCTAGCGACGCAACCAGGGAGGCCAGCTCGGCGAAATTGCGATGCTCGAGCCGCAGGTCGACGTCCGGAGGGACGCTGCGGCGCTCGAATCGCTCGATGGCGGAGGGGTCACGATCCAGGGCCAGCAGCAGGCCGCCGGGCCGCAGGCGCTCGAGCAGCGCCCGCGCGTAACCTCCGCCCCCCAGGGTGGCGTCGACGAACGCCTGCCCAGGGGCGGGTCGAAGGCCGTCTATTACCTCTTGTAAAAGTACAGGTCGATGGGAAGGGTCGCCGTCAGGTCGGTCGACGGGCGGTCACCGGTCGATCGAGCGGCGTCGCTCGGCCACCTGGTCCTGGACGCGCGTGTATTCCTCGGGGGTGGCCTCGCCGATACGCCGCCAGTCTTCGTCGTTCCAGATCTCGATCACGTTGTTCACACCCACCACCCATGCCGTCGAGCTGATCCCGGCGTATGAGCGGTGGTCGGCCGAAAGGACGATTCGGCCCTGGGCGTCGAACTCGCATTCCCGGGCGGCGCCGAACATCATCCGGGCCAGCCGGCGCGCCTCGGCGGGCGAGAGCGAGGTGAGCCGCTGCTCGCCCTGCTCTCGCGTCCATTCCTCGGGCGGGTAGATTCGCAAGCACCCCTCGGCTCCCTTGGAGATCACGCTCCCCTCCGGGAGGCGCTCCCGCAGCCGTGCCGGGATGGCGAGTCGCCCCTTGGCGTCCACCGCGTGCCGGTACGTGCCGAGAAACATCAGGCATTGCCACCGAGCGCATCATTTTCCCCACTTTTCCCCACTTTGTGCCACCGACACGCGCAACCCTAACACCGTGACAGGTGGCTGTCAAGAAATTCGGACTAAATGTTGTGGCCTTGTGCGCAGGCTCCGCGCAGGCCCCAAGATGTGGTAGTTGGCCTCGCGCGCTGCGGCGGCGGCAGAATGATGAGACAGGCGTCGAGTCGCTCAAGCGAAAGGAAGGAGAAACCATGGCCGCAGCCGACAGCGTCTATCGGGTCACGGAGGTCATCGGCGTCAGCGCGGAGTCCTGGGAGGCCGCGGCGCGGACGGCGATACTTACCGCGGGCCGCACGGTGCGCGACCTGCGCGTCGCCGAGGTCGTCAAACTCGACATGACGATCGAGAACGGCAAGATCTCGCTCTACCGCGCCCGCCTCAACATCTCCTTCAAGTACGAAAGGGAATAAGGCCTGGGATCAGGCGCCGCAGGCACCGCCAAGGGAGGAAACCGGCAGGGTTTCCTCCCTTGGTAATTGAGTCCGCCGATAAGCCGAGTTCTGTCCCCCGACTTTGCCGGCTACGCCGACACGTTCGCGGGGTGGCAGCCATCCGTCTGGGCCGTCGGTTGCCCGGCGGCTCGAGCGACCATACCCGAGGACCGACCGAGCCAGCCTGTGGTCCTCCTATTCGGTCTTGCTCCAGGTGGGGTTTTCCAGGCCAACCGGTCTCCCGGCTGCCGGTGGGCTCTTACCTCACCATTTCACCTTCGCCGGGCCGCGGTGCCCGGCTGTGTCTTTTCTGTGGCACTCTCCTTCGGGTCGCCCCGACCGGGTGTTACCCGGCACCCTGCTCTGCGGAGCTCGGACTTTCCTCGACAGGGAAACCCCTGCCGCGGCTGCCTGGCGGACTCGTCGACATTCTACCCGCCGGCCGCGCGCTCAATCCCCGCGGTCGCGGTACTCGGCGATCAGCCGCAGGCCACCGCCGACCGCCTCGCAGATCAGCAGGCTGCTGCCGGTGCGGCCACGTCCGTCGTGGAAGGTCGCCTCCACGAGCGTCAGGGCACCGGAGCTCGAGGCCCGCTCGATCCGCCAGGCCGGCACGGTCTCCTGGACCGAGCGCAGGAAGCCGTCCCGGTCCTGCTCGAGGTCGCCCGCCGCCGGACGCCGGTACCGGAAGCCATCGGCGAGCAGGGCCCGCGCCCCGTCCCAATCCTTCGCCGTAATGGACTCGATGAGCCGGCGGATGGCTGCCTCAGGCTCTTCGGCTCGCTCCTGCGCTCCGCGGTTGTCGAGCGCGGAGTTCGCCAGGCGGTCGGCCTCCGCGTTCATCTCCCGAGGGACGTGGCTGAAAGTGACGTCGTCGAAGGCCTGAACCAGCTCCAGGACCCGCCGGTACAGCGGCAGCATGTCAGCGTGCTTGACCTTGTAGGACCCGTTCAGCTGCCGGACCACGAGCTGGCTATCCATCAGGCAGCGCACCCGGCGAGCGCCCAGCTCGCGAGCCCGTTCCAGGGCGCGAATCACCGCGGTGTACTCGGCGACGTTGTTCGTGGTCCGCTGAAGCGCCTCCCCCAGCTCGAGCAGCACCCGACCCTGCGGGTCCTGTATCACGACTCCGATGGCGGCGGGACCGGGATTACCTCGCGAGGCTCCGTCGGTGTGGACGATGACCTCCGTAAGGCCAGCCATGCGTGCCGGTGAGTATACGAGCCCGCAGGGCGAGTCGCGCTTTCGCGCGAAGAGCGCCGGCGGCCGCGGAGCGAGGCGCGAGCATCCGAGCCTGCCACTACAGTGTGGCGGCGAGGGCGCCGCGGAGCTCCGCAGGCGCCACGGCGCGTAGGATGAGGACGACCTCATGGCGGAGAAGCCGCTCGCCGCGGATGGGCTGAGCCCACAGCAGCTGCTCGACCTGTATCGCAAGATGGTGATCATCCGCCGCGCTGACCAGGAGGCGCTCAACCTGCAGCGTCAGGGCGAGCTCGGGCTCTGGGGACAGTTCCTGGGCCAGGAGGCCACCCAGGTCGGAGCCACCGTGGCCATGGAGTCGACCGACTGGATCGTGCCGAGCTACCGCGAGTTCGGCATGGCGATGTGCCGGGGCATCGATCCCGGTGAGATGCTCGGCTACTTCCGCGGGCTGACCCACGGGCCCTGGGACCCTCGGCGTTACCGCTTCCTGCCCTTCACCATCTCGGTAGCCACCCAGGTCCCGCACGCGGTCGGGTTCGCCATGGGCTGCCGGCTGGAGGGCAGTCGCGAGGTCGTTCTCTGCGTCTTCGGCGACGGCGCCACCTCGGAAGGCGACTGGCACGAGGCCATGAACTTCGCGGGCGTTTTCCAGGCACCGGTCGTATTCCTCTGCCAGAACAACCAGTGGGCGATCTCGGTCCCCCTCCGGCGCCAGACCGCGGGCTCGATCGCGGAGCGGGCGCAGGGCTACGGCTTTGCTGGGGTCCGCATCGACGGCAACGACGTGCTCGCCGTCTTCAGCGCTGTCAGGAGCGCGGCCGACCGGGCCCGGCGTGGCGAGGGCCCATCGCTGATCGAAGCCGTGACCTATCGCATGGGGGCGCACACCAGCGCCGACGATCCGACGCGCTACCGGCTCGACAGCGACCTGGCCCCCTGGTCGTCGCGAGACCCGATCGAGACCTACGCGGCCTGGCTGCGATCGCAGGCTCTGCTGGATGAGGGCCAGGCGGACTCGATCGATGCCGAGGCCGAGGGTATGGCCGAGGCCATGCGGGGCAAGCTCCGCCGCCTGCCGCTGCCCTCCCCGGCCGCCAGCCTGTTCGACCGCGTCTACCATGACCCACCCGCCTCCTTCCTCAAGGAGCGGGAGGAGTTCGAAGCCACCCTGGAGCCGGTGGAATGAGCGCTGTCACGCTCGGCAAGGCGATCACCCAGGGGCTGCGCGACGCCCTGGCCGCGGACGCCAAGGTGCTCGTCTTCGGCGAGGACGTGGGGCGGCTGGGCGGCGTGTTCAGGATCACGGACGGCCTGCAGCGCGACTTCGGCGAGGATCGGGTCTTCGACACCCCGCTGGCGGAGTCGGCCATCATCGGGATCGCGGTCGGGCTGGCGTTGCGCGGATTCAGGGCGGTCCCCGAGATCCAGTTCGACGGCTTCATCTATCCCGCGTTCGAGCAGATCGTCAGCCACGTCGCCAAGTACGAGAACCGCTCCGGACTGCCGCTGCCGATCACCATCCGCGTCCCTTTCGGAGGCAATATCGGCGCCATCGAACATCACTCCGAGAGCCCTGAGGCTTACTTCGCACACACCGCCGGGCTCAAGGTGGTCGCGCCCGCGCGTCCCTCCGACGCCTATGGCCTGCTGCGGACTGCGATCGCCGGCGACGACCCGGTGATCTTCTTCGAACCGAAGGCTCGCTACTATCTGAAGGAGGAGATGGACCTTCCGGTCCCGCCCCTGCCGCTGGGGCGGGCGCGCGTCGCCCGCGAGGGGACGGCGGTCACGGTGGTCGCCTACGGACCGATGGTGGAGACGGCCTTGCGAGCGGCGGAAGCCGCGGCGGAGGAGGGGACGTCGGTCGAAGTGATCGACCTGCGCAGCCTGGCGCCACTCGACGTGGAGACGCTTGTGACCTCGGTCCGCAAGACTCACCGCGCCGTCGTCGTCCACGAAGCGCCGGTCTTCTGCGGGTTTGGAGCCGAGGTTGCGGCACGCCTCAGCCACGATGCCTTCGACTCGCTGGAAGCTCCGGTCATCCGGCTGGGCGGCCTGAACGTGCCCTATCCGCCGTCGCGCTTCGAGAAGCTCTATCTCCCGGACGCCGATCGCATCCTGCAGGCGGTCGACGAGTCAGTGGCCTATGGCTGAGCGGACCTTCGTCCTCCCCGACCTGGGCGAGGGTCTGACCGAGGCCCAGCTCGTCCGCTGGAGGGTCGAACCCGGAGCAAGGGTCGAGGTCAATGCTCCACTGTGCGAGGTGGAGACGGCCAAGGCGGTGGTGGTGATCCCCTCGCCCTGGGCGGGCACCGTGCGCACCGTCCACGGCCGGCCCGGCGAGTCGATTCCCGTCGGCGCCGCGCTGGTCACCATCGCAGCCGCGGACGAGGCCGGCGCGCAACCGGAGGGCGAAGCCGTCCTGGTCGGCTACGGCTCCCGCACGCCGGGGCCGGGCGAGGTGCGCCGCCGGCCCAGGTCGTCGGCCAGCCCCTCGGCGTCGACCGAGGAAGGCGTTCGCGCCGCTCCCTTCGTCCGCCAGCTCGCCCGGGAGCTGGGGGTCGACCTGACGGCCGTCGCCGGCAGCGGCCCGGGCGGACGGATCACGCGCGCCGACGTGGAGGCTGCCGCCCGGCCGGACGACCGCCCCGGCCCCCCCCCGCAGGCGCCGGAGGCGGACCACGACGGCGACCAGCGGATCAGCGTGGTCGGCATCCGCAAGGCCATCGCCAGGCAGATGGTGCGGTCGGTCTCGACCATCCCGCAGTTCACCGAGTTCGCGGTCTTCGACGCCACCGCCCTGATGGCGGCCCGGGACGCGGCCCGCCATAAGGGCCGGCCCATCACGCCGCTCCCCTATTTCATACTGGCCGCGGTGGAGGCGGTCCGCCGGCATCCGCTGCTCAACAGCTCCTGGGACGAATCGCGTGACGAGATCGTGGTCAAGAAATCCGTGCACGTGGGTATCGCCGTGAACACTCCCAACGGTCTCCTTGTTCCCGTGCTGCGAGATGCGGATCAGCTGAGCCTGGAGGCGATCGCCGAGCGCAGCAGCCGCCTGATCGAGGGAGCGCGCGGCGGGAGCCTGTCGCCCCGCGACATGTCCGGGAGCACGATCACCGTGACCAACGTGGGGGCCAGCGGGCCGATCGAGACGGGAACGCCTATCGTCAACCCGCCGGAGTGCTGCGTCATCGGCTTTGGCGCCATCCGGCTGCGCCCTATGGTCGTCGACTCTCAGGTCATGGCCCGGCAGAGCGCCTGGATCTCGATCTCCGTCGATCACCGGATCGTGGACGGCGGCCTGGCGACGGAGTTCCTGACCGCCCTGGTCGGGGAGCTGGAGGCCATCCGTGCCTGAGGACCAGCAGCTGATCTACGACTGGAACACTGTGGAGGCCGCGGAGCGGCCGCCCCGTCCGGTGAGCATCCACGACGAGACCCTACGCGACGGCATCCAGGGGCCATCGGTGCGCGACCCGGACATCGAACACAAGCTTCGATTCCTGCATCTGGCCGACCAGCTTGGTGTGGCCTCACTCGACCTCGGACTGCCCGGAGCCGGTCCGCGGGCCGCAGCCGACGTGGAGCGGCTGGCGATCGAGATCCGGGACCGGCGCTTACGGATCAGGCCGCTGTGCGCGGCGCGCACCCTGGAGGTCGACATCCGCCCGGTGGTGGAGATCTCGCAGCGGGTCGGCATCCCGATCGAGGTCGCCACCTTCATCGGCTCGAGCCCGATCCGTCAGTATGCCGAGGGCTGGACGATCGAGCATATTGTCGACAACACACGCAAGGCGGTGCGCTTCGCCCACCAGCATCAGCTGCCGGTGCTGTACGTCACCGAGGACACGACCCGGGCCCAGCCGCAGACGCTCCGCCGCCTGTTCGGGACCGCGATCGAGGAGGGCGCAGAGCGCGTGGCGGTCTGCGATACAGTCGGCCACTCCACGCCGGACGGGGCTCGGGCGGTGGTCTCCTACGTCCGCCGGATGCTCGACGAGATCGATCCTGAGGTCGGGCTCGACTGGCACGGCCACAGCGACCGCGGGTTCGGCCTGGTCAATGCGATCGTTGCCGCGGTCGCGGGCGCGGACCGCATCCACGGCTGCGCCCTGGGGCTGGGCGAACGGGTGGGCAACACGCACCTCGATCTGCTGCTGGTGAATTTCCGGCTCCTGGGCTGGATCGACACCGACCTCAGCAAGCTGCGCGAGATGGGAGAGGTGGTCGCCGAAGGGACCGGGATGGCCATCCCCGCCAACTACCCGGTGCTGGGCAGGGATGCCTTTCGGACGGCAACCGGAGTGCATGCCGCCGCGGTGATCAAGGCCAAGCGCAAGGGCGACGATTGGCTCGCCAACCGTGTTTATTCCGGTGTGCCGGCCGAGCTGTTCGGCTGCGAGCAGGTGATCGAGATCGGCCCCATGAGCGGGGAATCCAATGTCGTCTACTGGCTGGAGCAGCGAGGCATCGAGCCGCGTCCCGAGCTGGTCAAGACGATCTTCGACGCCGCCAAACAGCGCGACGGCCTGCTGACCGAAGCCGAGATCCTGGCGGTCGTGGGAACGGCGGCGCGCTAGATCGAGACGTCGAAGCGCTCGGGATCCCAGGTGATTCCAAGCGACGGGGGCCCCGCCATGTATCCGAGCAGCGCGGAGGACGCCACCACGGCCGGGCTGGCCAGGTAGCCGAGCCCGCCCACCCCCATGCGGTTCTGCCAGTTGCGGTTGAAGGAGGTGATGGCGACCTCGCCTTTGCGCAGTGCGTCGGGGCCCTGGCCGAAGCAGGGACCGCACCAGGATTCGCGGATTTCCGCGCCTACGGAACGGAATACGGAGGCGATCGACTCGCCAGCGAGGCGCGGCTCCGCCCGCTCGATGTCCCGCTTGACCCCGCCCGACCCAGGAAAGACCACGAACGAGGTCGACGCTCGCTCGTAGCCCTTCTCGCGCGCCGCCCGTATCACCAGCGCGGCTTCCAGAAGGTCGTCGTAGCCGCCGTTGGTACAGGACCCGATGAGCGCCTTGTCGAAGCGCAGGCGTTCTTCGGCAACCTCGTCAGCCGGGAACGCGTTCCCCGGAGCGAAGGGCTTGGCGATGAAGGGGACGAGCTCGGAGAGGTCGAGCGTTTCTTCTATCTCGTAGTGGGCGGCCTCGCCCGACGCGATCAGCGGATATGGAGGATCGATCCCCTTGCGGCGGTACCAAGCGCTGGTCAGCTCATCGGCGGCGAAGATCCCGTTCTGCGCCTCGGCCTCCGCCATCATGTTGGCGATCGTGTTGCGGTAAGGGATGGGCAGCTGGCGCTCCTCATCCCGAAACTCGACGCCCATTGCCTGGGCCTGCGCCTTTCCCCAACGCCGCAGGAGGGCCAGGACGACGTCCTTTCCGCTCACCCAGGGCCGCAGGCGTCCGCGGAACGTGACTCGGCGCTGGCGGGCCGGCGTGAAGTAGACGTAGCCCGTCGACCAGCCGAAGCCGAGCTGGGTGCTGCCCACGCCGATCCCGAGCGCGCCGTAGGCGCCGTAGGCTCGGCTGTGCGAGTCCGCGCCGGCGACGAAGGCGCCGGGGACGACCAGGCCCTGCTCCGGGAAGTAAAAGTGAAATATCCCGTCGCCGGGTGTGGCGTAAAAGGGCGCCTCGATCCCGTGGAGGCGGGCGAAGTCGCGGCCGATCGACGTCTGCTTGTCGTCCGCGTTGCGGCCGGAGAAGACGAAGTGGTCGTTCGCGATCGCGGCCTGGCGCGGAAAGATGGCACCGGCGCCGGTGATCTGGTTGAAGGTGTGGATGGCGAACGGCGCGGTCCCGTCCGAGGCCGGCAGCAGGTCGCACCAGACCCGGAGGGTGGCGCCGGGGCGGACCTCGGACTCGGGATCCACACGGTGGGCCCAGACGATCTGCTCCGAGAGGGTCAGATTGCGGGCGACCGCCTGCGGGGCCCACTCCACCCGCGGAGAACGCTCGACCGATTCGGCAAACTCCCTGCGACCGATGGCGATGATGCCCCCCGAGCGCCGGATCTCTTCCTCCTTGGGCGTGAGCGGGACCGGCTCGTAGGCCCGGCCGCGGGTCTCGTTGGTGAGGCGCCGGGTCAGGGGGTCGAAGCTGAAGCTGTCCCCTTCCTGCGCGTCCTCGACCGCCTCGCGGCTCTGGATCACGTGCAGGCCCAGGTTGATGGCGTTGCGCCGGAAGATGTCGCCAACGTCCGCGCCGCAGACCACGACCAGCTCCAGGCCGGCTTCCTCGGCGACTGCCTTCAGTCCCGCCGGGCTCATCTCCCGGGACGAGCCGATGGCGAAGCGGTCCCCCGCCACCAGGAAAGTCTCGCCGCGATGGACTCGGGCGCGAAAGTCGGGCATCAGGTAGCGGAAGGCGCCGACCTTCCAGCGCTCGTCGAGGCGATCCAGGCTCTCCGAGACGCAGTCCGCCGCCGGCGTGATCTGATCGGTGTCGATCGCATCGAGCTTGCGCCCGGGGACCTTGGGATCCCAGAAGATCAGCGCCTTGCCGCGGATGCGGCGGCCGTCGGGTTGCGGCTGAGTCGGTGACTGTGTCACCTCCCGCGACGGCAGAGTCGCGCCGGGCTTGCGCCGGGCCGGCTGCACCGTGTTCAGGAGCGCGGCCATGCCTCGATTCTCTCACCGAGCCGCTCGAGCACCGCCTCACCTACCGCCGAGGTGTCGAGCCTTCCTCCCAGGTCGCCGGTGGTGCTTCCGGCGCGCACGCTGGCGGCCACCGCCTGCTCCACCTCCTCGGCGGCTCGCTCCAGGCCCAGATGCCGCAGGAGAAGGGCGCCCGAAAGGATGGCGCCCATCGGGTTCGCCGTGCCCTTGCCGGCATGACGGGGCGCGGAGCCGTGCACCGGCTCGAACAGCCCGCGGCGGGTCTGGGGATTGAGGTTGGCTGAGGGCGCCAGGCCGAGGCCGCCGACCAGCTGTGACGCGAGGTCGCTCAGGATGTCGCCGAACATGTTCGAGGTGACGATCACGTCGAAGCGGGCCGGGTTCTTGACCAGCTGCATGGCCGCCACGTCGACGTAGAGGTGGTCGGCCTCCGTCCCTGGCGCCCTTTCGCGCTCCAGGGCGAAGACCCGCTGCCAGAGATCGTGCCCGTGGTAGAGCGCGTTGCTCTTGTCCACCATGACCACCCGCCCGGGACGGCCGGCGGCCCGCCGGGTCGCGGCCAGCTCGAAGGCATAGCGGATGACGCGTTCCACCCCTTTGCGCGTGTTGACGTCCTCCTGGATCGCGATCTCGTCCGCCGTGCCGCGCTTGAACTGGCCGCCGATGCCGACGTAAGCGCCCTCGGTGTTCTCCCGCACCACCACCAGGTCGATCTGGGGGGCGTCCTTGAGGGGCGTCAGCTCCGGCGCCATCAGGAGCGAGGGGCGGAGGTTGACCCAGAGGTCCAGCTCGAAGCGCAGGCGCAGCAGGATGCCGGCCGCGTAGTGGGGATTTTCGACCCGGGGGTCTCCAACCGCACCCAGGTAGATGGCATCAGCCTGCTGCAGCTCGCTGAAGACGCTCTCGGGCAGGATCTCGCCGGTTCGCAGATAGCGGTCGGCGCCGACGTCGTACTCGACGCACTCCAGGCTGACCCCCTGACGGGAGGCGGCCGCCTCGAGGACCCGCCGGCCCTGGGCGATCACCTCGGGCCCGATGCCGTCACCCGGGATGACGGCGATCCGGCGGCCCATATCGGTCTGATGATATCGAGCCGGCCGGATCGGATCGCCCCGCCGACTTCCCCCACGGGGAAAGATTTTGGGGGCATCCGACGATACCCGGTCAGTGGTAGGAGCTGGAGACCCCGGCACGACCCTGCGCCTGCGCCGGCTGAGGCGGAGCCGGAGGCTGCTCCAGGTCCGCTACTGGGCGGCCTGGGCCGTCGGCGGCCTGGTCTTCCTGCTGCTCCTGGCAGGCGGCCTGGTCGGCTTCGCCGCCGGCGGGTAGCCTACTCCGGCCTCCCCGCCTTCGAGGTGGCGACCAGGCGGCGCAGGGCATCCGCCGCGCGTCCCGAGTCGACCGACTCGGCGGCCAGGACCAGGGCTGGTCCCCAGTCCGGAGCCCGGCCGGCCGCCAGGATGGCCGCCGCCGCGTTCAGGAGGACCACCTCCCGCCGCCGGCCCGGCTCGCCGTCCAGCACCCGCCTGAGCAGCTCGGCGTTCTCGGCCGGCGTCCCGCCCAGCAGGTCGGCGGGATCCGCCCGGGGCAGGCCCAGGCGCTGGGGATCCAGCTCGTATTCCCGTACCTGGCCGCCGGCCAGCTCGTACACGCGCGAGGGGCCGGTGGTCGTCAGCTCGTCGATCCCGTCCTCGCCGTAGAAGACCAGCGCCCGCTCGTGGCCGAGGTCCCGAAGCACGCCGACCATCAGCGGGGCCAGGCCGGGGGCGCCCACCCCCAGCGCCTGCCGTCGCACCCGCCCCGGGTTGGCCAGCGGGCCCAGCACGTTGAAGACGGTGCGCACGCCCAGCTCGCGCCGGGCCGGGCCGGCGTGGCGCATCGCCGGGTGGAAGGTGGGGGCGAAGCAGAAGCCGATCGACGCCTCCCGGATACAGGCCGCCACACCGGCCGGCGCCAGGGTGATGTCGACGCCCAGCGCTTCCAGGACGTCGGCGCTGCCGCACCTGCTCGACGCAGCCCGGTTGCCGTGCTTGGCCACCGGGATGCCGGCACCAGCCCGGCGGCGGTGGAGATGTTGAAGGTGCCTGCCCGGTCGCCACCCGTGCCGCAGGTGTCGATCGCGCCGTCGGGGACTTCGAGCGGGGTCGCATGGGCCCGCATGGAGTCGACGAACCCGGCCATCTCCTCCACCGTCTCGCCGGCCGCGCGGAGCGCGATCAGCAGCCCGGCGGTCTGCACGGGGGTCGCCTCGCCGGCCATGATCAGGTCCATCACGTCGCGAGCCTCGGTCCGGGTCAGCGCCCGCCCGGCGAGGAGCTGCTCGATCGCCCCACTGATGGTCAGCACCGGGCTTATCCTAGCGGGCGAATTTACCTCGCCACGGCCCGCGCCCGGAAGATTGGGAAGTGGGGTCCTGGTTCCGGGGGGCTTGGAACAAGGAACCCCACGGGCCAGTATAAAAGGTGCGACGCCTATTTGCCACTACTAAATTTTCGCGGTTAGGCGTTTTCGCCTAGCCAGGGGTCCAAGTTTAGAACCTCGCCAGGCGCCGGAGCCCGGCGGCGATCCGGTCGGCGTCCGGCAGGAAGGCCTGTTCCAGCGCCGGGCTGAAGGGCATCGCCGGCACGTCCGGGCCGGCGAGGCGGGTGACCGGGGCATCGAGGCTCTCGAAGCAGCGTTCGGCGAGCTCAGCGGCAACCTCGGCCCCGAAGCCTCCGGTGCGATTGGCCTCGTAGACCACCGCCACCCGGCCGGTCCGCCGCACCGAGCCAAGGCAGGTCTCGACGTCCCAGGGCCGCAGCGTGCGCAGGTCGACCACCTCCACCTCGATCCCCTCCTCCTGGAGGCGGGCGGCCGCCTGGAGCGTCACCACCCGGAGGTAGCCGTAGGTGATGGCGGTGACGTCGCGGCCGGCCCGTACCAGCGCCGCTTCCCCCAGCCGGCGCAGGGCGCCGTCACCCTCGGCCACCTCTTCCCGGCCGGCTCGGTAGAGCTTCTTGGGCTCGAGGAAGATGACCGGGTCTGGATCGCGGACGGCGCTCTTGAGCAGGCCCTTGGCGTCCGCCGGGGTGGATGGAAGCACGACCTTCAGACCCGGGACGTGGCAGTAAAAGGCTTCCACCGACTGCGAATGGTAGAGGCCGCCGCGAACGCCACCCCCGGTCGGAGCCCGGATCACCAGGGGGCAGCCGAAGTCGCCATTCGACCGGTAGCGGATGCGGGCCACCTCGTTGACGATCTGGTTGAAGGCCGGGAAGGAGTAGTCGGCGAACTGGATCTCGGCGACCGGGCGGTAGCCCTCGAGCGCCAGGCCCTGGGCGACGGCCACGATGCTCGACTCGGCGAGCGGCGTGTCCATCACCCGTTCTGGACCGAAGCGCGCCTGCAGCCCCTCCGTGGCCTTGAAGACACCGCCCTTGAGACCGACGTCCTCGCCCAGGACGCACACGCGGGGGTCACGTTCCATCTCCTCGGCCAGGGCGTCGCGAACGGCCTGGACCAGGGTGCGCTCAGCCATCCGCGTAGACGTGGCGCGACAGGGTGCTGGGGTCGGGATCGGGGGCAGCCTCGGCCAGGGCGGTCGCGGAATCTATCTCCTCCTCGAGCGCGGCGCGGATCCGCCGGTCCTCGGCCTCGCTGAGCCAGCCCAGCTCCTCCAGCTGGTGCTGGAAGACCGGGATCGGATCGTGCTCGGCCTCGGCGGCCAGCTCCCCGGGATCGCGGTAGGAGCGCTGGTCGTCATCGGTCGAATGGGACTGGAGGCGCAGGACCTGGGCCTCGATCAGGCTCGGCCCATCGCCGGCCCGGGCGCGTCGTGCCGCCTCCGCCACCGCCCGATAGACGGCGAAGAAGTCGTCACCCGCCACGACCACCCCAGGGATGCCGTAGGCCGCCGCTCGCGCGGCGACGCCGGCTCCGGCCACCTGGAGCGGCTGGGGAACCGAGATCGCCCAGTGGTTGTTCTCGCAGAAGAAGACCACCGGGCAGCTATGGATCGCGGCGAAGTTGAGGCCCTCGTGGAAATCACCCTGGCTGGTCGCGCCCTCCCCGAAGCTCACGTAGCAGAGCGCGCCCTCCCCCTTCCATTTCAAGCCCAGTCCGATGCCGGCGGCTTTGGGGATCTGGGGACCGACCGTGCTCGAGCCGATGATCACCCCGCGCCGCCTGCTCCCGAAGTTGCCCGGCGTCTGGCGGCCGCCGCTCGAAGGATCGTCCGCCCGGGCGAAGGCGGAGAGCATGAGCTCGGCCGAGGTGAACCCGCAGGCGAGGGCTGCGGCGAAGTCGCGGTAGTAGAGGCAGAAGCGGTCGCGGCCGGGTTGGAGCGCGGCGATCGCTGCCGCCTGGGCCACCTCGTGCCCGCGGGGCGAGATGATGAAAGCGATCGCGCCCGCCCGGTTGAGCAGGAAACGACGGTCGTCGAGCGCGCGCGCCCGACAGACGGTGGTATAGGCGGCCAGCGCCTGGTCACGTGACAGCCCCAGGGCCAGCGCGTCCGCCGTCGTGGTCACTCCCGACCTATTCTAGGTGGAGTTCTGACGAGGCCCGGTTTGGGGTTGGCCGAACTGCCAGACCTCGGGATTCAGTTCCTCGTCGCGGCGGCGCGGCAGGCTTTAAGCCATGGCCCTTGCTTCAGCAGTGGTCCAAACCTCTGGCCGTACGAATCAAGCTCCGCAATCGATCGGCCCGCAAAGAACCCCGCGTCGGCCGCTCGAAGGAGCAGTCATCCCCAGGCCGTCTGGACGTTCGCCGACCAGCGCGGTAGACAGCCCTGTCGAGTGGTAATCTTTCATCAGCGTGAATGATACCGAGCTCGATAAGCTCAGGGCCGAGGTGGTGCGACTGAAGGCGGAGTTAACGCGTAACCCGATTCCTCAGATCGAGACGGCGCCGCGCTGTTCATTTTGCGGCCGGACGCGTTCCACGAACCGGCAGTTGGTGGCGGGCCCGGGCGTGTTCATTTGCACGCAATGTGTAAACCTATGCAGAGATGTACTGGCACGCGATCAAGCTGCCAGTGCCCCGGTCTCGGACCTGCAAGATTAGGTAGCGGCGATCACTTTGCGTTTCGATGAAGCAGTACTTGACAACCCCGACGCCTACCGCTATACGTAGGCTTGGGATCGCGGCATGGCCCCATTTTGGGGAACGCAAGAAGCTCAACCCGCAAGCCTGCTCGCGATGAGAGGAGGGGAAAATGAAGCGCCTGTTTTCGGCTCTGCTTTGCTGCTTGGCGGCGGCCCTGTCGGGGGTAGGCGCGTCGGCTTCGGCGGAACGCCCCGCGACGCCAACGCCGTGTTATGGAGCTACCGTGCAGAGCGAAGTTGACCTGAATAACCAAACCGAGATCGACGGCAACCAGGACGGTGACACGAATGAGGTCGTCCTTAAGCTCACCGCCAACGCAAGTGGAGACCAGCCGTATTGCTGGTACAGCTATACCGAAACCGCTACATTCTATGATCCCTCGCCATCAGACTCGACGTTGTCAGGCACTCTCCACATCTGGGTGTGCGGCGCCTATCAGGGCGACTTTAGTCGAAGCTTTGTCAATTTCTACAACGTCACCTACACGACGCCGAATGAGTGGCCGTACTGGAACAGCAACGGCCCTTGTGGGAAGCAGGCCGATGACCTTAATACGACCTTGACCACGCAACACACGTTCTGGTTTACGGTCAACTATAGGGCGGCGGGCTATGTCAGCTTTTAGCGATTGGCGTGCCTCGGCAAGCGTGGAATCGGGTAACTGGAGTCGAATGGCGGCAGACATCCAGCGGAGCCAAGGTGCTCAAAACGACACGCTCGAGTTTGCGCTCAGGGATTTCGCATCACCCCGATCCCGATGCCGTCGCCCACGGGGACGATGGTGGCGTGGAGCCGCGGGTCGGTCACAAAGCGCTGGTTGAAGGCGCGCAGGGCGGCGGTGTTCTCGTCCTCGAGGCCGGCCGCCACGCGACCGCTCCAGAGCAGGTTGTCGGCGGCGATGACCCCGCCGGGCCGCATCCGCGGCAGGAGCAGTTCCAGGTAGCCGGCGTACTCCGTCTTGAGGGCGTCGACGAAGGCGAAATCGATGCCCACCTCGAGTCGCGATAAGGCGGTCAGCCCCGGCTCGTTGATGACCTCGATCCGCTCTTCGACGCCTGCCCGCCGCCAGAATGTCCGAGCCCTTTCGGTGCGCTTACGGTCCGGGTCGATGGTCTGGATCCGGCCACCCTCCGGCAGCACGGTCGCCATCCACAGCGTCGAGAACCCGATCGCCGTGCCGACCTCCACCACCAGCCGCGGCTTGAGCGCGGCGACCAGTGTCTGGAGCAGGCGCCCGCTCAACGGGTCCACGATCGGGATGCCTTCGGCCCGCCCCTGGGCGAGCATGTCCTCGAAGACGGGCGCCAGCCGCGGATGGAGGCCGACTAGATAATCGCGATCGCCCTCAGCCGCCGGCACGCAGGCGCTCCCGCCGGTCTGCGGCCGGGAAGTGATTCAGAGGTCCATGCCCGTGACCGAGCTCGGGCGCCTCACGCAAGGCCCGGTCCAGGTAGGCGCGGGCGTCGCCGGCCGCCTCCGCCAGGGGACGCCCCCAGGCCAGGCCGGCGGCGATCGCGGCCGAGAAGGTGCACCCGGTGCCATGTGTGTGCCGGGTGAGCCGCCGCGGCGCACGGAACTCGCGCACGCCATCGCGGTCGATCAGCAGGTCGACCACCGGGTCCTCCTCGCCGTGGCCGCCCTTGACCACCACCGCCCGCGCCCCCAGGTCCAGGATGGCGCGACCGGCGGCGATGCGGTCGGCGATCGAGTCCAGGCGGCGCCCGGTCAGAGCCTGCGCCTCGGGGAGGTTGGGGGTGACCACGTCGGCCAGAGGCAGCAGTCGCTGCCGCAGAGCCTCGACGGCATCCTCCCGCAGCAGCCGCGCCCCGCTCTTGGCCACCATGACCGGGTCGACCACCAGCGGCCGCAGGCCCCGCCGGAGGACCACTTCGACCACCGCCTCGATGATCGCCACACCGGCGAGCATTCCGGTCTTGACCGCGCCGATCTGGAAGTCGTCGGCCACTGCCTCGACCTGAGCCGCGATCAACTCGGTCGAGATCTCCTGAACCGCGCGCACGCCGGTGGTGTTCTGGGCGGTAACGGCGGTGAGGGCCGTCAACCCGTAGACGCCGAAGGCGGCGAAGGTCTTGAGGTCGGCCTGGATGCCGGCCCCGGCACTGGAGTCCGAGCCGGCGATGGTGAGGGCGACTGGAGAGGTCACCGCCGTCCCAGCACCAGGTAGGCCACGCCGCCGAGCAGCGCCCCCACGTAGCCGGAAACATCGGTGTTGTGGAGGAGGTGCACCGCCAGCGGACTCTGCCATAGGGTCGAGTTCACGAACGGGACGGCGCCAGCGACGCCGATCAGCCAGGCCGCGATCGCCGGCCGGTTGATCAGGCTCATACCCTTCTCGGCATGCCGGAAGACGAACATGTCGACCAGGAGCACGGCAGCCCAGGAAGGGACCCATAGGTAGGTGATGAGCAGGAAGTTGGTGTACTGGTCCTTGAAGTTGGAGATGAACATGGCAAAGAAGGCGAGGATGCCTCCGACGACGCCGCAGAGCAGCGCGGCGGTCCAGCGCCGGAGCCGCAGGTTGAGAGCGAGGCCGGAGAGCCCGGCGGTGTAGACATCGAGGTAATTCGCCCAGATCTCCCCGGCGGCGACGAAGAGCAGGAAGGGCACGACGATCAGGCCCGAGGCCTGGGTCGAGATCAGGGCGAGCAGGTTTCCGCCGTTGGACGGCTGGATGCTCGCCAGCAGGACTCCCAGCACCCCAAAGAGGAACATCGATCCTGCCGTCCCGGCCCCGATCCAGCCCGCGACCGCTCCAACCGACACGTGGGGCGGCAGGTAGCGAGAGTAGTCGGAGGCGAAGCTGAACCAGGATGCGACCAGGGCGAAGATCACGGTGGTCCCGAGCAACCAGGCGGCCAGATGGTCGGGGCCGGAGACGGTGGGCGGCAGCGACCACTGGATGCGGGGAAAGAGTGCGACCAGGAGCAGGACGCAGAAGGCGGTGAAGACCAGGGCGCCGTACTGCTCGAAGACCTGGATCGTCTGATGCCCGTAGACCGCGACCAGAACCGAAGCCGCCACCACCAGCGCCAGAGCCGAGGCCTGGAGCGCCGTCCCCTGAGGCCAGCCCGCGATCCGCGCCAGCTGGACCAGAGCCTGGGCCGCGATCACGCAGTCCACGGCGAACCAGCCGATGGCCAGGAAGAGCGTGAAGAAGGCGCCGAGGTATCCGCCGCGCACGCCGAAGGTGCGGCGCGCCGCCACCACCTGGGTGGTGCCGAAGCGCGGACCGGCGCAGCTGAGCAGCCCGTGCAGGGTGGCAGCCAGCACCGAGCCGACGGCGACCGCGACGACAGCCTCCGCGACTCCCAGCCCGAAGGTGATCAGCAAGCCGCCGGTGATCAGGGAGACGAAGTTGGCGAAGGCCGCCACCCAGAGGAGCGAGACGTCGCGAGGCTTACCCTTACGCTCCGATGAGGGGATGCTCTCGATCCCGTGGACCTCGACCTTGAGGAAGGAGTCGCCCTCTTGGCGCAGCGCTTGCGGCGGCCGGTCGACGATGCTCATCGATCCCTCCGCTGGCATTACCCAGATCAGGTTCAGCGGGTTGACGGTTAACCGCCTCTCAGCGCCTGCGGCGCACCCCGGTTATGCGCAAAGTATAGGCCGGGAGGACTCCTCCGGCGCCCGGCACGAAGGCCGGGCACGCGCGCGCAGCGCGCATCTTTAGCGGGGGGATCGGCGTGCACTGGCACGCCGATGCGGCCGGGTCAAGGCCATTGAGGGAGCGCAGCGACCGGTGCCTTGACGCGGCCGAATGGTGGGGGGCGCAGTCCCCCACATAAGTACCGGACTAAGAAGGCTGGGTTACCAGTAGCGCTCTTCGAGCCAGGGGTCGGCGCTGTTGTTGTAGCCGTTGCGCTCCCAGAATCCAAGCCGGTCGCGCTCGGACCACTCCAGCCCCTCCAGCCACTTGGCGCTCTTCCATGCGTAGCGCTTGGGAACCACGAGGCGCAGGGGCCCGCCGTGCTCGGCGGGCAGATCGATACCGTCGTGACGATAGGCGATGAGCACGTCCGAGTCGGCCAGCGCCTGGACCGGAAGACTGGTCGTGTAACCGGCGTCGCAGTGGGCGACCACGAAGGCGGCGCTCGGCCGGGGACGGACCAGTTCCACCAGCTCCTGGAAGGCGACACCCTCCCACCTGTTGTCCAGCCGGCTCCAGGTCGTTACGCAATGCATGTCGGCGGTGATCTCCGTCTTCGGCAGCGCGAGCAGCTCCTCCCAGCTCAAGGTCACCGGGTTGTCGACCTCGCCCATCAGGCGCAGGCGCCAGGCCTTCATGTCGTAGCGTGGAGTCCGCCCGTAGGTCAGCACCGGCCACTTGTCGGTAAGCACCTGCCCCGGTGGCTGGCGATGCGGATCGGCGACGACACGCGGGTCGAGCGTCCGATCGCGGCGGAAGAAGCTGGCCATCGTGTGATGGTAACGGCTTCCGCGGAGCGTCTATTCCGCGGCAGGGGGCGGGGAGAGCGGCCGGGGCAGCTCCTTGCGAAGCTGGGTGAAGGCGTCAACCACCACGTCGCTCACCCCGTAGACCGAGAGCACCCGCTCGATCGCCGCCTGGACCTCATCCGCGGGCAGCAGGTCGGTGCGCACGTCATACCAGGGCACGGGGTCGCCGGCCGGCGTCTTCCAGCTCCCCTCGCTGCGTACCACAGGCACGAATGCCGGCGGGTCTTCGTCCATCCGGTCCACCGTCTTTCCTCCTGTAGTATCCGCAATCGTGCTCCCCGCGGTCGGGTCAGCGGCGCTCTCCCCGATCGAGGTGGCCGCCGTCACCGTCCCCCTCGCCCTCTTCCTGATGCTCGCCTGTACCGCAGTCGGCACCTTGCTCACCACCGAGGCCCTGCGGCGGCTGGGCGGATTGACGCCGGGCTTCCTCAAATTCATGTCCGCGACCTCGACCGTGCTCAGCGGGCTCGCTCTCCTGGTCGTAGTGAGCGCTCCCGTGGACGCCTACCACGACGTGCTCCAGATCGCACGGGGCCCGGCAGGCTGGCTGCCCGCGTTCCAGGGCATCACCACCGCGGCCTTCGCCGGGCTCTCGATCTCGAGCTTCAGCCGGAGAGTGGATCCGCGTCCGGCCCGGGGGGCGGCGCTGCTGGCCTCCGCCGCTCTGCTGGTCGCGCTGGCCCTCACCTTCCAGCCTCTCTCCCGGAGCTGGTGGGGCAGTGTCGCGATCTGGGCCGCCATCCTCCTGGGCACGGCGGTGCTGGGGACGGCCACCACGGGGATGCTGCTGGGTCACTGGTACCTGGTGACTCCGGCGCTCACCAACCGGCCCCTCCTCCGCTCGATCCTCTGGCTGCTGGCGGCGCTCGCCGTCCAGGCGATCTTCTTTCCCCTCGCTCTGGCCGGGCTCCCCGGATCGGCGGGGTCGCCGGCCCATGCCCTGGCCGCCAATCCGATCCTGGCCGGGCTCTGGGGGCTGGGCGCCGTCATCCTTCCCCTGCTCGCGGCTGGCCTCGCCTACCCCGCCTGCCGGATGCGTTCCTTCATGTCGGCCACCGGCCTCCTCTACCTGGCCATGATCGCCATCTTCCCCGGCCAGCTGGTAGGCCAACTCCTCCTATTCGTGGCGGCCGCCTGAACGGCCGCTGCGGAAGCCGCCGCCCGGGAAGCCAGCCGGGCCGGCTGGACGGTTCCGCCGGGAATCTTTGGCGTGCATACTGGGTTGTATCGGGCGAGGAATCAAACAAGGGAGAAGAATGAGCAAGCCGGTACACGTCACAACCGCCAACTTCGAGGAGCAGGTCCTGCTGTCCGAGCAGCCGGTGATCGTGGACTTCTACGCCGACTGGTGCGGGCCCTGCAAGATGGTCGCCCCGGTGTTGGAGCAGATCGCCACCGAGCACGCCGACGTCAAGATCGCCAAGGTCAACGTGGACGAGGAGCCGGCCCTGGCCGAGCGTTACCGCGTCCGCGGCATACCCTACATGGCCCTCTTCAGGGAAGGCAAGCTGGCCAAGCAGGTGATCGGCTACCAGCCGAAGGCCGCGCTGGAGATCAGCCTGGGCCTGGTCGTCCGGGCCTAGCGGGCCCGCAGTCGGCGCAGGGGCAGAGGGAGCGCAGCAGAGCGAGCCCGTAGATCCCCGTGCTGTGGCCGTCCTTCCAGGTGGGCCGCAGCCCGAAGAGGCCGACGGCCTCGATCTCGCTCAGTGAAACCTGGTCGTCGGTGAGCTCCGAGGTCGACGCCAGCCGCCCCGGCATCCCCGCCTCTCCGGCGCACTCGGCGCAGGGGCAGCTCCAGCGCAGCAGCTCGAAGTCGTAGAAGGACTCGTGCCCGTCCGCCCACTGCACGATCAGGAGGCGGCGGGGGCGGTCGGCAAGAATGTCCAGCGGCCTCTCGCGGTCGTCCGAGGCCCCGATCAGCTCAGCCGATTGCCCTGGCGTCCTAGGCCGCTTCTTCGCCGTCGCCCGGCTCGAGCACGGTGTCGAGATCCTGCCAGTTGGGCACGCGGCGAAGCGCCGCCAGCTGGAGCATGACCCGGCCCTGGGCCTCGAAGACCGCATCGTGGACCGCGTTCATGTCCTTGAGCTCAGGCACGACGGCGCGCCCGAAGAGCTCGGCGTCGTGCCGCTCCGCGTAAGCCTGCACCAGCTCCAGGATCTCGGCGGGGACGACCCGCTCGTTGGCGAGGCGAAGGTCCTCCAGGCGTCCCAGGATGCTGTCGAGCGCGGCCATGCGCCAGTAGGCCAGACGCACCGGGGCATGGTCGGCCTCGGCTTCGGCGGCGGCCTGGGACATGGCCTTCACGGCCGCCTCGTAGAGGCGTGGCGACTCGATCGTGGTGGTCATTGCCTGCAAACTGCTAGTCCTCCAACCCGGCCCGAGCGGCCCGGACTCCGGTCATACCCGCTCTAAGCTGGGTAAAACACGACAAGGGCGACCCTCCGCCCAGTCGATCTTTACATTTCTTACACGACCATTGTAATTCGCCTCGAATTCGGAGTCAACCCCAACCTCCGCCGTTCAGCGCCCTGGCGGCGCCACGCTGAATCCAGGAGATTGGCCTCTGGGTCGCTCCCGCCGGAGGTAGAGGCGGTCCGGCCCCCCGTTGGGACCGGGCGGGAGGATGGTGAACAGCTCGAAGCCCTGCTCGGAGAGCTGGTTCGCCTCCTCGACTGTTGTGACCATCCGGTACTCGAACGGCATGACCTGGATGAGGCTATCGGTTCACAGCCGGGCCTGTCAACGCCCCCCGCCGGGGCCGGGCGCCGAGTCGAGCGCCTGGCCCAGGACCTGCACGCCGTCGGGCCCGCCCACGATGGCCGACCGCGCCAGCCCGACGAAGAGGCCATGCTCGATCACGCCGGCGACGGCCTTGAGCCGGGCGGCGAGTGCGGCGGGGTCAGGGATCGCCTCGAAGGTCACGTCCAGAATCAAGTTCCCGTTGTCGGTCAGAAAGGGCGTCGCAGCCCCACCCCGGAGCAGAGGACGCCCGCCAAGGGCCGCGATCCGGCGGCTTGTCTGCTCCCAGAGGAAGGGCAGCACCTCCACCGGGACCGGACCCCGCCCCAGGTGGGGTACGAGCTTGCGTACGTCGGCGAGGAGCACGAAGCGCTCCGCGGCCTCGGCGACGATCTTTTCGCGCAGCAGGGCGCCGCCCCGGCCCTTGATGCAGTCGAGAACCGGGTCGATCTCGTCCGCCCCGTCGACGGCCAGGTCGAGGGGCCGCTCCAGGTGCTGGAGCAGGGGGAGGTTGAGCGCCTGGGCCTGGCGGGCCGTCGCCGCCGAGGTGGCCGCCGCCCGAAGGCGCAGCCCACCTGCCAGCAGCCGCCCCAGACCCTCGATGAAATACTGGGCGGTGCTGCCGGTGCCGAGGCCGAGGACCATGCCGTCCCGAACCAGGCCCAGGGCACGTTCCGCGGCCAGGCGCTTCCAGCCTTCCTCCGGTCGCAATGCGGCTTCAACCATAGGTGATAGGACTACTGTCAGCTAGAATCGGGCCATGAACCCGGCGGGCCTGATGCACACGCTCCCCGGCAGGGTACTGCAAAAGTTCATGGAGGACCAGGCGCCCAACTGGGCGGTGCTGATCGCCTGGAACGCCCTCTTCGCCCTGTTTCCGATCGTGGTCTTCATGGCCGCCGTGCTCGGGATCGTGGCCGGCATCATCGGTGAGTCACGGACCATTTACTGCCATGCCGCTCAGAGCCAGACCACGCCGCTCGACTGCACCCTGCTCTCCCTGCTTCCCTCGCAGACCGTGCCCGGGGCGTTCGAGGCGATCCATCACTTCCAGGAGCAGAAGGGCCTCCTGATCCTGGTCGGGGTGGTCGGCCTCCTCTGGGGCGGATCCGCCCTCTTCGGCGCCATGGAGCAGGCCTTCGCGGTGATCTACCACACGCAGGCACGCGACTTCACACGCCAGAAGGTGATGGGGGTGAGCATGATCCTCCTCTTCACGCTCCTGGGAGGGCTGGCCGTGGCCAGCTCCCTGGTCCTCCCCGCTCTACCGGCGATCCCGGGCGCCCCCGCGCTGCTGAAGTCGGGATTCTCGCTGGTGGTCCAGGTCGCGATCGGCTTGCTGGCCGGCTTCCTCCTCTTCGCCTCCATCTACTACGTGGTGCCGAACCGCCCTCAGGACTGGCGTAAGGTCCTGCCCGGGGCGGCGCTCGCCGGCGTCCTCTTCGAGCTGGTTTCCCTTCTCTTTCCCAGCTATATCGCCTTGACCAACAGCGTCGCCACCTACGGCAAGACCTTCGGCCTGTTCTTCGTGGTCCTCACCTTCTTCTCCTTCCTGGGCCTGATCACCATGGTCGGGGTGGAGGTGAATAGCGTGCTCTATCCGGTGCGGGTCGATCAGCCGCTGCGCGGCACGACCCTGACCTCGGCGCCGCCCTCGGGCCGGCTGGACAATGGCAAGAGGTCCGTGGGGGTAAGAGGCGCGCGGGTGCAGGGCACGGCGGCGGTGGACGACGGCCAGGCGGCGCCCTCGGCGTCGCGCGGGATCAAGCCCCGGACTGCAGTCGGCCTGGCAGTGGCCGCCTCAGTGATCGGCTTGGTGGTGGGCCGGCGTACCAGCTCTTCCTGAGCCAGGATCGCCGCGGCGGAGGGCTAGACTAGGAACGTATGGCGGTCGAGGCGGCCCAGGCTCCGGCCCCCGCACCAGCGGCGCAGGCGTCGCCGGGACGGGCCTGGTGGGTCGAGCCGGCGCTAACCGTCATCGCCTACCTCGGTTTCGTCGCCTACGCGACCTGGGCCGTGTTCAACGGCAGCAAGGCCTTCTTCGCACCCTACCTCTCCCCCTTCGATTCGCCTGCCTTCGGCCTGCTCCGGTTCCCGACCGGCTACCTGCTCCCTGTCCTGGCCGCCATCCCCCTGGCCCTGCGCGCCACCTGCTACTACTACCGCAAGTCCTACTACCGCGCTTTCTTCTGGGACCCGCCGGCCTGCGCCATCCGCGAGGTGCGCAAGGGGCGCTATCGGGGCGAGCGGAGCCTTCCCTTCGCGCTCAGCAACCTGCATCGCTACGCCCTCGTCCTGACCCTGCTCGTAACCATCGTGCTCTGGATCGACGCCATCAGGGCTTTCGACTTCGACGGCCGGTTCGGGATCGGGCTGGGCACCGCGTTGATGCTGGTCAATGTCGTCCTCCTCACCCTCTACACCGGCACCTGCCATTCGCTCCGCTACCTGGCCGGCGGAAACCTGGACTGCTACTCCTGCACCAGGGCCGGCAAGCTGCGCCATCGGCTGTCGTCCTTCCTCGACCGGCTCAACCCGCAGCACGGCGCGTGGGCCTGGTACAGCATGTTTTCGGTCGGCCTGACCGACCTCTACATCCGCCTGCTGCAGAGCGGCGTGCTGCACGATCCGCGCTGGATTCCCGGGGCATGACCGGCGGCACGGTCACGCTGCTCGTCTACCGGGGCGAGGACGGCAACGGCAGAGAGCAGCGCTTCGAGGTGCCGATGCAGGAGGGCATGGTGGTGCTGGATGCCATCCACTACATCCAGGCCCACCTCGCCCTGGACCTGGCCGTGCGCTGGAACTGTAAGGCCGCCAAGTGCGGCTCCTGCAGCGCCGAGGTCAACGGCCGGCCGATGCTGATGTGCAAGACCCGGGTCGACCAGTTCCAGGGTAAGGAGATCCACGTCGGCCCGATGCGCACCTTTCCCCTGATCAAGGACCTGGTCACGGACGTGTCGTGGAACTACGAGGTCAATCGCCAGATCCCCCCCTTCACGCCGCCGGCGGACCTGAAGGCGCCATACACGATGCTGGCCGAAGACGTCG
>VBIC01000157.1 GCA_005881425.1 Chloroflexota bacterium | reverse complement strand
CATCGACTACGTGGCGCAGCGCTACGGCCAGGACCACGTGGCCCAGATCATCACCTTCGGCACGATGAAGGCCCGGGCCGTGATCCGCGACGTCGGTCGTGCGCTCGACGTCCCCCTGCGTGACGTCGACCACCTGGCCAAGCTGGTGCCGCCCCAGTTGAACATGACTCTCGACCAGGCCGTCCGCATGGTGCCGGAACTGGCCCAGGCGGAGCAGGACCCGATCTTCGGCCGCCTGCTCAAGAACGCGCGCAAGCTCGAGGGCCTGGTTCGCCACGCCTCGACCCATGCCGCCGGGATCGTGATCGCGCCCGAGCCGCTGCACCGGTTCGTCCCGCTGCAGGCATCGATCACCCGCGGCGACCGCAACGGAAACGGCCAAACGAAGCGCGCGGTCATGACCCAGTACGAGATGACCGCGGTGCAGAAGATCGGCCTGCTCAAGATGGATTTCCTCGGGCTGCGCAACCTCTCCGTCATCCAGGACTGCCTGCGCAACGTGGAGCAGACTCAGGGCAAGCGGATCGACCTGGACGAGATCCCGTGGGACGACCCCGCTACCTTCCACCTGCTGCAGGCGGCTGACACCAACGGCGTCTTCCAGCTCGAGTCACCCGGGCTGCGCCGGCTGGTGCAGGAGATGCAGCCGACAGGCTTCGATGACATCACGGCGGCGATCGCGCTCTTCCGCCCGGGACCGCTCGAGGGTGGACTGGTCGATCAGTACATCAAGTGCAAGCACGGCGAGCGCGAGATCGTCTACCCGCTGCCGGAGCTGGCGCCGATCCTGGAGGAGACCTACGGCGTGATCGTCTACCAGGAGCAGGTCATGAACATCGCCAGGCGCCTGGCGGGCTTCAGCCTGGGCGAGGCCGACGTGCTCCGCAGCGCGATGGGGAAGAAGAAGAAGGAAGAGATGGACCGCATGCGCGCCAAGTTCATCGAGGGCGCGATGAGCCGCGGCGTGAGCGAGGCGAAGGCGACCGAGATCTTCGAGCTGATAGCGTTCTTCGCAGGCTACGGATTCGCCAAGGCCCACAGCGCGGCCTACGCCATGATCTCCTACCAGACCGCCTACCTCAAGGCCAACTATCCACTCGAGTACCTGGCCGCTCTCCTCAACAACGAGACCGGCAACTACGACAAGGTGGCGGCGGCCGTTCTCGATTGCCACGCCCGCGGGATCGAGGTCCTGCCGCCCGACGTCAACCGATCGGAGTCCGGTTTCACCGTCCAGGAGGGCAAGATCCGCTACGGCCTGGCGGTGATCAAGAACGTGGGAGCGCACGCCATCGAGCTGCTCCTCGCCGAGCGCACCGCGAAGGGACCGTTCACCTCCATGCTCGACATGTGCGTGCGTGTCGACCCGCGCGAGCTGAACAAGCGGGTCCTGGAGAGCCTGGTCCGCTCCGGTGCGACCGACTGCCTGGGAGAGCGGGGCCAGCTGCTGGCGTCGATCGATCGCCTCTCCGATCGCGCCGGTCAGATCATCCAGGAGCGGGAGAGCGGACAGACCTCGCTTTTCGGGATGCTCCCCGAGGCCAGCGAGCTCGACGACCCGGGGGCCGGCTTGGTGGAGGGCGTGCCGCCCATGCCCCAGGAGGAACGGCTGCGCGGCGAGAAGGAGCTGCTCGGACTGTACGTCTCCGATCACCCCCTGCGGCACATCGAGGCCGAGCTCCACCGCCGAGTCGATTCCTACGCCAACGAGATCACGCCGGAGATGGAGAACCTCGAGGTCCGGATCGGCGGGATGATCAAAGGCATCCGGCCGATCATCACCAAGAGCGGCAAGCCGATGGCCTTCGTCCAGCTCGAGGACCTGACCTCGACGATCGAGGTGATCGTATTCACCCGTGTCTACGAGGAGCGCCGCGAGCTGCTCGAGGCCGATCGCGTGGTGATCGTGCGGGGGAAGGTCGACACGCGCGGGGCGGGCGGCGGCACGGGCGACGACGAGGAGCGGGCGGAGACGCCCAAGGTGATCGCCGACGACATCATGGCCTTCGACGACCCGGAGCACCAGGCCTGGGTGCGCAACCAGGTGGTGCACCTGGACGTCCCTATCTGCTAGTCGACACGGAAACTGGAAAACAGTACGTTGGATCAGCGACTGGGGCCGACAATCTTTGGGGAAGGCTCATCGATTACGCTCGGACTGGCCACGGACATAATCGAGACTTGATGAAGCTTGGCCCTCGACCATATCAATTCACTGTGTTAGAAGCCCTTACGTCCTCAGATGACGATGTCCATGCAGCGGAGACTGCCTGGAAGAGAAAGCTGCTGACCCGTAAGCACGGCCTAAACGCGAACTGATCAGAAACGGCGTTTTAGAACGTGCGGTGGCCGTTGAGGTAGTTGATCGCGAACCAGATCACCAGGAGGACGATCAGGGCCGCGATCGGGGCCAGGTCGACTCCGCTGCTGGCGGTGCTGCTGCTGCGACTGTAACCGTAGGGCTGCTGGCGCCGCTGCTGGGGAAACCAGCTGCGGAAGGGCCTGGCGAACGGCTCTGAGGCGCGCATCACCATCTGCACGAACGGGTTCCATGGGTCCATCCGGAAGAAGGTGAAGAAGACTCGCACGAAGAGAAGGATGATCAGGATCAGGAGCACCGTCAGTACGATGCTCAGGACGGCGCCCACCAGGTCGCCTGACACGATCAGGATCCGGATCGCGTAGAGGAGCACGATCGCGATCGCGGGCGAGAAGTCCATGCCGCCCATGGGCGGTACGACCCGCCGGATCGGCACGACGATCCAGTCGGTGGCCAGCCCGAGGTAGTGGACCAGAGGCGAGTAGCTCATTCCCGGGAAATAAGAAAGGATGACCCGGAGCAGGATGGCGAGGATCAGGAGGGAGATCAGCAGCGAGATCAGCGAGACGACCGCAAAGGGCACACCCAGCGCCAGCATCGCGGCCAGTATAGGGACTAACCGGGCGCAATTGCGGCTCGCGACGGCCCGCGCGCGGCCTGGCCGCAGAATTCCAATGCGGCCGAATTGCCTTGCACCTGGCCTGCTCGCGGCGCGCCCTGGCTCGCCACCGCTGACGCGGCGTCTCGCTCCCTACGGTGGCGGCTTCTTGGAACGGGCCTTGGCCTCCTGGGCGCGGACGCCTTCGACCCGCTCGCGCAGGCGGGCCAGCGTCGCCTCGGCCTCGACCTGCGCCGGGGTCGCCGGCGCCGTCCCTCGCCGCCTGACCGCGGCCGGCGCTCGCTGAACGGCCGCCCGCCAGGCGGGGAGGTCTTCCATGCGGAAGATCAGCCGCCGGACCGCGACGTCGATGGGAAAGAGCAGGATGGCGAGCGCGAGCAGGATCTCGCTCACCGGCTGGGTTGCCACAACCGGCGGGACCGGGACGCGAAAGGCCCGGCTGGGATCGCTGAGGAGCGTGCCACCTCCGGCCGCCGCGATCGCGCGCAGGCTCGCCACGTCCGTCCCCAGGTCGCGGTACTCGGGCGAGTAGGGCACCACCAGCCCCGTCGTGTTGGCGTGCTGCGGCTTGCCGCTCACCCGTTGGGTCACGTGCAGCAGGTAGCTGCCCACCTGGTCGGTCAGCAGGTCGCCCTCGAACCGGCCGCTGCCGGTCGCCGCCAGGTTCACGGTCGATTCGGCGAGGTCCGGCGCGACCGCGTTGACGCTGACGGTCGCACCCGGCGCCGTGGGCGCGGTCACCAGCAGGTGCGTGTGGTCGCCCCGGATCAGCGTTTCCATCTGGAGCGCCGGGTCGCCGGCGGCGGGCAGAGTCGCCTGGACCAGGTCACCGAAGAAGCGACTGGACGGCGGCCAGCTCAGCAGGTCTCGCGTCCAGCGTCCTTCGGCGTCGCTGGTCCAGGCCACCACCCTTCCCAGTCCGTACTCCCAGGTTGCCAGCAAGGGGTCTCCCTGCGGGCTTTTGAAGATGACGTCCGAGGCGGCCTTGGGCGTGGTTGCCACGTAGCCGCGAAGCGCCGGAAACTGGTCGAGCGGCACCCCGGGCAGGATCTCCTCGAGGGATGCCAGGCGGGGGGTGATCGTGCCCTCGACGATCCAGGGCTTGAGCGCTTCGCGAGTCTCCCAGCTGGGGAATGTCGCCGAGGTTGTTGCTCTGGTAGAAACGGCCCTTTCCCCAACCGGCTATCTGCTGCATGGTCCCGGCGCCGGTCGGATCGGCGCCGATGGCGATCGCCGAGACGGTGATCCCGCGCGCGTGGGTCGATTCGACCAGTGACTGGTAGTTGTCCATCGCGTCGCCGTCGCCGAGCAGGATGATGTGCTTGACGGAAGCGTGAGCCGCGCTCAGCGCCTGGGCCGCGCTGAAGAGGTCAGGCGCGTAGGAGACCGGGTCACCGAGACCGCTGCCCTCGATCGCGCGCTTCACGCTGGCCTTGTCCGTCAGCGGGCTCAGCGGGACCGCGAAGCCTGTTCCGCTGCCGGTCGTCACGCCTACCAGGTCGCGCGGCGTGAGCTGGTCGACCACGGCCTCGGCGGCGCCGCGGAGGACCTGGTCGCCCTGTGAGCTCTCGGTCGATTCCAGTGCCAGCACCACCGCGACGGGCGGTTTCTGCATGTCCTGGGGAAGCTGGATCTGAACCGGAAGCAAGGTCTCCAGAGGCGTGCCGGCGTAGCCGCCGGGTCCGTAGCTCTCGTCGCCCCCGATGACCACCATCCCCATCCCCAGGTCGCGCACCGAGGCCTGCAGGAGGGCCATCGCGTCCGGTCCCAGGGCGCCCGCGGGAACGTTGACGAGCGCCACCGCCTGGTAGGCGGCGAGGTCCGCGGCGGTGCGCGGGAGGGAGGCCGGCGAGATCGTGACCGTGTCCATCGCGATCGATGCCAGCGCCGCGTCGAGTCCGGCGGCGCGGCCTGGGGCCCCCTCGACTACCAGCACGCGAGGCGTGCCCTGCACCTGGAGCAGCGCTTCCCCGAGATCGTTCTCGGCGTAGGTGTCGAGCACCGGCTCGATCACGAGGCGCACCGCATGGAACCCCGGCTGCGCCGGGGCGATGGTCTGCGCGAGCGCCGTGTCGCCGGAAACCAGGGTCACGTTCCGGCTCGCGACCAGCGTTCGGTCCAGATACCAGCGGGCGGTTCCGCTGGTGTTGATGTTGGAAACGATGTGCGCCAGCACGTCGGCCTGCTGGCCGGCGCGAAGCGTTGCCGGCGCGTCGATGGTGTCGATGTAGACCTCGGGCCCGGCTTCGGCCCGGAGCAGGCGGGCTTCGGCCAGGGCGTCACCCAGATTCGGGCGACCGTCCCCGATCACCACCACGTGCCTTCGCGTGTCCGTGGGCAGGATGGACCCGGCCAGCCGCAGCGCCGCCGCGACGTCCGTGTAATGGGGATTGGGCCGGCTCTGGAACTCGGTGAAGGAGGGGCTCGTTCCGACCGGCGTCTCGAGCTGCGGGTCCCGGGCGAAGGTGATCACACCGGCGCGGTCCTCTCCGCTGCGCCCGCTCAGGACCTGCCGCACGTCGCCGGCCTCCGAGTCCAGGGCGCCCTGGACGCTGGCCGACAGGTCGGCGAGCACGACCAGGCTCTGGGTCGTCGGGGTGGTCTGTACCTGCAGCCCGGCGAGCGCGCCGACCAGGAGCGCGAGGATGGCAAGCCGCAGCCCCAGGGAGAGGCGGGCGCGCCGCGGCGGCAGCGGCGGAGGCAACCGCCACCAGATGACGGCCACCCCGACCAGAGCGACGAGACCCAGGCCGACGGCGAGCGGCAGCGTCAGCTCAAACCCCACGATGGAAGACCACCCATTCGGCCAGCAGGGCGAGCAGGCCGAGGAGCACGATCCAGGGCCAGAGGTCGAGCTGCCCCCGGCTCGCCTGCGCCCCAATCACGCCCCGCGTCGGCGGGAGCGTCAGCCGGTCGACCGGCTTGATCTGCGAGATGGCGTCGTCGAACAGGTTGACGCTGAACCAGGAGTGGTCCTGCCGGCCGCCGACCGTCTGGGTCACCGTGTAGACGCCGAGCGCGTCCGTATCGGCGAAGCTCGCGATCCCGGCGGGGGCCA
This sequence comes from Chloroflexota bacterium, assembly GCA_005881425.1. GTDB lineage: Bacteria > Chloroflexota > Dormibacteria > CF-121 > CF-121 > CF-120. The sequence goes on along the minus strand of VBIC01000157.1, from coordinate 1,935 downwards.
GCGTCCGGCGGCTGCCGTCGGGGCGCAGCACGGAGACCGCCTGCCCGCCCGGCTCGGGCACGATGGTCACCGCCTCGTCAGGGTTGAAGCTGTGGCTCGGCACGCTGGCCGGCAGCATCCATTCCGTCAGGTTCTCCATCAGGATGGGAAAGGCGACCCGGAGCGGGAGGTCGGACTCGTGGAGGTCGAAGCCCACCAGCACCTGGCGGAAAGGCTCATCGCGGACCAGGAGCAGCGGCGTCTGCGCGCTGGTCAGGAGCGCGCGGCCGAAGCCCGAGCTGCGCAGGTCCTGGCTGCGGGCGACGTGGACGTCCTGCAGGTCGACGTGCGCCAGCAGGGGATCGCCGGCGTCGGCCGCCCGCACCCGGCCTATACCGATCGGAGCGCCGCCCGCCAGGGGCGAGCCGGCCGGCGGGTCGACCACGAGCGTGGGACCGTTCGGCAACGCGGCCGGAAGGAAGCGATCGAAGACCGAGAGTGCGTAATCGCCTCCGGGTCGGTAAGCGCCGGGCGCACGCACGTCGATCAGGAAGTCTCCGCGCAGCCTGAGCGCCTGCTCCAGGAAGACGTTCCCCGGAGTGACCAGGAGGACGCGAAACGGTCGCGGGCTCCGGGCGATGGCGGTCGCCTGGTCGTCGAGCGGGAACAGGTCGCCGCTCTCGATCTGCGCCGCGACCACCGTCGCGTCCGCCGGCACGGAGAAGATGAGGTCCTGGGCCTGCCCGCCCTGGAGCTTCACGGGGCGGACGTCCTGGAGGTGGCCGTCGACCCGCCAGTCGACGGTGACCTGGCGCGCCTGCTGGCCGAAGTCCTGCAGGCGCAGGTCCGCCGATCTGGCGGCCGCCGACGTGCGCACGGTCAGCCCGGTGATGGCGACGTTCTCGCCGGAGACGCCGATGCGGTGATATTCGATGGGGAAGGGAAGCCCGTCCTGGAAGGCGCCGCTGACCGGGCCGACTATACCGTCGCTGTAGAGGACGGCGCGGGCGTCGTCGCCCGGCCGCACCAGACCCGCGGCCAGGCTCAGCGCTGACGACAGGTCGCCGGCCCCGTTGCTCGCGGCCACGCCCGCGAGCGCCTGGTGGAGCGCGCCGCGATCGCCGACGGCGGATGCGATCACCTGGGGCGAGGGCGACACGGCGATGATGGTCATCCGCTCGCCGGCGCCGAGCTGGTCGATGAGCCGGCCGACCTCCGTCCTGGCCGCGTCCAGCCGCGTCGGCGCGACGTCGCGCGCCTGCATGGCGGCGGAGATGTCGAGGAGCACGATCGTATGGCGGGCCAGGCCGGCGCCGACCGGCAGAGCGGGCTGGAGCGCGGCCCCCACCAGCAGCGCCGCCGCCAGCAGCTGGAGGAGGAGCAGCCAGCTCGGCCGCAGCCGCTGCCAGGGCACGTTCGCCTGCCGGTCTTCGATCCGGGCGGGCCACAGGTGAAGAGCCGGGACCACCCGCGTCGGGCGCCGGATGCGCAGGAAGTAGAGGGCGACGATCGCCGGCAGGCTTATCGCCAGGAGTCCGGCGGCCGGGGCCAGCAGGGTCACCCGGCCGGCCTCCGCAGCAGGCCAATCTTCTGCAGCACCCGTTGCGTCACCTCGTCCACCGGCTGGCCGCTCAGGACCCGGGCGAAGCGCAGGCCCCGGCGGCGGGCGGTCTCCTCCAGCTCCTGCGTCCGCCGTGCCAGCGCGGTTCGATAGGCGGCCTTGGTCACCGGGGTCGACGTCATCTCACGCTCCTCACCGGTCTCCGCATCCTTGAGGCGGGCGTCACCCGACCAATCCGGCTCCAGCTCTTGGGGGGCAAGGACCTGGAGCAGGGCGCCTTCCTGCCGAGCCCGCTGCAGCGCCGCCAGGGCGGGGTCGATGGGCGCCGGGCCGAGACCGTCGGTGATCATCACGCTCATCCCCGGCCGCTGGCGGCCGATAGGCCAGGTCAGCCG
>VBIC01000156.1 GCA_005881425.1 Chloroflexota bacterium | reverse complement strand
GTGCTGGACAAGCAGATCGTCGACCTCGACGGCCGGCGGGTGGTCCGCGTCAACGACCTCCAGCTCACGGAGGTGCGCGGGGAGCTGCTGCTGGTCGCCGCCGACATCGGCATCCGCGGCATCCTGCGCCGGCTCGGCCTGGAGGCTCTCGGCAAGGCCGTGGCCCACCTCTTCGGACGCAACCTGCCCATGGTGCTGGTGGCCTGGAACGTGGTCTCGCCGCTGGAGCCGCAGGCGGTCCAGGCCGCGGCGGCCGGGGACGAGCTGCGGCTGCGCATCTCGGGCAAGCGGATCGCCAAGCTGCACCCGGCCGACATCGCGGACATCGTTGAGGACCTGGGCGCCAAGGACCGCAAGGCCGTCTTCGAGTCCCTGGAGGAGGAGATCGCAGCCGACACCCTGGAGGAGATGGAGCTCGAGGACCAGGTCTCGGTGATCGAGGTGGCGGACATCCTGGCCGAGATGCCGCAGGAGCGCGCCCAGGAGATCCTGGGCCTGATGGAGAGCGAGGAGCGTGACGACGTCCAGGAGCTGCTCGCCTTCCGTGACGACACCGCCGGCGGCCTGATGACCACCGAGTTCGTGGCCGTCAGCGAGGCCCTCACCGCGCAGCAGAGCATCGACGAGCTGCGGCGGATGGAGCCCGACGCCGAGTCCGTCTACTACGTGTTCGTGGTCGACGGCCAGGAGCACCTGCAGGGCGTGCTCTCGCTGCGCGACCTGATCGTGTCTTCACCGGACAAGCCGATCCGCGAATTCATGATCCGGGACGTGGTGACGGTCCGGCCCGAGGCCTCGGCTCACGAGGTGGCCGCCGTGCTCTCCAAGTACAACCTGCTGGCGGTGCCGGTGGTGGACGAGGAGCACCACCTGCGCGGCATCGTGACCGTGGACGACGCCCTCGATGAGGTGCTGCCTGATTCCGTGAAGCGCAAGCTTCCGAGGCCCGTCTAGAGGTGCCCCTGAGGAGCGAATCCAGATCTTCGGCGCCCATGCACCCCATCTGCGGCGTCACCTCCTGCGCTACTCACTCACGCAGCTCGGGCTGCGTTCGCTGCGTTGCTCGTCGGTTCCTTGCATCTGGGGCACCTGGCCACCGAATCTCTCGGCCCGCCCCTCAGAGGCACCTCTAGAGCGCCCGGCCGCGTGCTCGACGGCCTGATCGCCCGCCTCCGCCGCTTCCGGCGGATCTTCATCCTGCTGGCCGTGATCGGCCCGGGCCTGATCACCATGAACGCCGGCAACGACGCCGGCGCCATCGCCACCTACTCCCAGGCCGGCGCCGAGTTCGGATTCCGGATGCTTTGGCTGCTGGTCGTGATCACGCTCAGCCTCGCCGTCGTCAACGAGATGGGCGCGCGCATGGGCGTGGTCACCGGCAAGGGCCTGGCCGACCTGATCCGCGAGCGCTTCGGCGTCCGCAGCACCACCTTCGCCATGGCCCTATTGGTGGTCGCCAACGCCTTCACGACCGTCGCCGAGTTCGCCGGCATCGCGGCCGGGATGGAGCTGCTGGGCGTCCCCAAGTACGTCTCGGTGCCGATCGCGGCGATCGTGATCTGGCTGCTGGTGGTCAGGGGCAGCTACCCGGTCGTCGAAAGGGTGTTGCTGAGCATCGGGGTCGTCTACCTGACCTATGTCGTGTCGGGCTTCCTCGTCCACCCGGACTGGGGGGAGATCCTGCGCGCCTCGGCCACGCCCCAGGTGGACGCCTCGCGCGCCTACTTCCTGCTCTCGATCGCCCTGATCGGAACCACCATCACACCCTGGATGCAGTTCTACCTGCAGGCGGCGATCGCCGAGAAGGGGATCCCCGACGAGCGGTTGGCCTACAGCCGGGCCGACGTAATCGTCGGCTCGGTCGTCACCGACCTGATCGCCTTCTTCATCATCGTCGCCACCGCACTGACGCTCGCCGGCCACCTGACGCCAGCCCAGCTCGGCAACATGCAGGCCGGCGACTACGCCAAGGCGCTGATTCCGGTCGCCGGCCGGTTCTCCGGCATCCTTTTCGGCGTCGGCCTGGTCGGTGCCAGCCTGCTGGCTGGCTCGGTGGTGCCGCTTTCGACCTCCTATGCGGTGAGTGAGGCCTTCGGCTTCGAACGCGGTGTCGATCGTGGAGTCGGGGACGCCCCGGCCTTCTTCGGGATCTTCACCTTCCTGATCGTGGTCGGGGCCTTGGCGGTGCTGATCCCGGGGGTCCCGCTGGTGTCGATGATCCTGCTCAGCCAGGACGTGAACGGCCTGATCCTGCCCGCGATCCTGGTCTACATGCTGGTCTTGATCAACGACCGGCGGCTGATGGGCCGCTACACGAACGGCCGCCTTGCCAACCTGATCGCCGGGGTCACCGTCGCGGGCCTGATCATCCTGACCGGGCTCCTGCTCTCAAGCTCCCTTCCCGGAACGCCCCTCTCCGGCTAAAAATCGCTTATAGCGATGGCACTAAACCTGATAGCCTACATGAGTGTTTCGGGCGCTGGCCATACTCGCTGCCGCCGGGCTCATGGGTGTTGCCTGCGGCACGGCCAATCAGGTCAACCGCACCGACATCCCTCCGCTCGGTGGCGCGCCGGCGACCTATGACCAGTCGCTGGTCGCCCCGTCCGCTCACCGGCTCTACATCGCCGACGCCACCGACCTCGGCGTCGACGTCTTCGACGTCTCCCAGCCCCAGCCGCGCTACCTGACCACGGTCAAGACCGGCAAGGCGCCGAAGGGCCTGGCCGCGGCGCCGGACCTTCACAAGGTCTTCGCCGGGCTGGACGGGGGCGCGGTGGCGGTGATCGAGGCCGACCCGACCTCAGCACGAGTGGACACGCTCCTGACCAAGGTCCAGACCACCGCCAAGATCAATGTCGACCTACTCGAATACGACCCGGTCGACAGGCTCGTGATCGCCGCCAGCGGTGACGACGGGTTGCTGACCGAGATCGACGCCATCCGCGACGTCCCGATCGGGCACCTGAGTCTGCCGGTGGGGCTCGAGCAGCCGCGCTACAACCACCCCGACCGGCTGGTCTACCTCACCAACCTGAAGAAGAACGAGGTCTACGCCATCGACCCCCGCTCAGAGAAGCTGGTCCACACCTGGCCGGTGGGCGTGCCCTGTGGGGCGACCGGGCTGGCCATCGACGCCTCCGGCTCCCAGGCGGTCATCGGCTGCACCGACCCCAAGGTCGCTTACTCGCTGGCCTGGAGCATCCACGACGGCAGGGTCAGCCAGACCCTCACCGAGCTCGCCGACGTCGACCAGGCGATCTATGACCCCACGGCCCGGCGGTTCTTCCTGGCGGGCGCTTACAGCGGCAAGAGCGCGGTCGGTGTCTATACGGACAACCCGATCCAATTCCAGGCCGTGAAGATCACCACCTCCGACAGCCGCGCGGTCGCCTACGACTCGGCCCACGCGATCCTCTACACCCCCGGGCGGCACCCGGGTTACGTGGGTCTTTTGAGCTTCACCGTTCCCGTCTCTGAGGCGCGGCTGCCCTCCTTCGTG
>VBIC01000155.1 GCA_005881425.1 Chloroflexota bacterium | reverse complement strand
CGCTTGTTGGGAGTGGACCTCGGCCGTCTGCTTGTGCTCCAGGGCCTCGTTGAACTGGGGCTCGTTGCCCTGAGCCAGCTGCTCCTCGGTGACGCTGGCATCCTTCATGGTGTCGTCCACTTGGCGCGGGCCTGCCGAGAGGTTGCTCTCCTCGGCGGGACGGGGCTTGGGCATGGCCTCGGCGGCCCCGATCGAGGCCTGGGCCTCGCCCGGCTGCTCCGCCGCCATCGGAGTCACTTCCTTGGGCCTGGCGGTGGAGGGGTCGGGCGGGGCGGTGGTGGCCTGCTTGATGTCGCCCTCGGCGGCCTGCTTGTCGGCGCCGACCAGCCCGCTCACCTGGCCCTT
>VBIC01000154.1 GCA_005881425.1 Chloroflexota bacterium | reverse complement strand
CGGCGCCGCTCGGGCCTTCGGCCGCGGTCTCGGCGGCGCCCTCCGCGCCGGCGGCACCCGCGGCTCCTCCACCGTGGGCCTCGGCCGCGGCCGGGCCATGACCTTTGCTCGGGGCGGCTGCCGCCCTGGGATGGGCCGCGCCTGCCGCACCTGGGGCCGCGCCGGCGGCGCCCTTGCCTGCGGCGGCCGCGCCCGCCGAGGCCGCGCCGTTAGGGGAGGCGGTGGTTGCAGCGGGGGCTGCTCCCGCAGCGCCGGCAGGGGCGGCGGCGCCGGCAGTGGCTCCGGCCTCTGTTTCCCCGGCAGCGCCCTTGGCGGAGGCGCCGTTGGGGGAGGCCGCCCCGGCGGTGGATTCAGCCGTGCCCGGCGCTGCTCCTTTCGCCGGCGAGAGACCGAGCAGGGTCAGCACGGTGCCCCCGATCGCCCCCGCCCCGGCCATCGCCAGGGAGGTGAGGCTGGAGAAGGAGGTGAGGCTGGAGAAGGCGTTGCCCAGGAATGATCCACCGCCGGCGGTGGCGGCGGTCTCTCCCGGTGCGCCGGCGGTGATGGCGTTCTGAGCGGTGCCGGAAGCGGCGGCCGTGCCCGGCGCGGCGGCGGATTCAGTGGCTGCGCCCGGCGCGCTGCCGGGGAGGGCCGCGGTTTCACCCGTGCCGCCACCGGCAGCCGGCGTCGCCGCGGCTTCAGCGGCAGGGGACTGGGCGGCGGTCGCGGTGGAGGTCGCAGTGCGCCGTTCGTCTATCAGCTCCACCACCGCGGCGTTGCCGGCCGCGGTCTGCAGATAGAGGATCTCCTCCGGCAAAAGGTCGGCGGGCAGCTGGCTGGGCCGGGCTCGGCTGCCCGGTCGCTGGGTGGTCGACTTCTGCGGCGCCCCAGAGGTCCTGACCGGCGCCGACTTGCGAAGGGCGAGTCCCACCTATGCGGTCTCTTCGGGTTCCTTTTCCTCCTCGCGCTGGACCGGCATCGTCTGAACGTCCTCGGGCACCTCATCTTCGGCGCGCTGGATGGAGAGTGCTTGAACGTCTTCGGGCTTCTCTTCGTCCTCGGCGCGCTGGACCGACGCCGCGGCAGGCGCGGCCGCTGTGACGGCCGCCGCCGGAGCCGGCGAGGTCATCACGTGGTCGGCGGAGCGCTCGGCGGCCTGCTCGAAGGGATCCGAGGGATGCGAGATGTTGATCCCGCCGGGCGCCGGGGTGCCGTCGACCGGCCCCGAGCGCTGCTGAACGACGTGGGTCAGCTCGTGGGCCAGCATCCGCTTGCCCGGGTCGGTGTCCGGCGCGTACTTGTCTGACTGAAAGACGATGTCGCTGCCAACCGTGTAAGCCTGCGCGTTGACGGAACGCGCCGACTGGCTCGCCTGCCCGTCGCTGTGCACGCGAACGTCGCTGAAGTCGTGGCCCATGCGCTCTTCCATGAACGAGCGGGTGGGCGAATCGAGCGGAGAGCCGCCGCTCGACCGGAGCACGTCCTTCACCGGCGACTGCTCCTCGCCCTCGAGGAGGGTGCCGACGCTTTCGTTGCCGGCGCTGCGCTGCAGCTGGTGGATCGCCTTGACGTCGAGCATGTCGGGCCGGCGGGCCGCGATCGCCTCACCGACAAGGGGGGATCGATCGTGGTCTTCGCGGCGCAAAGGCTCGGGCCGCCGGACGCTGGTAAGGAGCTCCTGATCGTGTTCGTGCGTTTCCATTCCGTGACCCCTCCGCATTGGGCGGGCGCCCATCCACGCACCCAGATGTGGTGTGCGCCCTGATCCTTTCTCCGATGGTACGCCCGGTCAATGACTAGGCACGCAAGCGTTCGGCCAGACTCCTTTGCCCGAAAGGGCACCTGCCGTCCTGGACCGAGGTTGGCCGGAGCGGGCTTGGAGAGCGGCGTTCGCCGATTGACAGACAGCTGTCGCGACCAGGGTGCATATTGGTGCTGACGATATGTGCGAGGCTACCCGACCCGATCCGACCGGGCTCCTGGCGGCGGCGGTCGACGCGTTCGTGGCCTTCTTCGCGGAAGCGCCGCCAGCCGCACTGGGCGAGGCGATGATCGACTGCCGCCGGCAGATGGACCGGCTGGAGGCCGGATTCACGCAGGCCGCGGGCCGGTTCGCCACCAACCGAGAGTATGCGGTCGAGGGCGCGCCGAGCGCGGTCTCCTGGCTCAAGGCCAACTGCCGGATGAGCGCGGGCGCGGCGGCCGAGCGTTTGAACATCGCCCGCCAGATGGACCAGTTGCCACCAGCACGCGGCTCTGATCGCCAGGGTCGCCAGCCAGGTCGGTACGGACACCGTGCGCGAGGCGGAGGGCGACCTCTTGAGGATGGCGGCTGACTTCGACCCCAACCGCTTCAGCCTGGTCACCCGCCGACTGCGCCACGTGGTCGACCCCGACGGGGCCCTGGCCGACGCCAACCGGGCCTATGACCAGCGTTATCTGCAGGTCAGCCCGTCTCTCGATGGCATCTTCCTCATCGACGGGCGGCTGGACTCTGAGGGCGGGGCCATGCTCCAGACGGCGCTCAACGCCCTGACCCACCCGGTTCCCGGGGATTCGAGGCGGGCGGAGCAGCGCCGGGCCGACGCGTTGGTCGAGCTCTGCCGGCGCCAGCTCGATTCAGGCTCGCTCCCCGAGAGCGGGCGGCAGAAGCCACACCTCTCGATCACCGTCAGCGCCGCCGCCCTGGCCGGGATGCCCGGCACCGAGGGCGGAGAGCTCAAACTGGGCGGGGACGGTGCCGGCGCAGACGGTGCAGCGCCTGGCCTGCGACGCCTCCCTGAGCGTGATCCCGCTGGATTCACGGGACCTGCCCGTCGACGTGGGCCGGGCCACCCGCTCCATCCCTCCGGCGCTGGGCCGGGCGCTGCGCGTCCGCGACGGCGGCTGCCGCTTTCCGAGCTGCGACGCCCCCATCGACTGGACTCACAGCCACCATCTGCGGCACTGGGCGAACGATGGCGAGACCAGGCTGGCCAATCTAGCCCTCCTCTGCGCCTACCACCATCGCCTGGTTCACGAGGGTGGCTGGCGATTGGTGCGCGAGGACGACGGCTCGCTTCAGGCAATCCCGCCTCCAGCCGGTCGCAGGGCGCCGGCAGTCGCTATCGCGCGTCCTCTAGAGCCCGCCGCTCGCTCCGGTTGACCCGACAAGTTCGACGATCTCGCGTACGACTCGGGTGAGCTCGTCCGCCAGCACGCTGGGCCGCTTTTGACCGAAGAGCCGAGCAAGTTCCACCAGGTACCACGCTGCGTAGTCTCGCCCGCCCGCAAACCGGGACCATATGGCCTCTCCGTGCTGCTGGTAGTCAATCAGGACTGAGCGGGCGTTGTGCAGTTTGTCCGCCATGGCTACCAGCAGGACGTCGTCCGCGGCTTGGGCGAGATGGCCCAGGTAGCGTTCTTTGCGCACCCGCCAGGGAGGCTTGGGTCGGTCGAGCGAATCGGTGCAGCCTTCGACGATTGCAGCGACCCGCTCGCCGAATCGCTGGCGGATATCTTCAAGGCGCTTGCGGCCGCCGTGGTCCTCGGCCGTGTCGTGCAGCAAGGCCGCGATCGCCTGGTCCTCGTCACCGCCCGCCTCCAGGACCAGCGCGCACACTGCCATCGGATGCGCGATGTACGGAGTCCCAGCACCCTCACGCAGTTGGTGGGCATGCACCTGAGCCGCGTAGCGAAAGCCCTCTTCGATGCGGTCCGTGATCAGGGCTGAAGTTCCGGTGGAGAGAATTTGCCGCCCCGACTCTCAACGAACTTACGAGCCTGGTCTTCCGTGATTTCCTCTGCACCAGGTTCTCCCCGGATGGTATATGCGACTAACTCAGGATTGTCGATCCACCTATCGGGATTGCGCGGATCTAAGTGTTGAATAAAATGGCCTCGTCGTTCATGAAACTCTCGGAATATGTTGTATGGATGCGATCGATCATCCCCCTCTTCCACGAGTGCGAAATATCGGACTGTTGGCTCCATTGAACCTACGTCTCTACCGGATTAGGAATTTCTTGAGCGCCGGCTGGGATCGCAACATGCCTGTTCGCCNNNAATGTCTTTTAGGTGAGGGTCGCTTGTTGTTCTGAGTTTCTCGTAATCGCTATGCGTGAGAAACTGCTTTGCGTACCAACTTCCTTGTTTCCCTGACGAGTGCAACTGCAGCTCGAAACGCTGCCCGGATGGAGCGACGTAACCCAAGTTGATTCCGACGTAAGCCTTGCCCGCTGCCCAGCGATTGTCGTAATCGACAGCTTTAAATCCACGAGACTTCAGGTTAGCAAGGAGTGACCTCGCAGATGCCGAGTAATTCTGTGGGTCAAAGACTACTGTGTAACGCGCGGCATCTTTGATGCCGCTGGCCACCTTGTACGGGGACCCGCCTAAGGCCAGTCGGCTTCTGATTTTTCGGTGGAGCGAGCCGACGGATTTGAACTCATGACCCAATCCGACCAAGCTCCCACCGCTAGACGCAGCTGCGCTCTCGAGTCCCTTGCGGATTCCGTGTGCTCTTACCCTAGCTAGAATCGTCAGCCGCGCAGTTAGAGCAAGTGAATGCCACTCCTTG
>VBIC01000048.1:6156-17105 GCA_005881425.1 Chloroflexota bacterium | reverse complement strand
CCGGGAGGTCATCGGCCTGCGCGGCGCTTGATGGCGACGGCGTGGCCGATGCTCCGCCTCGACTCGGTCACAGCCTACCGCTATGCGGACTACGACGCACCACTATGGGAGAAACCGAATGGGTCCTACGCCCGCTTCCATCGGCCAGGCACCGGCCCTACTCAGTATCTTTGTCTTCACCCTCTCGGCCCATGGGCCGAGGCAGTGCGCAGCTACGAGCTGATTTCAGATAGTGTGGCCAACATAGACGATCTGGCACTCAATCTGCACCGCACCTGGGTGCTTGAGGCCGACCTTGGCGACGTCCTTGACCTCGACTTCATTGGGACTTGATCCCAAAGATCTTATCGACAACGACTACACCCCATGTCAACAAGCGGCCGCGACCTACGGCCGCGCAACTTCTGGCTTTCCCAGCATCTGGCGTTATCCAAGCGCGGCCCTCCCTGGTACCTACAACCTGGTCATCTTCGGCGGCTACCGGATGGTACCTATCGGCAGATCGACCGCACGCGGAAAGATGGCTGGGTGCTTGCTTGCTGATCGTGGGAGACCGCCTCGAGAATTGCTTCAGCTCATGCACCATGCTGGTGACGACCCCTCTTTACATTCGTCGTATGCAGCCTGGCTAAATGGTATTGCCGCAACTCCGTTTCGTCAGCCCTCTCGCTTCGCTTATCAGCAGAGCTGATTGGCTACGCCGCGCGCTGTCGCTTCTCGGCGTACATCTCCCGGTCGGCGGCCGCCAGCAGCTCCTCCGCCGTGCTCCCGTCGGCCGGGAAGGCCGCGGTCCCGATCGAGACCGAGATCGGCGCCAGGCCGTCGGCCTCGGTCAGCAGCGTGCCACTGACCCGGCGGGCGAGCGAGACCGCGCCCACCCGGTCGATCTCGGGCATCAGGATCAGGAACTCGTCCCCGCCCCAGCGGCTGACCAGGTCCTCACGGCGCACGTTGGCGCGCAGCACGAGCGCCACCTGCCTGAGCACGGCGTCCCCGGTGCCATGGCCACCCGCGTCGTTGATCCGCTTGAGGCCGTCGACGTCGACCATCAGCACGCTGAACAGGTCGGGCGACTGCCCGACCAGCCGCTCCCTCAGACGCTCCTCGAAGGCGCGGCGATTGGCCAGCCCGGTGAGCGAGTCGGTGGTTGCGCTGACCGCCAGCCTCTCGAAGAGGCGCGCGTTGGCGATCGAGACCGCGGCGTGGTTGGCCAGGATGGTGAGCAGCCGCAGATGATCGCTCGTGTACTGGTGCAGCCCGATCTTGACGGTGACGATCACTCCCACCAGCCTCTCCTGGAAGGTGACCGGGACGGCCAGCATCGACTCTTCACCCGGATCGGTGCCCGGGATGGCGATCGCCTTGGGATGGTGATCGGTGTCTCCGATGGCGACGCCGTGCCGGGTCTCGGCCACCCAGCCCGTGATCCCTTCGCCCACGAGCAGGGCCAGGCTCTCGGCCGTGACCGTCCGGTACTCCTCGCGCTGCGTGTCGCTGAAGTAGACCGGCTGCAGGGTCACCCCGTCGTCCTGAAGCAGATAGATCCGGCACTGGTCGTAGGGCAGGAGGGTCACGATCGCGTCGCCGATCGTGTGGCAGACCTCCTGCACCCCGCTGGTCGTGGCCAGGCGCTCGCCCAGCTGCTCGATGACGTCGAGGTGGCGGGTCCAGGTCTGCACCGGCTCGGGCCGGTCCGGGTGACGGGCGACCTCGTCTGTCCCGGCGATGTCCACCTCCCCGCTCTCCAGCACGTCGAGCAGTGCGCCGACGACCTCGGGGTCGAACTGCCGCCCCGCCTGGGTCCGCAGCTCCTCGAGCCGGCGCGCCCGGGGCAGGGCGCGACGGTAGGGACGGTCGCTGGACATGGCCTGCAGGGCGTCGCAGGCGTGGATGATGCGGGCCTCGATCGGGATGTCGGCGCCGGCCAGCCGGTCGGGATAGCCCTGGCCGTCCCAGCGTTCGTGCTCGGCGCGGACGATGGGTCGGATCGGCTTCAGGAAGGGAACCGAAGCCAGGATGCGCTCGCCGATCACCGGGTGCTCGCGCATGATCGCCATCTCCTCGGCGTCCAGCGGCCCCGGCTTGTTGACGATGTAGCCCGGGATCCCGATCTTGCCCACGTCGTGGAGCAGGGCGGCGTACTCCAGGAAGCGCAGCTTCTCCTCCGTCAGTCGCAGGCGCCGTCCGACGGCGCGGGCCAGCGCGCTCGTCTCCCGCGAGTGGGCCTCGGTGTGCCGGTCCTTGGCGTCGAGCGCGGCGGCCAGAGCCTCGATCGTGGCCAGGTAGGTCTGCTCCAGCTCCAGGCGTCGGGTCTCGGCCAGCCGGTTCTCGTCCATCAGGGCCCGCCTCACCCGCGCCGGCAGGTAGGCGCCCACCACCAGGCAGGCGCAGAGGACCATCCAGGAGCGCGCGTAGAAGCCGTCCCACTGGATCAGCAGCGGGATCACGGACCCGATCGCGGCCACCACCGCCATGCCGATCGCGGCCCGAGCCTCGAGGATGCAGGCGCTGAAGACCACCAGCACCACGAAGAGGGCCAGGATGTGGGTCCGGACGCCGCCCGTGAAGAGCACGCTCAGGGTGAGCATGGCGCCGCCCGCCGCGATGATGGCCGGGAAGAGCCGCACGGGGATCCGCTGCCAGGGCAGAAAGAGGCAGGCGGTGCCGGCCAGGAGGGCGACCAGGGTGATGGCCCACTCGGCGGAGTAGGTGACCTGCAACCCCTTGCCCAGGTAGTCGCTGGCCAGGATGACCAGTCCCAGCCCCCAGAAGGAGAGGCCTGCGGTCCGCACGGCGGTGGTGTGCAGCTGGGTCGGGAACTGGGGCTGGAGGACCATGAAACTGGGCGTACAACGCCCGCCCGCACCCCTTCCGTCAGGCCACGACACGCGCCGCGGTCCAGACTAGAGCCAGCCGTGTTCTGGATCTTCGTGGCGCCGGAGCAGCTGGCAGGCGGCGAGCTAAGCCTCGACGGCGCGCGCGGGCGTCACCTGGCTCGGGTGCTCCGGGTCAAGCCGGGCGAGCGCGGGGTGGCCGTCTCCCAGGGCCTGGCCCATCATGTGACGGTGACCGCGGTCGACGGCGACCGGGTCAGCGGACGCCTCGACGAGGTGGTCCCGGCCCGCGGCGAGCCCTCCCATCCCATCACCCTGCTCCAGGCCCTCCTCCCTCACGCGGACTTCGACGCCGTGCTGGAGGCGGGGACCCAGGTCGGGATCACGGGCTTCATCCCGGTCCGGGCCGCGCGCTGCGTCGGCCGGGGCGGAGCCGAGCGGCTCGGGCGCTGGCGCGCGGTCCTGGAGTCTGCCGCCGAGCAGAGCCATCGCGGCGCGATCCCGGCCGTCGCCGCGCCCGTGGACCTGGAGGAGGCGCTGGCCACGGTCGCCGGCGCCCGGATCCTGGTCCTCGACCCGACCGCAGCACAACCGCTGGGTCATCCCGCGCCCGCCGGCGCGGTCGCGATCGCGGTCGGACCTGAGGGCGGGTGGACGCCCGCCGAGCTGGACCTGATGCGCCAGGCGGGCGGGGTCTCCTTCACGCTCGGGCCGCGAATCCTGCGCGCCCGGCTGGCCGGTGTGGCGGCCGCTGCTATCCTCAGCCAGTAGTGCGCGTCAGCATCCACACCCTGGGCTGCAAGGTCAACTTCGCGGAGATGGCCGAGCTGGCCGATCGCCTGGCGCGGGCCGGCGTCGAGGTCCATGAGGACCATCCCGACCCGGACGTCTGCGTGATCAACTCCTGCAGCGTGACCGCCCAGGCTGACCGGAAGGTGCGCACCCTGGTGCACGGGCTTCGGCGCCGCCATCCGCGGGCCCGCGTGCTGCTGACCGGATGTCACGTCGACAACCCTCACCCGCGCGCCTCGGCGGTGGAGGCGGCCGACGTCGCCTTTCCCAACGCCCGCAAGCGCGAGATCGCCGACTACCTGCTGGCGATGCAGCATCCGTCCGGGCCGGCGCAGTCGCCGGTCCCCGGCCGATCGGGGTTTGCGCGGTCGCGCTACTTCCTCAAGGTCCAGGATGGGTGCGACCACCGCTGCACCTACTGCATCGTCTGGCGGACCCGAGGCGCGTCGAGCAGCGAGCCCGAGGAGCAGCTGCTGGAGCGCGCCCGCCGTGCCGTCAGCGAGGGCTACGGCGAGATCGTCCTGACCGGCGTCGACCTGGGTTCCTTCGGCAGGGATCGGGGTCGGAGCCTCGCCGGTCTGCTGGAGCGCCTGCTGGAGGCGGCCGCGCCGGCGCGGCTTCGCCTGAGCTCGATCAATGCCAACGACTTCACGCCCGCCCTGGTCGAGCTGGTCGGCGCCCAGCGCATCTGCCGCCACCTCCACGTCCCGCTCCAGTCGGGAAGCGACCGGGTGCTGAAGCGGATGGGCCGCCTCTACCGCCGGGCCGGCTACCTTGACCTGGTCGCCGCCCTGCGCGCCCGCGCGCCCGACCTCGCCCTGACCACGGACGTGATCGTCGGGTTTCCCGGCGAAAGCGCCGAGGACTTCGAGCAGACGCGGGCCCTGGCGCGCGAGGCCGCTTTCAGCGGCATGCACGTCTTCCGCTACTCGCCCCGAGCCGGCACCGCTGCCCCGCGGCTCGGCCTTCCGGTCGATGATCCGGTCGCCCGGGAGCGCAGCGCAGTTCTCCAGGAACAGGCGCGCATCCAGCAGCGAGCGTATGAGGCGCGCTTCATCGGCCGTCCACTCCAGGTCGTCTGGGATCGGGAGTTTCCCGCCCGGGTGCGCGGCCTGAGCGACAACTACATCACCGTCTTCGCGCCGCGCCGCGGACAGGCGCTGGGCACGGTCGATACCGTGCGCCCGCTGGCCGCGGCCGAGCAGGGCCTGCTCTGCGCCTGAGAGGTCGCCATGCCGGCTGAGTGCCTCTTCTGCAAGGTCTGGAACGGCGAGGTCCCCTCCAGGGCGGTGCTCAAAGAGGGCGACGTCTACGCCTTCGAGGACGTCCGCCCGGTGGCGCCGGTGCACGTGCTGATCGTGCCCCGCCGCCACATCCCGTCGGTCGAGGACCTTGGCCCGCAGGATGCGCCGGTCTGGTTTCAGATGCTGGACGTCGCCAGGCGGGCCGCCGCCGAGCGCTCGATCCGCAGCGACGGGTACCGGCTGGTGGTCAACTGCGGGCCGCAGGCGGGGCAGAGCGTGTACCACCTGCACCTGCACCTCCTGGGCGGCCGGGCCATGAACTGGCCGCCGGGCTGAGCCGTCACGAGTTCGTAACTCCTTTACCGCCTGCGGGCCACGGATGAAATCGGGGCCGTAACCGGGAGGCGATAGGGTTGGGGCCAGATGCGCTGGCCCTGGAGTCACCGAGATCCCGACGACCGGCGGCGTCGGCGCCGCCTGGGGATATGGCTGCTGTTCGGCGGCCTGGTGCTCAGCTTCGTCCTGGTGCGTGCCATCCCGCCGGACTGGCAGATCGGACCCTTCCGGATCGACGAGGCCGCCAACGCCCTCGACCCGGTGGCCAGCCTCTATTACTCCGACGACCCGCGGGCCCCCTTCTGGCTCCTGGTCCCGACCTTCACCCTCCCGCCCCGGTTCTTCGCGGCGCGCCCGGCGTCGAGCGGCCGCCCGGTGGCGCTCGCGCCTTCCCACAGTTCCTCGAGCGCGGCCTCCGCTTCTCCCAGCGCCGGCCCATCCGGCCAGCCGAGTGGCGGCCCGAGCAGCTCGCCGTCGGCGTCGGCCTCGCCCTCCGCGACAGCCTCCGCCTCGGCATCGCCGAGCGCCTCCCCGAGCGCGTCCCCGACCGCCTCGCCCACGCCGGGGCCCTCGGCGACGCCCACGCCCTCGCCTTCGGCCACTCCCACACCCACTCCCACGCCCACCCCGGCGCCGACACCGACTCCAACGCCCACCCCGACGCCCGCGCCCACCCCCACGCCGACGCCGACGCCCGCGCCGACACCGACGCCGATCCCCAGGCGCGCCTTCCTGGTCACGGCCGACTCGATGGCGCTCAACTGGCAGGTCAACGGCTCGAACAAGTGCAAGCTCGGCACTCTGACCGCCTCAGGAACCTTCCAGACCAACGGCGCGGGCGGCAGCGTCCAGTACCACTGGGTGGAGAACGACGGCTCCGGCGCGCGGGTCGTCAACGAGGCGCCGATCGTGATCGCGGCCGGCGACGTCTCCGTCCACAACCTGGTGCAGGACAACTGGGTCCCGCAGGCCAGCGGAACCGAGCAGCTGGTCATCAGCGCACCCGGCGTCCAGTCGCCGGCGACGCAGACGATCACCCAGAGCTACGTCTGCCGCTGACCGCCCTGACGCCGAAGGCGAGCCAGCCCACCAGCAGCGCCCCGGTCCCGACGCCCAGCGCCACGGCCGGCGCCGAGCACCCCACCACGGCCCACGGCAGGGTCAGCGCGGCGCCGCTGAGCGCCTCCCGGAGGGGGATGCCTCGATCGATGGGCGTATCGCAGCCGGCGCAGCGCCCGTGCTGGGCCAGATAGCTCAACACCGGGATCAGCTCGCCCGGTCCCAGCCGGTGGCTGCAGATCCGGCAGTGGGACGGCGGCCAGAGCACGGACTCGCCCCGCGGCAGCCGGTCCAGCACCAGCTCGAAGAAGCTGCCCAGGGCGAGCCCGAGAGGAAGGAGGAAGACCGCTCCCACCAGGTTGCAGAGGATCTCTCCGGTCAATACAGGACCAGGCTAGCGGAGCCCTCGTGCGGGCGGTCCCATGCCGAAGCAAGAAGGCCACAAGCCCCCGGTTGCATCTTCATCGCCACCCAGCACCCGACCGGCCCGGCGCCGACCCCTCCGCTCGCCATCGAGGCCTACCTGCACGTCCTGATCGACCAGGCGGCGTCCGACCTGGTCATCTCGGCCGGCGCCCCGCCGACCATCCGCAAAGACGGCCGGCTGGTGGCGATCGCCAGGGAACCGTTGCGCGCCGAGCAGACCGAGCACCTGGCCCGCGAGCTGCTCAGCCCCGAGCGCTGGGAGACCTTCCAGGGCCGGGGCGACCTCGACTTTTCCTTCAACTGGCAGGGGCGGGCGCGCTTTCGCATCAACGTCTTCCGCCAGCGGGGGTCGGTGGGCATGGCCCTGCGCCTGATCCCATACCAGATCCCGAACTACGACCAGCTCGGGGTTCCCGCCGTGGTCCGCGGCCTGACCTCCCTGCCCCAGGGATTGATCCTGGTCACCGGCCCCACCGGATCCGGGAAGTCGTCCACTCTGGCCGCCATGGTCAACGACGTCCTGGCCACCCGGCCCTGCCATGTCATCACCATCGAGGACCCGATCGAGTACGTTTACCGCCACCAGATCGGCATCGTGGAGCAGCGCGAGGTCGGCGCTGACGTCCGGTCTTTCCCGGACGCGCTGCGGGCCGCGCTGCGCCAGACGCCCGACGTCCTCCTGATCGGAGAGATGCGCGACCTGGAGACGATCACCACCGCCATCACCGTGGCCGAGACGGGCCACCTGGTCCTGGCCACGCTGCACACCAACGACACCACCCAGGCGGTCGACCGGATGGTGGACGTCTTCCCGGCCGAGCAGCAGCAGCAGGTCCGGGTCCAGCTTTCCAGCACGCTGGCCGCCGTGATCTACCAGCAGCTCCTGCCGCGACGGGGCGGCGGACGGGTCGCCGCCTTCGAGGTGCTGCTCAACACCTTCGCGGTCCAGAACCTGATCAAAGAGGCGAAGACCCGGCAGCTCCGCAACGTGATCGCGACCTCGGCCAAGGAGGGGATGGCGACCATGGAGCGCAGCCTGGTCGACCTGATCAGGGCCGGCCTGGTGGACCCGGCGCACGCCGCCGCGCGGTCGCAGTACCCGGAAGAGCTCAAGATCGCGGCCTAGCGTCCACCTTCCGCCGGACGCTGCGCTACTTGAAGTTCTTGGAGAAATAGGCGTGAGCTTGCGGCCTGAGCGACTTCAGCAGCTCCGGGTCGAGGACGAAGAGCGCGAAGTCTTCGGCGAAGTTCTCGACGTTGGCGGTGGCCCCGTAGCTCGTCAGCGGCTTGCCCTCCGCGTCCTTGAAGGCCTGGCTCTGCGAGCGCGCTCCCCCCTTGGCCAGGTCGAGACCCTGAACCGCTGTGTCGAAGGCAGCCTGAGCCGCGTTGAGCTCCGTCTGGAGCTGTTTGACCTTGTCGTCCTTGGCCTTTTGCGCCGCATCCGCATCCTTGCCGATCCCGGCGTTGGGATCGGCACGGCGAGCCTCGAGCTGCGCGTCCTTGAGCCGCTGCGCGAGCTCATCCCGTTTGCGACGGGTGTCGGTGAAGGATTCGAAGTCAGTCGCGTGGCCGATCTCGTGCGTGACCACGAAGGTGAACCAGTCGGCACCACCGGCATCGGCGCTGTTGCCCAGCTTGGTCAGGGCGCCTCCGAACAACTGAATGGTGTGGGTGTTGGGATCGTAATGGCCCGGTTCCCCCTTCTCACCCGCGTCTTGCAGGTGTCGTGAGAAGGTCAGCCCGCGAACGTGCGCGAGAACGGAGTCGGGCACCCGGGCCAGCGCCGTGTACAGGAGCTTCTGCGCCTCCTCGCCTTCGAAGTCGGTGCCCAGCCTGAAGTCGAACTTCTGAAACCGCTTGCGCTCCGCCTCGAGGTCCTGCTTGCTCAGCTGGGCCGGCGGCTTGCTGGAAACCTGTTCGATGATCAGACGCCTCTTGGGCGCCGTTTTCCGCAGGATGAGGCTGAAGCGGTAAACGCCGTTGGCGCCTCCGAAGGGAGTCAGATCCAGCGGCAGATTGGTCACGGTGTCGAAGGTGAAGCCCTTTTCACTGAAGATGTTCCCGGCCACGTTCTGCAGTCCCTGGTGCAGCTTGGCGTCGATCTCCGCGCCGAATCTGACGTCGTCCGCCGGAACGGCGACCTTGTCCTTGCCTTTGAAGGCCTCTTTCAGCTCATCGGCTGACAGGCTCGCCACGCTGTCGCGGAGCACCTTGAGCTCTTTACGTTCCGCCGCGGTCGAGGATTTGTCCAGCGCCGACCCTGTGTCGCGCTGAAGGCTCGTGACCGGGGGGTGCAG
Organism: Chloroflexota bacterium; assembly: GCA_005881425.1. Classification (GTDB taxonomy): domain Bacteria; phylum Chloroflexota; class Dormibacteria; order CF-121; family CF-121; genus CF-120. Next base: position 8,117 of record VBIC01000048.1, on the reverse strand, counting down.
CAGTCCGAGCACGAACTGGTTGCCGTACTGGCGCTGCAGCGCGATCACCCGGTCAGTCGTGAGCAGGCTGGGCTCGAGGGCGGCCACGCTCGCATCAACCTGCGGCTGCGGCCTTCTGGCCTGCCCCGCACGAGGGACAGGCGGTCGCCGGGTTCTCTCCAGGCCCTCCATGGTCCTCAAGCCTACGCGTTTAATGTCACGGTGGCGGACCTCATGGGAAAGACGGTCCTGATCACGGGCGCCACCTCGGGCATCGGTTTCGAGGCCTCGGTTGCGCTCGCCCGCCAGGGGGCGCACCTGGTGATGGTCGGGCGCGATCCGGGGAAGACCGCGCGCGCCGTCCAGGCGGTACGCGACCGATCCGGGAGCTCGACGGTCGACTCACTCCTCTGCGACCTCGCCTCGCAACGCCAGGTCCGCTCCCTGGCCCAGGCCTTCCTGGCCCGGTATCAACGCCTCGACGTGCTCGTCAACAACGCCGGCACCGTATCGATGACCCGAACCCTCACCGAGGACGGCCTGGAGTCCACCTTCGCGGTCAACTACCTGAGCGCCTTTCTCCTCACCAACCTGCTGCTGGACCGGCTGCGCGCCAGCGCCCCCTCGCGCATCGTCATGGTCAGCTCCGCCGGCCATTACGCGGGCTCGATCGACTTCGACGACCTGGGCCTGGAGCGCGGCTACCAGGTCATGCGCGCCTACTCGCGGTCCAAGCTGGCCCAGGTCCTCTTCACCCGGGAGCTGGCCCGCCGGCTCCAGGGCACCGGCGTCACCGTCAACGCGCTCCACCCGGGCACCGTCGCCACCCGCATCTGGAACCGGGCGCCCGCCTTCACCCGTCCCTTCTTCGCCGTCGCCAAGCGGCTCTTCATGCTCCGCCCGGCCCAGGGGGCACAGGCGATCGTCTACCTGGCCTCCAGCCCGCAGGTCGGGACGGCCAGCGGCGAGTATTTCGACCGAAACCTTCCAAGACCCCCGTCGCGGCTGGCCCGGGACGAGGGGCTTGCCGCCCGGCTCTGGGAGGAGAGCGCCCGGCTGACGCAAGATCGACCTGTTTGACGCGTTTGCATCACTCGGAGACCTCGGTGAGACCGGCGTTGACGACCAGTGAGGCGGCGCGCCGGCTCGGAATCAGCAAGTCGACGCTGCTGCGCGCTGTCCGCCGGGGCCTGGTCCAGGCGGCCTTCCGCACTCCGGGGCAGCACCTGCGCTTCGCGGTCGAGGACCTGGACGCCTTCCAGACCGAGCTGCGGTCGACTCAGAAGGAGGTCGCATGAGCGCCGGCGAAGCCCAGGCCGCCAGCGGTCCCCTGCGCCAGGAAAAACGGCTCGGCGAGCTGCTGCTCGAGCGCGGCCTGCTGAGCAGCGAGCAGCTGGCCTCGGCCCTGATCGAGCAGAAGCGGCTGCGCCGTCCTCTGGGCCAGATCCTGCTCGAAAACGGAACCGTGGAGGAGAAGGCGCTGGCCTCCGCCCTGAGCCAGCACTTCCGCGTTCCGCTGGTGGACTTCGGCCACGCCCGGATCTCGAAGGACGCGCTGGCCCTGATCCCCGAGGGCTACGCCCGGCAGCACCTGATCCTCCCCCTCCAGATCGACGGCGACACGCTGGAGGTCGCGACCGTGGACCCCGGCGACCTGGCCCTCTTCGCCGAGCTCAAGGTGCTCACCCGCAAGCGGATCCGCCCCCTCCTGGGCGTTCGCTCCGAGGTCGAGCGCGCGATCGTCCAGAACTACAAGCTGCTGGCCGGCGTCAACCGCCACGTGCGCTCCTTCGAGGAGACGTTCCAGCCGGGCGGCCGGGTCGCGACTCCCCGGCTGACGGACGTCAAGCAGGACGCACCCGTGGTCCAGATCGTGGACCTGATCATCGCCGAGGGCGCCGACGAGCGCGCCTCCGACATCCACATCGAGCCCCAGTCCGACCGCCTGCGCATCCGCTTCCGGATCGACGGCGTGCTCCACG
>VBIC01000048.1:0-6143 GCA_005881425.1 Chloroflexota bacterium | reverse complement strand
ACCTCGACATCGTCGACCGCCATCGCAGCCAGGACGGGCAGATCCAGACCTCGGTCGAGGGCCGCCCCCTGGACATCCGGGTCGGCACCATCGAGACCATCTGGGGCGAGAAGGTCGTGATGCGACTGCTCGAGCGGTCGCGCTCCGTCTTCCCCCTCGACGCGCTCGGCTTCAGCGAATCCGGCCGCTTGCGTTTCCAGGAGCTCGTCCGCTCCCCCTACGGCATGGTGCTCGTGACCGGACCCACCGGGAGCGGTAAGACGACCACCCTGTACGCGGCGCTCAACGAGATGGACCGGGTGGAGAAGAACATCACCACCATCGAAGACCCGGTCGAGTACACCTTCGACAACATCAACCAGATCCAGATCAACCGGCTGGCAGGGATCACCTTTGCCAACGGCCTTCGTTCCATCCTCCGCCAGGACCCCGACGGCATCCTGGTCGGCGAGATCCGGGACAAGGAAACGGCCGAGATCGCCGTCCAGTCGGCTCTGACCGGCCACCTGGTCCTCTCCTCGCTCCACGCCACCGACGCCGTCGGAGCCGTCTACCGCTTCCTGGAGATGGGGATCGAGCCCTTCATGGTCGCCTCCTCCATCATCGGCGTGGAGGCGCAGCGCCTGGTCCGCCGGATCTGCGAGCGCTGCGCCGTCGAGTACGAGCCGGCCGCGGACGAGCTGGCCTTCTACCGGGCTCTGCACGGCACCGGCTACACCTTCCGCCACGGCACCGGCTGCGCCTACTGCGCCCACACCGGCTTTCGCGACCGGCGCGGAGTCTTCGAGGTCCTGCGCGTGACCGACGAGTTCAAGCGCCTGCTGGTCCGCGAGTCCTCGCCCGACGTGCTCCGGGCGCAGGCGATCGCGGACGGCATGACCACCCTGCGCGAATCGGGCCTGGCCCGCATCGACGAAGGGCTGACCACCATCGGCGAGGTCATGCGCTCGATCCACGTCAGCGAGGGCCTCGATGCCTAGCTACGCCTACCGGGCCTACAGCGAGGCGGGCGTCCGCCGGGAGGGCGTGATCGACGCGGCCGGCAGCTCGGCCGCGGAGCAGGCGCTCTGGCTGCAGGGCCTGAAGATCGTCCGCCTGCGCAGCGCCCCGCCGCGCAAGACGATGGCCGACTACTTTCCCTCCCTCTACCACATCTCGCGCATCGACATGATCATGTTCACCCGCCAGCTGGCGACCTTCGTCGGCGCCGGCGTGCCCATGAGCCGGGCGCTCTCGACCATCGCCGAGGAGACGCCGGGCCCCCTCTTCAAGCGCGTCATCCTGCAGGTTCTCGACGACCTGGAGCGTGGGCAGAACCTGTCCGAGGCCTTCGCCAGGCATCCGTCCGTCTTCCCCACCATCTACGTCGACCTGGTCCGGGTGGCCGAGATGACGGGAAACCTGGAGGGCACGCTCAAGCAGCTGGCCGGCTACCTGCGCCGCGACCTGAACACCATCCGCCGGCTGCGCAGCGCCATGATCTACCCGGCGGTCATCCTGGTGGTCGCGACCTCGGTGGTGATCATCCTGGTGGTCTTCGCGCTCCCGGCCTTCAGCCGGATCTTCGCCGAGTTCCACGTCCAGCTCCCGCTGCCCACCCGCATCCTGCTCGGCATCGTCAACTTCATCAGGGACCGCGCCCTCGCCATCGGGGCGACCGCGGGGCTGATCGCCGTCGCCATCACAGCGGGCCTGCGCACCGACCGGGGCCGCTACGTCCGCGACGAGCTGGCCATCCGCTCGCCCATCGTGGGACCGATCGTGGTGGCCGCCATCCTCAACCGCTTCGCCCGCACCCTGGCCATCGTGCTCAAGGCGGGCGTGCCCTTGAGCCAGACCTTCGACGCGGTCATCCAGGGGACAGGCAACCGGGTCTTCCAGTACGAGCTCAACCGGGTCAAGGACCAGATGCAGGGAGGCGAGGGCTTCAGCGGACCGCTGACCCGGACCCGCCTCTTTCCCCCGATGCTGACCCAGATGGTCCGGGTCGGGGAGGAGACCGGGACGCTCGACGTCTACCTGGAGCAGGCCGGTGACTTCTATGAGGAGGAGCTCGACTACCGGATCCGGTCCATGACCGCGCTGATCGAGCCGGTGATGACGGTCGCGGTGGGCGGGGTGGTCGGCTTCGTCGCGGTCTCCCTGATCTCCGCCATGTACGGCCTGGTGGGAGCGCTCAAATGAGGAGCCGGCAGGCGGGCATGACCCTGATCGAGACGACGGTCGCGGTCGCCCTGCTGGCCGTGATCGTGGTCTCGATCGTCTCCGGTTTCGCGGCCATCGCCATCGCGACCAGGCGGCACCAGGAGCAGACGCAGGTGGATCGGCTGATCCGCTCCCAGGCCGAGTACGTGAAGAGCCAGGCCTACCAGGTCAAGCCGGCGGCTTACCCGTTGCTCTCCCAGGCCGGCTACACCATCTCGGAGCAGGCCCTCTACTACGATCCTTTGACTGCCAGCTTCTCGGCGGCCAATGGAGAGAACGGCCTCCAGGAGATCGTGGTCTCCGTCACCGGCCCCAGCGGCGGCAGCGAAGCCCTCGACCTGCTGAAGGTGCAGCCGTGAACAAGGTAACCTCCCTCCCCCTTCACGAAGGTGCGGCCGTGAACAAGGTAATCTCCCTCCCCCTTCAGGGGGGAGGGTCGGGGAGGGGGTGCTGCAGCGTCAGGTCTCAGCGCGGCTTCACCCTGGTCGAGCTGCTCGTGGGCCTGGCTCTCAGCTCCGTGGTCGCGCTGGTGCTGGCCCAGACCTTCCTCGTCGGCTACCAGGTCCTGACCGCGGAGTCACGGGCCATCGCCGGCGACCAGGCGATCAGCTCGGCCAGCCTCAGCCTGACCCGCGACCTGAGCAGCGGCAAGACCACCTCGGTCCTCCCCCTCACCCTCACGCCGGGCAGCGGCGCGCTCCTCGTGGTCTACGGCAGCCCGCCGGTCACGGTCACCTACGCCATCGACGCCTCTGCCAACCTGATCCGCACCGCCGGCGGCGCGTCCACGGTGTCGAGCCGCGGACTGCAGCGGCTCGATCTGAGCGCCGGCCTGCCGCTCTGCTACCTCAACCTGAGCTTGACTCCTTCGGCCTCCGGGGCCGCGGCCCAGACCTTGAGGGTCGGGGAGAGGACGCTGGGGTGCTTCTGATCAGGCGGCAGGGCGAGCGCGGCCAGGCCTTGATCCTGGTCCTGGTCTTCGTGGCCGCCTTCCTGCTCCTCACCTGGGCCGCGCTGAGCCTCGCCAGCGGCGCCTTCCTGAGCCTCGGTTCGGTCCAGGCCGACAGCCGCTCGACCTACGCCCTCGACGCCGGCGTGCCCTGGTTCATCGAGTGGATCAAGGGCGAGAACGGCAACGTCTGCGCCAACCTCAACAGCGACGTGCCCACCCCGCTCACCCTCAACTATCCCGCCTCGACCATCACCGTCACCGTCTCCAACGTCACCGCCGGAGCTGGATGCACGAGGGCCAACCCGGTGCTGGACTTCACCGTCTCGGCCACCGGTACGGCGCGCACCCTCCGCGCTGAGGCCGCCGTCACGGCTGGGAGCTGGGTGATCGACTGGGAGCAGTTCCAGTGAGGTCGCATGCCATTCTGGAGCTGGGAGTCGTCGAGCTGAGGGTGGCCCAGGCCGAGCGCGGTCGCCTCACCCGGCACGTGGAGGTCATCCTGCCCGCCGGGCTGCTCCAGGACGGCGTCCCCAGCCCGGGCTTCGGTCCCTTCCTGCGCCAGGTCCTCCTCGAGGCGCGGATCACGGCGCGCAGCCTGCGACTCGCCATTGGCGAGAGCGGGATCGCGGTACGGGACTTCCGGCTGCCCCTGCTCCCGGCCGAGGAGCTGGCGCCGGCCGTCCTCTTCGAGGGCAAGCGCCTGATCCCCATCGATCCCCAGACGGTCTATTACGCGTGGCATGCCCGCGTGGTCGACCGAGGCTACGCGGTCTACCTGGTGGCGGCCCGTCGCGAGATGGTCGATGGGCTGGTCCAGGCGGCATCCGCGGCCGGGCTCGAGACCGACCGCATCGACCTCAAGGTCCCGGCGCTGGCCCGGGGGATCGGCGCCGCCGACGGCCTGCTCTGCGAGTGGGCTACGGGCGAGGCCACCGTGGCCCTGATGGTGGGCGCCCGGCCCCGATTCTTTCGCACCTTCGGCCTGGAGACCGAGGACGAGGACGGGCAGCTGGAGCAGATCGGGGTGGCGCTGGACGCCCTGGTCAGGTTCATGCGCAGCGCCGAACCCGGGCTGGTCATCGGGGCCAACACGCCGCTCTACCTGGCCGGCCGGTTCACACGGTTCGAGACCGACTGGTCGCAGCGGTTCGCCTTCGACGTCCGCCTGCCCGCGCCCGCGGTCCGCTGGGTACCAGACTTCCCCTGGCCCTCCCACCTCACGGCGCTGGGCCTGATCGACGACTGGGGCTGGCAGGCGCGGCTCAATCCGGAACAGGCCGGTGACAAGCATGTCGCGGCGTGATGCGGATCGCGGGCGCTTCGTGGCGGTCGACTTCGCGCCTCCCCGCCGGCGCCGCGCCGTACCGGTTCTGGAGGCGGCCTTCCTGCTCACGGTGGGCAGCTGGCTCGCCTTCGTCGTCACCCACCTGCTACTCAAATAGCCCTGCCGTACACAAACGCCGCAAGATTTTGACGCTAGTCTCGACTCGAACCTAAGGAGGTATTTGAAAATTCACATGCTTGCACTTCTCGAGAGGGCGCGTAAGCGCCAGCGCACCGGCCAGGGTGGCTTCACGCTGGTCGAGCTCCTGGTCGTGATCGCGATCCTCGGCATTCTCGCCGCCATCGTGCTCTTCAACATCTCGGGCGTCAACGCCAGCGCCGCCTGCAACGCGATGAAGACCGACGGCGCCACCATCCAGTCGGCGGCGGACCTCTACTACAACAACACCGGCAAATACCCGGTGGTCGGCGGCGACACGGCCACCCCGGCCGGTGCGTCGACCGTCAGCACCGCCAATCTCCTCACCGCCAACCTGCTCCACCAGGCGCCCAGCGCGACCGAGGCCTTCACCTACAAGGCGGCGCCCAACGGCACCGTCCAGGGCAACATGGTCCCGGTCAACGCCGCCTGCATCTACAACCCGTAAGCCCCCGACACAGCACTCACAACCGGCCGGGCCAACCGCCCGGCCGGTTTCGTTTCCAGGCACACTCGTATCCGATGAGAAGCCCGCTGCAGACGCTCTCCCGGCCCCGGCTGCGGGCGTCGCTCATGGAGGACTGGGGACTCGACGGAGTCGACTGCGAGTACCTACCGGTTGGAGGCGGCAGCTACCACTGGCTGGTCCGTGACCCGGCCGGGAAACGCTGCTTCGTCACCGTCGACGACCTGGATCAGAAGCCCTTCCTCGGCAAGACGCGGGATTCGGCTTTCGACGGCTTGCGCCACGCGCTGGACACCGCCCGCGCCCTGCGGCGGGAGGCGGAGCTCGAGTTCGTCGTGGCCCCCCTGACGACCCTCAGCGGCGAGACCGTCCAACGGATCGGCGCCCAGCACGCGGCCGCCGTCTATCCCTTCGTCAGTGGGCGGCCTGGTCGCTTCGGAGAGGTCCTCCCGCCGGCTGAGAGGACGGCCCTGGTCCGCATGCTCGTCCGGCTGCACCAGGCGACTGCGCCGGCTGCGCCTCACGTCCGTCCGGCGAGCGCCTCCTTGCCGGGACGTGACGATCTCCAGGTTGCGCTCCGGGACCTGGAGCACGAGTGGAGCGGCGGCCCCTTCTCCGAGCCGGCCCGCGCCCTCCTCAGCCGCAGCGCCACGGGCGTCCACCGGCTGCTCGAGCGCTTCGACCGCCTGGCGGCAGCCGTCGAGCCGGCGGCCGGCGAGGCGGTCCCCACCCATGGAGAACCGCATCCCGCCAATCTGATTCGCGCCGGGGAGCAGTTGCTCCTGATCGACTGGGACACCGTCGGCCTGGCTCGCCCCGAGCGCGACCTCTGGATGGTGGACACGGGGACCGGCGACGAACTGGCCCTCTACTCCAGGGAATCAGGCCGCAGCCTCGACGCAGCCGCGCTCGCTTTCTACCGAATGCGCTGGGGATTGGATGACATGTCGATCGCCCTGAGAACGTTCCGCTCGCCCCACCGGCGGACGGAGGACACCGAGCGCGCCTGGCTCGGCCTCGTCAAATACCTCGAGTCA
>VBIC01000134.1 GCA_005881425.1 Chloroflexota bacterium | reverse complement strand
TCATCGCCAGCCTTGGCCTGCGCGAACCGGTGGGGAAGGTCACCGGGTTCGTGCGGGAGAACCTGCTGATGTCCGTGGACCGCTGCCGCGGCAAGGCGGAGAAGCGTGACAGCCTGCTGGCGCGGATCCGTCCCGGCAGCGGCCGGTCGCTCGTCTACTGCGGCGCCCGGAGGACCGCGATCGAGGTCGCGGCGGCCCTATCGAAGGCGGGCCTGGCCACGGCTGCGTACCACGGCGCGCTGGATGGCGATGAGCGGGAGGATGTGTACAAGGAGTTCGCCGCCGGCCGCCTCAAGGTCATCGTGGCGACGTCGGCCTTCGGCATGGGCGTCGACTTCCCGGATATCCGCCAGGTCATCCACTACGACTTTCCGGGCAGCCTCGAGGAGTACTACCAGCAGGCGGGCCGCGCCGGCCGCGACGGCCAGCGCTCGGAATGCATCCTGCTCTACAGCGCCCAGGACCGCCAGCTGCAGGAGTTCTTCATCGAGCAGGCATACCCCGATCGCGACACGGTGCGCGCCGTCTATCGGGAGATGCTTCGCGACGGCAGGGGCTGGACCGACTGGGAGTCGCGGCTGCCCGCGATCGATGGGGGCGCCGTCCGGGCCGCGGTCGCGTTGCTGGAGCGCGCCGGCGTGGTCGAGCCGGACGGCGGCATCCGCAAGCTGACCGGCCCGCCGGTCGACTTCGAGGAGCAGGCGCAGCTCAAGCAGCATGCCTACGCGCGCGTCAACCAGGTCATGGATTACGCGCGTTCGCGCGGCTGCCGCCACGCCCGGATCGCGGACTATTTCGGCGAGGAGGGCGTGCCGCGGACCTGCCGCGCCTGTGACAACTGTCTCGATCCGCGGAGCATCGAGACGCTCGCGGTCGCACCGGCGGACGTGGAAGCCACCGTCGCCTGCGTCGCCCGCTTCACGGGGCACCTGGGCGCGGCGCGCATCGCCCTGATCCTGCGCGGGCAGCTCGACGCCTGGGCGACGTCCAAGCCCTGGGTGCAGGAGCTCGCCTTCTTCGGGGCGCTGCGGGACTGGGACGCGGACCGCATCCGGGACCTGGTCTCCGCTCTGGTGGAGGCGGGCCTGATCGCCCGCGGGCATGGCGAGAAGCCGACCATGTCGGTCACACAGAGTGGCCGGGCCCTGCTGGCGGGGGAGCCATCGCCGGCGGTCGAGCTGGAGGTCGGGCCGGCTCGCCCCGGGCCGAAGCCGCGGAGCCGCTCGTCCGAGGGCGTCCTTGCCGGCGACCTGACCGCTGATGCGGTGCGGCGCTTCGAGGCTCTCCGTCAGTGGCGCCTCGAGACCGCTCGGCAGGCCAGGCTGCCGCCGTACGTGATCTTCCACGACAAGACCCTGGCCGAGATCGCACGGATCCGACCGGTGTCGATCAGGGACCTGGCGGCGATTGCCGGGATCGGTCCCGCCAAGCTGGAGCGGTATGGCGCCGCCGTCCTGGCGGCCATCCGGGACGGCTGAGCCCTCAGGCTGGGCCACGGACCTCGCCGGTCCAGTCGGCTTCTCAGAAGCGGTGCAGAATCGGGATCCGCGGCGCGAGAACGTAGTTCAGCTGGACCAGGAAGATCAGGGCGATGCTCACCCAGGTAGGAAAGACGATGCAGGTCGCCGCCGCGATCGCATACAGAGACTGGGCGATCAAGATCCGGCCGCGCATCAGGGGCGCCATCTCAGGCGTCTCCGTCGCCGTCTGGATGAACAAACGTGCCCGAAGTCCGTACTGGAGTCCCGCCAGCAGCGTCATGCCCAGGAGCACGATGTTGAGCCAGTACTCGACGAGAGCCAGGCGAAAGGTTGGAAAGCGCGCGAGCAACGCCGTGGAGAAGGGCACGAGGGTGACCCCGAAGAGAAAGAGGAGCTGAAGCCACGAGTAGGTGCGATTACTTCGTGTCAGCTGATTGAGCTGCGTGCCCTGGCCGACCCAGAAGATCCCCAGAGTCATGAAACTCATCGTGTACACGAGTACGTTCGGGCCCAGCCGCAGCAGCGCCTGCCAGAGGTCTCCCTCCGTGCCGTGAGCGCTCAGCGTCGGTACCGCCAGGCCCAGCACCAGCAGGGTCATGCCGACCGCGAAGATGCCGTCCGAAATTCCGGCGATGCGGTCGAGGTTCGTACCCGCCAGCTCGTTGAAGCGGCGCCGGCCGCCCGGGATCGAATTCATCCGGTAAGGATGACAGAGGCATCAACCGAACATGCAGTCGATGGTTGCTTTGTCCAGGGCACGCGCCAGGAGGCGCTGGCGTAGCGCGCGGCTCGGGGCTGATCCTCCGGGCTCCGCCCGACCCGGGCTTCGCGGCGCTGCGCCGCGCGGCGCGGGCCGCAATCGTGATTCCCGTCGTCTTCGCCTTCAGCGAGTTCGTGCTCCACGACGCTCAGAACGGCTACGTAGCGGCGGCCCAGACCGGCATGCTGCTCGCCTTCGTGATCGCGGTGTCCATCCCGGCACCCGCCTCGGCCGTCCATCAACCTGATCGTGGTCTTCAACCTGATCTCGCCGGCGGGCTGGCAGATCGGTCTGGTCCGGATCGAGGACGTGGCGGCCGGCGCCGCGGTCAGCATCGTCGTGGGGCTGCTGTTCTGGCCGCGTGGCGCGCGGCGGGAGTTCGGGCGCGCCGTGGCGGCGTTCTACCGGGCGGTGGCCGGCTATCTGGAGCAGTCCTTCGAGCGAATCCTGGACGTCGAGCGCCCGGGTCCGGTCGACCCGGTGCGGCGCGCCGCGGTGCAGGCGAGGGATCGCGCCGGCGACGCCTTCGATCTGCTGCTCAACGAGAGGAGTGCGTCGCGCCTCGATCCGCAGACGGCCGGATTCCTGGTGGCGGCAGGTGACCACGCGCTGCTCGCGGGAGACCTGCTCGAGGTGATCGCGGCGCGCATGGGATACCGAGCGGGCGCCTGCCCGGATGGCGCCCGCACCGTTTACGCCGAGGCGGGCGGGCTGCTCGCCGGGTTGCGACATATGGCTGACCGGCTCGACCAGGGGCGCGACGCCGTGACCGAGCATCCCCAGGCGGCGACACCCCGGCTGCGGGAGGCGGCGCTGACCTGCCTGCGCCGATGGCGCAACGAGGAGCGGGTGGGGCGGGGCGCCATGGCTGTGGTGATGGCAGGGGAGTGGGTCACGAATCTCGCGCGTCTCGAGGACGACCTGGCGGAGCCTGTAGCCAGCGCCGCCGCTGCCGCCCGGCTCCCTCCCTGGCGGTGAGCTGCCCTCGGGGCCCGGCTTGGTTGCGGCCGAGACCAGCACCGGCCACGGCACCTCACGGGACCGCTTCTCAAGCTGCGATGATGCATAAGAGAGTCAAGTGAGCATGAAAGCCATTGTCCAGGTCAAGTACGGCTCACCTGAGGCCCTCGAGCTGAAGGAGATCGACAAGCCCGTCATCAAAGACACCCAGGTGCTGGTACGTGTTCACGCGGCGGGAGTCAACCCGCTTGACTGGCACTTCGTCAGAGGCCAGCCGTACATCGCACGCCTGGCGTTGGGACTGCCGAGGCCAAAGAACGGCGTTCGGGGAGTGGACGTCGCAGGGCACGTCGAGGCCGTGGGTAAGAACGTGAGGCAATATCAAGCGGGCGACGAGGTATTCGGCGCGTGCGACGGCGCCTTCGCCGAGTATGCACCTGCCGGAGGAGACATGGTCGTGCCGAAGCCGGCCAACCTCACGTTCGACCAGGCCGCAGCCGTCCCCGTCGCGGCTGTGACCGCACTCCAGGCGCTTCGCGACGTCGGAAAGCTACAGAGTGGACAGAAGGTCTTGATCAACGGTGCGGCTGGAGGCGTGGGCACCTTCGCCGTCCAGATCGCGAAGTCGTTCGGAGCCGACGTGACTGCCGTGTGCAGCACGAGAAACGTGGAGCTGGTCCGATCGATCGGCGCTGACCATGTCGTCGATTACACCCGAGAGGACTTCACCCGGAGCGGATCGCGTTACGACGTGATCCTCGACAATGCGGGAAGCCATTCACTAGGCGAGTACCGCCGCGTGCTCGCCGCCGACGGGACGCTGATCATGAACAGCGGCGCGGCACTCGGCACCATGGCGGCAGGACGCATGTTGTCGCCGTTCGTGCGGCAAAAGCTCCGCTCGTTCCTGGCGAAGCTCAACCGCGAGGACCTCATCGTTCTGTGCAAGCTCATCGAGGCCGGCAAGCTCACTTCGGTGATCGATCGAACATATCCATTGAGCCAAACCCCAGAGGCCATCGGCTATGTCGAGGCCGGACACGCTCGAGGAAAAGTCGTCATCACGGTGAGGAGCTGACGGCCCTCGGCTGATCTCTGTACCGGGCTACGGCGATCAAACACCAGATCACCTCGACGATTCCGAATGGCCAGGCGCCGGATAGAAAGCCATACACGCTCGAGAGCGCGCAGCCCGCCGCGAATGCGAGAACAAAGAACGGGTGCCGACGCTCGAGCGCGTACATCAGCATCATGAAGCTCAAGGCGACGATTCCAAAGACCGTGATCAGATTCACGGCACAAAGCCTAGTCCCTTGTTGAGCTAAGAGCGTGTCGCGCGCGGCACAAGCTTGGTCGTCGTGGATCGCGCCTGAGTGGTCAGCACGCTGTTGAGGATGCTTCCCGCGTAGCGCTGGTATTTGGCCCGGTAAGCAGCGTCGACTTCGTCGTCGATGTCGTGGCCGGCGTCCACGAAGGTGACCTCTTTCTCGACGCCACCGGCCCGGATCCGACCTTCGTGGCTCTCCTGCGTGCCGCGAAACCAGGCGGCCGTGGGCCCCTTGACGGATCGGACGTAGAGGCTGTCGCCGTCGCGGACCACCCAGATCGTCACCGGGTTTCGCAGCGTGCCGTCGGGCCGGACCGACGCGATCTGCAGCTCGTCCGAGCTTCCGATCCTGGTCAGCTCCACTGTCGTCCAAGCGGTCATCGGCGTGCCGCTCCGTACTCCTCGTCGCTGACATGGGTGCCCCACGTGGCGCTGTTGCCCTTATCGTCGACTTCGACCATCGAGAGGTGGGTCATGAAGCGATCCGGCGCGGCACCGTGCCAGTGGTCCTCGTCGGGGTCGAAGAA
>VBIC01000133.1 GCA_005881425.1 Chloroflexota bacterium | reverse complement strand
CTCCAGATCGCGCAGTACGAACACGGTCCGGTAGCCCACCGGCAACGCGTCGATGGCGTCTGCCAGGACGGCCTGGAGCTGCTTTCCCATTGCCTGCTCCTCCGGATCGATGGCTGGCGAACGCAGCGTGCGCACGTTCATCTCCTTCAGCTCGACGACGCGCCCGCGCCGGCGCAGGCGCGCCTTGGCTTCGTGGACCACGATGTGGGTGAGCCAGGAGGCGAGCCGATCGGGCTGCTCGAGCTGACCGAGGCGGGAGTAGGCGCGCACGTACGCCTCCTGCAGCACGTCCTCCGCCTCCGAATCGTCGCGCAGCAGGGCGCGCGCGACGCGGAAGAGCCTCTGGTTGTAGCGCCGCATGACCAGCTCGAACAGCCCGGTCTCGCCGCCCCGGATGCGGCGCACCAGCTCGCCGTCATCGAGCGGCCGGCCCATCTCCGCCAGGAGTTTTCGCGCGGTCACAGGGTACCTCCCGCTCGATCTGAGTCCGCGGCGGAAAAAAGGTTTCGCCTCGTCATCTTGCTCCTCGAGTCCCTGTGGGCGTTGCCTCGGACGGGCTGCGGCAACCTGGCGCCGGACGCCGAGGCCCGGTCCGCGCTAGAATGCGCGCCTCCCGGGAGGACCGGACGTGGAATCCATCCAAGGATTGCTCGACGCCGGCTGGTGGCTGCGGCTGATCGCGGTAGCGACCTATGCCTGCGCCTTCATCGGCTACGCCGCGCGGCTGGCGGTGCAGAGGTTGCGCCTCGATCGCATCTCCACCGGCCTGGCCGCGCTGGCCGTCTCGACGCACACCGCCTACCTGGTCACCCGCTGGATCGCCGCGGGCCGGATCGAAATCCTCGCCCGCGAGGCGACCGGCGACGTGCTCAGCTCGTCCGAGCGCTTCTGGTACATGGTCTCGCACCCGCCCTACACCAACCTCTTCGACGCGCTGAATTTCGTCGCCTGGGCGATGATGGTCTGCTACCTCATCATCGAGCGGAAGTGGGGCCTGCGCGTCGTGGGCGTCCTGGCCGTCGCGCTGGCGCTGGTCGCGATGGGCGAGGCCTCGCTGGTCACGGACAAGCAGATCGAGCCGCTCGTCCCCGCGCTGCAGAGCTACTGGATCCTCATCCACGTCGGGATGCTCTTCGTGAGTTACTCGCTCTTCACGCTGGGCGCGATCTGCGCGCTGCTCTACCTGGTGCGCACCGGCACCCCCACGGCCTGGCTTGGCGGCGTACAGGCGGCAGCGGCGGGTCTGCTCCTGGCGCTGGTTGGGGGAACCCGGCTGCTCTTCGGCGCCACCTTCGAGATGGCGCCGGGCTGGCGGCACCAGATCGCGAGCCGGCTCCATCCCGGCAAGATGCTGGAGGTGACCACCGCCGTCCACGTGCTGCCCCCCGGCTCGGAGAAGGCGGCCAAGTTCCTCACCCCGGTCGCGGGGGTCGGTCCGTTCCTCCTGCTGGCCATCCTCCTCCTCGTCGCCGGCGCGGCCGTCTACTTCCGGGCACGCAAGGGACCCGAGCAGGGCATTCACGCGCTCGGGTACAAGCTGGTCGGGGCCGGCTTCGGGCTGCTCACGCTGGGGCTCGCGCTGCTCGTCTACCGCATCGTCAGCTCAGCGGAGATCACGTTGCCCGCCGGCGTGCGGCTCGCCCCGGGAGAGCACGGACCCTTCCGGTTGAGCCTCGCTTCGAACTATGCGCTGGGCCTCATCGCCTTGGTGTGGGGCACGACCTTGGGCTTCTTGCTCACCACCCCCTTGCGCGACCGCATCTCGGCGAATCTGCCCGACCCGCGCAAGCTGGAGGACATCACCTACAAGGTGATCATCGCGGGCTGGCCGCTGCTCACCGTGGGCATCGTGATGGGCGGCATGTGGGCCAACGAGGCGTGGGGCCGGTTCTGGGGCTGGGACCCGAAGGAAACCTGGGCGCTCATCACCTGGGTGGTCTATGCCGGCTACCTGCACACCCGCATCACGCTGGGCTGGGCGGGAAAGCGCCCCGCCGCAATCGCGGTGTTCGCCTTCGTGGTGGTGGTCTTCACCTTCATGGGAGTGAACCTCGGCCTGACCGGCGAGGGCCTGCACACGTACGGCGCCGGCTAGCCCGGCGACGTTGCGGACTCGAGATGGGCTCTACAGCTGCTTGTAGAGCTGCTCCCCCAGGCTGGCGAGCTCGGGCGCGGCCTTGATCGGCTTGAGCCAGCGCTCCGGGACCTGTCCCTTCCCCAGCTTCGCGCCGAGCAGCGCGCCCGCGACCGCCCCGTTCGCGGCGGCATCCCCTCCGCGGGCGACCGCCGCCGCCACGCCCTGCTCGAAGGTCGCCGCGCTGCACAGCGCAGAGAAGACCAGCTCCAGGGTGGAGAGCACGAAGCCCTTGCCAGGATCGATCTGCTCGGGCCGCTTGGAAGCGCCGCGCTCGATCGCGGCGCGCACCTCGTCCGACGTTTCTCCGCCCGCGGATGCGGCGCGCGAGACCGCCTCCTCGCCATCCTTGCCGGCGCGCACGAGCAGCGCCACCGCGGTGGCGAGCGCGATGCAGCCGCCGACGCTGCGCGGGTCGCTGTGCGTGATGCGCGAGTTGGCCGCGGCGTCCTCACCCAGGCCTTCCAGGTTGCGCACGTGCAAGAGGCCCAGCGCGGCGCTGCGCTTCAGGCTGCCGTTCCCTGCCGCAGCCCGGCCCGAGTCCTCCCAGGCCAGCGCGCCCGACTGCTCCGGCGCCTCTCCGGCGCGCAGGTTGTCGAGCGCCGCGCGGGTGAGGGCGCCGATCCGCCTTGGGTTGCCCTGGTACCAGCGCAGGTAGCCCTGGGCGACGTCGGACAGCTCGAATCGCCGCCGCGCCACCAGCGAGCGGAGCAGGGCGAGCGACAGCTCGGTGCCGTCGGCGGAGTCGACCACCTCCCGCGGGACCTCGGACTCTCCCTCCGCCGCGACGCCCAGCGCCTCGCCGGCGGCGGCGCCGAGCAGCGCGCCGAGGAAGCGATCCTTCTCCTGGAGCTGGGTCACGGTGACGGCGTTCGGGTATTTCTTCAGCA
>VBIC01000047.1 GCA_005881425.1 Chloroflexota bacterium | reverse complement strand
GGCGGGACGCATGACACCCGCTACTGCTACATGGGGGAGCGCCGCCTCCTCCAGCTGGAGCGACTGCTCCCGGAGGGCGTCGCGATCCTGGGGGTGGCCGAGCACACCGCGGCCATCTTCGATCTCGACGCGCGAGCCCTCGAGGTGCGCGGCCGCGGCTTCGTCGCCGTCCGCCGGGCCGGGGTGGAGCGCCGGATCGAGTCCGGCCGCTGGATCGATCTGGACCGCCTTGGTCTCATGCCGCTCCAGTCGAAGCCGGGGTCGCGGCCGGCCCGGCAGCCGGCGCCGGGTCAGAATGGGGACGCGCCCTCCAGCAACGGCCGTGGTTCGCTCCTCGAGCTGGCGGAGGATCGCCGCGGCGAGTTCGAGGGGGCGCTGGCAGGCGGTGACCTCGCGGCCGCGCTGCGGATAGTGCTCGACCTCGACGACCGCCTGACCGGGGATGGCGCCGGCCTCGACCAGGGGTTGCGGCGGCGAGCCCGGTCCATCTATCGGGGGATGCTGGTCCGCCTCGGCGAGTCGGGCAGCGGACAGGGCGACCAGGGGCGGCTCGTGGCGCCCTTCGTCGAGCTGGCCCTGCGCCTGCGTGACGACGCCCGGCGTGAAAGGCGCTTCAGCGAGGCCGACCTGGTGCGAGCCGCCCTGAGCGAGCTGCGGGTGGAGGTGCGCGACACTCCGTCCGGGCCGGAATGGTCCATACCCGACCGCGGCTGACCCGACGCTGACCGCCAGGCCAGCGGGTCGAAGCGCCGCTATTGACTGGACGCGGCCCGCTGGGAGCACAATTGCCTCGGAAGGGGGAATGCCGCCGGCGGTGCCCCGGGGAAGGAGGTGTGAGCCAGGCCGTTTGGGCACCGATCGTCCGGAATCCATCTGGAAAGAGGTGATCCTCCGTGGCGCAGGCGTCCACCGCCACCGGCGACGAGCGCCGCCAGCTGACCCGCGCGGTCATCGCCAGCACTGTCGGCACGTCGGTCGAGTGGTATGACTTCTTCCTCTACAGCACCGCGACCGGCCTGGTCTTCGCCAAGCTGTTCTTCCCCAAGAGCGACCCGGCCGTAGCCACCCTCAACGTCTTCCTCATCTATGCCGTGGGCTTCGTGGCCCGCCCGATAGGCGCCGCGATCTTCGGCCATTACGGCGACCGTATCGGGCGCAAGGCCACTCTCATCGCCACTCTGCTGCTCATGGGGTTGGCGACCTTTGCCATCGGCTTCGTCCCGAGCTACGCGTCGATCGGGATCTGGGGCGCCGTCCTGCTGACCGCCCTGCGGTTCGTGCAGGGCGTGGGCGTAGGCGGCGAATGGGGCGGGTCGGTTCTGCTTTCGATGGAGTGGGGCCATCGCGGTAGGCGGGGGCTGATCGCCAGCTGGCCGCAGTTCGGCGTTCCCGTGGGCCTGTTCCTGGCCAACCTGGCGCTCCTGATCATGAGCAACGTCGCTGGCCCGAGCGGCTTCTTGACCTGGGGATGGCGGGTGCCTTTCTACCTCAGCATCGTGCTGGTCGCGGTCGGTCTCTACATCCGCCTCGGAATCCTGGAGACGCCGCTGTTCGCCCGGCTCGTCGCGCAGCAGCGGATCGAGCGTGCCCCCGTTTCAGCGGTGATCCGGCGCAACTGGCGCGAGATCATCCAGTCCGCCCTTCTCCGCCTCTCGGAGCAGGCGCCCTTCTACATCTTCACCGCCTACGTCTTCACCTACGGGACCGAGGTCCTCAAGCGCCCTCGCAACTTCATCCTCTATGCCGTGCTGGCGGCTTCCGTCATTTCGTTCTTCAGCATCCCGATCTTCGGCTACATCTCTGACCGGATCGGCCGCAAGCGCATGTACATGTACGGGGCCGCCACCATGGGAATCTGGGGCTTCGTCTACTTCGGTCTGCTGGACAGCCGTGTAGCGGGGTTGGTCTTCATCGGCATCCTGCTCTCGCTGATCCCTCACGACATGCAGTACGGTCCACAGGCGGCGCTGATCGCGGAGAGCTTCACCGGCCGTCTCCGCTACAGCGGCGCCTCGCTCGGCTACCAGCTCGCCTCGGTGATCGCCGGCGGTCCGGCGCCGCTGATCGCCACCGCTCTCTTCGCCGGCGCGACGTGGTTCGGCGTCAAGGTAGGCGGCTACAAGACCAGCCTGGCGATCGCCGTTTACATCCTGGTCTGCGCGGTGATCTCGCTCGTTGCCACGGCTACGGTTCGCGACCGGACCAGGACCGACATCTCGGCCGAGTACGACGAACGGCCAACGCCGGCTCCGACTCAGGCAGCGGCGCGACCCTTGCCCGGCCAGGCCTGACCAGACACACGGCGGCGTCCCGAAGGCGCCGCCGTGTTCACTCCATCGCCTTGACCCGCGCAGCCGTCAGTGCGGCTCGCTGCACTTTACCCATCGCGTTGCGGGGCAGGGCATCGACGAGGACGACGGCGCGCGGGCACTTGTAGGGCGCCAGCCGGCGGCGCGCATGCTGAATCAGCTCGTCCTCGGAGACCCGGCTGCCGGCGACCACAAAGGCCGTGACCTCTTCGCCCCAGCGCTCCGAGGGCACGCCGATCACCGCCACCTCGAGCACTGCTGGATGGGTCTCGAGCACCAGCTCGACCTCGCGCGGGTAGACGTTGTAGCCGCCCGAGATGATCAGCTCCTTGAGCCGGCCGCGGATGGCCAGGCTGCCGTCCTGCCCCAGCTCTCCCACGTCGCCGGTCCGCATCCAGCCGTCGGCGAATATCTCCGCCGTCGCCCGCTCGTTGCCCCAGTAGCCGCTGAAGACCTGGCCGCCCTTGAGCAGTATTTCGTCCTCCCGGCCCAGGCGAACCTCGACCCCGGGCAGAGGATGGCCGACACGGCCCGCCTGTCGCGGTCCGTCGCAGGGATTGGAGACCACGATCCCGCCCTCGGTGATGCCGTAGCGTTCCAGCACCGGCTGTCCCAGCAGCCGCCGGCAGCGATCGAAGAGCGCCGGAGCGAGCGGGGCGGAGCCGGACACGAACAGGCGGACGTGGGAGAGGTCGGTAGGGTGCTGCTCCAGCCATTCAGCCAGGCGCTGGTACATCGCAGGCACGCCGAAGAACATGGTGGCGCCGGCCTGGAGCTCGCCGGCCACCCGCTCGGGCGTGAAGGGAATGACGACCGCCTGCCCGCCCGCGATCAGCGAACCGTGGAGCGCGATCGCCAACCCGTGCAGGTGGAAGAGGGGGAGGGCCAGGACCAGGACGTCGTCCGGGTTCCAGCGCCAGGCCTCGATCACGCCCCGCGCCTGGGCCAGGAGGTTGCCGTGGTCGAGGAGGGCTCCCTTGGGACGCCCGGTCGTGCCCGACGTATAGAGGATGAGGGCGGGACTTTCGGAGCTGAGCCGCGCGGGCTGAAGCGGCTCGTCCCTCACCGGCAGATCCTCGAGCGGGATCAGGCGAGGGAAGGTCTCGAGCCTCCGCAGCGGCTCGACCACGGACCGGCGCGGATCGTCGAGCAGCAACGCGCAGGGGCGCGAGTCGGCCAGGATGTGCTCGACCTCAGCGGCCTTGAAGGAGGGATTGATCGGAACCACGGTGGCGCCCAGGACCTGCAGCGCCAGGTGGCACACGATCCAGCTCAGTCCGCTATCGCCGTAGAGTCCAACCCGGCTCTGGGCGTCGATGCCGAGCTGGTGCAAACCGGCCGCGACTGATTGCGCCCGCCGGCGGAGGTGCTCGTGGGTCAGGGACGTCCCGCCCACCCGCAGGGCAGGCCTCCCCGCGCCACCCAGGAGCGCACCGGGGAGATCTCCGCGGCGAAGGAAACGGCGGGCCGCGTCGGGATCCCGCGGAATCCGCGACTCGGGGCGCAGATGGATGCTCCACGCCGGCTCGGGCTCCATCAGTCTCAGCGTAGAGTACCCAGTATTCCTTCGACCAAGGAGGGCGCCGTGGCCACCACGAAGATCGACGTCCGGGAGCGGCAGGCTCCCCTGCGCGAGCGGTACCGGTCGCAGCCGGAGAGCGCCCAGATCCGTTTGCGAGTCCGCAGTGGATCGAGCGACCTGAACGACCCGCTGCACTGCGCCATCCTCCCCGACGCGGCGCCCGACGTCACCTGGAGGTCCGGGGCTCACACGGCGGTGGGCGGAACCGGCGACGTCCCCTGCTCCGGCGATCTCCTGCTGGGAGCTCTCGCGGCATGCCAGGAGACGACGGTTCGGATGGTGGCCGCCAGCATGGGGATCGCGCTGCAATCGCTCGAGGTCGAGGTCGAAGCCGATTGGGACCCGCGTGGCACGCTTGCGATGGGTGACTACCCGATCGGGCTCGAGGCGATCCGGTGCACGACGCGGGTCACCGTGCCCCAGGACGTCAATGGTGAGCGGGCGGAGCGTCTGCTGCGCAGCGCGGAGAAGTACTGCGTGGTGCTCAATACCCTGCGCCATGGCGTCCCGGTCGAGTCGAGCTTCTCCCTGCAGCTGAAGTAGCTCGCCCGACGACGCGGAGACAGCTCTCTTAACCGGACCTTCGCAGGACCGTCGCCGCAAGGGGCCGGGCTCAGCCCTGCCGTCGGCGTTGCGCGTCCGGGATGCGCCGGAGAGAGTGGGTGGCGGTAGCGGCGGCGGCCGGACTGGTCGCGCTGGGCGCGATCCCGGGAAGCCTGGGCCCGCGCCTTGCGCCGGCAGCGGCCCGCGCCGACCGGCCGCTCAGCCTGGCGCTCGACGACCCGGGCCCGACCTCCGCCTATCCCAGGCCTCGCCCTCCGCTGGCCCTCGACCTGGCCATCGGCGAGATGTTCGGCGCCAGCTTCTACGGTCCGCAGATCACCGCCGGCCTGCGCCACCTGATCCTGGACGACAAGGTGGGAACCGTGCTGATCTTCCGCGACAACTTCACGGACGCGGCCAGCCTGGCCCGACTCACGGCCGCGCTGCACCAGCTGGGACGTGAGGCGGGACTGCCATCGCCGCTGATGGTGGCGGTCGACGAGGAGGGCGGGCGGGTGATGCGGGTGCAGGAGGGCGTGGCGCCGCTTCCCTCCGAGCTTCAGCTCGGCGGCCGCGGGCCGGAGGGAGTGCGCGCGGCCGTGGCGGCGACGGCTTCGGGCGTGCGCGGGCTGGGGATCACCCTCGACCTGGCGCCGGTGGCGGACCTCCGGCTCAATCCCGAGGACGGCGTGATCGGCGACCGTTCCTTCGGGTCCGACCCGGCCCGGGTAGGCCCGCTCGTGGCGGCGGCGGTCAGCGGGCTGCACGACGCCGGAATGGCCGCGACGCTGAAGCACTTCCCGGGCCTGGGTGGCGCGCCCGGCGACCCTCACTCGGCGATCCCGACCGACCCCGAAAGCGAGGCCCGGTGGGAGGCGACCCAGGCCAGCAGCTTCGCGGCGGGGATCGCCGCCGGCGCCGACGCGGTCATGGCCACCTCGGTCTACGTCCCGGGCCTGGACCCGAGCGGGACGCCTGCCCTCTTCTCGCCGGCCGTGCTGCAGGGGCTGCTGCGAGGGCGGCTCGGCTTCCAGGGCGTGATCGTCACCGACTCCCTGGGGATGGGTGGGATCGCCGCCCTGTACTCCCTGCCTGACGCGGTGCTGGCGTCGGCCCGGGCCGGCGCCGACCTGATCCTGCTCGGCAGCGGCGACGCCTCCGGCCAGGACGCGGCGATCACCGCCCTGCGTTCGGCGGTGGAGCGCGGAAGCGTCCCCAGCACGCAGGTCCGAGCCTCGGCGGCCCGCGTGATCGCCATGAGCCTGCGCTGGCCACCCCCCTAGTCGGCAGGGAGAAAGGGGCAAGGGCCCGCGCCCGATCGGGCACGATCCGCCGGAGTTCGGCGCAGGAGCCTTGACGCTCCACAGGAGGCTCCTCTAATGTCGGGGCTCGCCAGGTCACCGTCGCGATCTCAGCAGGCCCAGAAGGAGGGGAGTGGACTCGGTCGTTGCCCGCCGCCCCGACCCGGTCGTCGGCTTGCGACGGCTATCCCGGCGGCACGTCCTGTTGACGCTGGCCGCGCTACTTGCGGTCGGACTCGCCCTGGTCGCGGCGATCCGCGAGTTCGCGCCCCGGCTGGTCGATACCAGCCCGCCGCCCCAGGACGTCTGCGGCGTGCCCGGCGTGACCGCGGTCAACGGCCAGATCACGCCGGCCACCTGGGACAACAGCCGGACCTGGGTCATCGAGTCCGCCTGCGCCGGCGGCGTCACCGTGCCCTTCGGCACCACCCTGACCCTGGACGGCCAGCACGGCCCGGTCACCATCCTCACCCACGGGCCGGGGCTGACCGTCAGCGGAGGCACCCTGAGGAGCGCCAACACCAGCGCCGGCAACACGGTCAGCTTCGACACCGAGTTCGACGCACCGACCTGGCCCGGCATCTACGTCACAACCGACACCGCGATCCCGGCGCACCGAGGCACCGCCAACCTGGCCTTCGTGACCGTGGGCGGCCATCTCAACCTCTCGGGCAAGCCCGACTACGGCATCCGCATCGACAGCGGCGCCACCTCGCTCGCGGGCGGCTTCGGCATGATCCTCTCGCACGTCAACGTCTTCAACTCCTCGATCGACGGCATCCACTCGGTGGACACGCCGATCCAGGTCTCAGGCGGCACCATCAGCGACGCCGGCTCCGCCGGAATCGACGCCACCTTCACCAGCGCGCTCGCGAGCAGCGGCGTCAGTGTCAGCGGCGTGACCGTCGCCCGCTCCGGCAACGAGGGCATCCTGGCCGACCTGGCCTCGGCCCAACCGGCGGTCATCACCGGGAACACCGTCACCACCGCCGGGCTCTATGGAATCCACCTGGTCGACGCGGCGTCGCCGACCGTGACCGGTAACACGATCAGCTGCAGCGGCCACCAGGACTCGCTCAACTGTCCGGGTGCGCGCACCCGCTACCCAGCCATCTTCCTGGACGGCGGTTCCTTCAACTTCACGACCATCGGCACCAACCAGGGATCGCAGAACGGCATGGATGCGATCGCCATGCACGGGACGGTCACCTCCGACCTGACCTGGGTCAATCCGAGCGACAGCAGCTCCACCACCGCTCACACTCTCGGCTACCTGGTGGCCGGTGGAGACGGCCTGCTGACCATCCAGCGCAAGACGCTGACCGTGCCCGCCGGCGGGGTGGTCAAGGTCGCTGGTGCGTTGACCATCAACAACGGACGGCTCGAGGCCTCGGCCGGGAACGCGGTCTTCACCAGCCTGGACGACAACGGTCCGGCCGGGATCACTCAAGCCTGCCCCTCGATCTTCTTCACCAGCTGTCCCTCGCCTCTCGGCGGCAGCGAGTGGAGCGGTATCACCCTCCGAGGCGATGCCACCGGACCCGCGAGCGCCCTCTTCGACCATGCCACCGTCGCGCACGGCTCGACCGCGGTCTCGATCAGCGACAACGGCTGGAACTTCGGGTCCTCGAACCTGGGGCTGATCGTTCGTAACGGCAGCCTGATCCAGAACGGAAGCTCCGACGGCATTGTCGCCATCGACACTCCGCTGCTGATCGACCACAGCACGGTGTCCGGCCTGGGAGCGCACGGGATCAGCGCCAGCTTCCTGGGGCCCGCCCCCGCCTCGGCCGGCATGACCGTGACCTCGAGCACGATCCAGTCCACCGGTAACGAGGGAATCCTGGGCACCGCCCTCAGCGGACAGCCGGTGACGATCGCACACGATCTCGTGAATCAGACCGGCGCCTACGGGATCCGGCTGGAGAACGCCGGCCTGGGCGGCGGCAGCCTGGCGCTGCGGTCCAACACCCTGACCGCCAACGGCAGCGGCTCCACGCCCTATCCCGCGGTCTACCTCAACGGCGTGACCGCGGACTTCACGACGGGCGTCACCGGCAACGCCGGTAACGGCAACGGCCTCGATGCCATCGTGTTCCACGGAACCGCCCTGGGCAACCTGGCCTGGCAGACGGCGCTGGTCAACGGCTCGTCCACCACGCCGCTCGGCTACCTGCTGGACGCCGGGCTGGTGATGAACGGCGGGACTCTGACGGTGCACGCCGGCGACGTGGTCAAAGCCGCTCGCGGCGGACAGATCACCATCAACGGCCCCTATTCCGTCAACGGCAGCGACCTCAGCTCGAACCGGGTGAAGGTCTTCACCAGCCTGAAGGACACGACGCAGGGGATCCCGATCTGCCCCGCCACCGTGCTCGCGGACTGCTCCGCCCCCAGCCCCGGCGACTGGGGCGGCCTCAACCTCACGGGCGGGGCCGGGGCCAGGATCGACAACGGTCTGCTGCGCTACGCCAGCACCGGGGTCGCGGTCGATCACGGCGCTCCCGTGACCCTGAACGACAGCAGCATCGACTCCACCAGCTCGGATGGGATCACCGCGGTCTCGACCGTGGTCTCGAATGACACGATCGACGGTGCGGGCTTCTCCGGCATCAACCTTCAGGGCGCCGACCAGCTGACCCTGCAGGGCAACGTGATCAGGCACAGCGGCTTCAGCGCGGGTGGGCCCTACCCGGCGATCTATCTGAACGGGGTCACCGGAGACTTCACGACCGCCGTCAGCGGCAACGGCGGCGCGCTCAACGCGCTCAACGCGCTCGCCTTCCACGGTAGCGCGACCACCAACCTGTCCTGGAAGAGCGCCACGCCCGCGAGCGTCGTGAGTGACCTCGGCTACCTCGTCGACGGCGACCTCACACTGGGCTCGGGGCAATCACTGACGGTCCACGCCGGCGACGTGGTCAAGGTGGAAGGCGGCGCCATCCACCTCAACGGCGGCGTGCTGGCCGGCAACGGGTCCCTCAACGGGGCGGGCGCGCCCTCGCCGGCGCCCAGGGTGTTCACCAGCTTGAGTGACAACAGCGTCGGCCTGCTCGCCTGCCCCTCGTCGCTGCTCGCCCCCTGCCCGAGGCAGCCGCGAGCCGGTGATTGGGGCGGCCTGATCCTGACCGAGGACAGTGGCCACGACCAGGCGAGCGCCTCGCTCTCCAACGCGATCGTGCGCTACGCGGTGAACGGGATCAGCATCTCGAGCGGCGCCAGCTCGGCGCCGGGAAGCTCGTCCTACGGCCTGGTCCTCGACCACAGCCGGATCGGCCAGACCACCGGTGACGGGATCATCTCCCAGGACACACCTGTGGCGCTGACGTCCGACAGTATCAGCAGCGCCGGCGGCCACGGGGTCAGCGTCGACCTGCTGGGCGCTCCGGCCGGGGCCGGCATCCTGGTGCGCAACCTGGACGTCGCCAACACCGGCGCCGACGGCTTCAGCGCCAGCTCGCTGACAGGCCGTCCCGTCTGGATCGCTGACAGCCGGATCCGGAACGCAGGCAGCTACGGTCTCCATGTCAAGGACGCCGACCGGCTGGTCCTGCGCAACAACTTCATCTGCGGCAGCGGCGCCGCGGCCGGCCAGGCCAGCGGATGCGCGGCTGGCGCGGCCTACCCCGCCGTCTACCTCAACGGGGTGACCGCCGACTTCATCCATGACGTTCGCGGCAACGTGGGCCAGAACAACGGCCTGGACGCCATCGTGATGCACGGCACGGTCACCACCAGCCTGAACTGGATCGATCCCAGCAACAGCTCCAGCCCGCACGCCCTCGGCTACCTGCTCGACGCCAGCCTGACCATGAATGGGAGCCTGACTCTGACCGTGCACGACGCCACGGTCAAAGCCCTGGGTGGCGGGATCACCCTGAACGGCGGTACCCTGGACGCGAGCAACGCGACCTTCACCAGCCTGGCCGACGGTCCCGCCGGGAACGTCAACCTCTGCCCGACCGCATCCTCGCCCTCGCCGTTCCTGGTCTGCGGCCAGGCGCCGCGGGCTGACAACTGGGGCGGGATCACGGTCACGAACGACGAGAGCGGCCACGCCGGCAGTGCCACCCTGGTCAACAGCCACGTCAAGTACGCGCTGACGGGGATCGCGATCGACAACGGGGCACCGGCCGGCCTGTTGCTGCAAGGGACCGAAATCGGGCCGACCAACGCCGATGGGATCACCGCTCAGGACACCGCGGTCACCGTCGGCGACTGGAGCGCGGTTCATTCGAGCATCCACAACGTGGGCGCGCGCGGGATCAATGCCAGCTTCACCGGCACCACGGCCGCAGGCGGCGTCACGGTGTCCAACGCCAGCTTCAACCAGTCGGGCAAGGAAGCGATCCTGGCCAACGTGATCAGCGGCCAGGCGGTCGGCATCACCGGGAACACGATCAGCAATGCCGGGACCTACGGCATCCAGCTGATCGGCGCGGTAAGCCCGATGGTAAAGAACAACACCCTGCTGACCACGGGCTTCACCGGCACCAGTGCCGGCACGCATTTCCCGGCTGCTTACCTGAACGGCGTCAGCGGCGGCGACTTCGTCGCCAATATCACCGGCAACAAGGGCTTCGGCAACAACCTGGACGCGATCGCCTTCCACGGGTCGACCGGCCCGCTCAGCTGGCTCACCGTGCAGGTGAACGGTGCGGCGCCCGATCCTCTCGGCTACCTGGTCGACGGCTCCCTCACGATCGGCGGGAACTTCACGGTACCCGACGCCAGCGTGGTCCGGACGGCGGCCGGAGCGATCACCGTCAACGGCAACCTGCTGGC
>VBIC01000046.1 GCA_005881425.1 Chloroflexota bacterium | reverse complement strand
GAGGCGACGCCCGGGCTGGTGCGGAGCCTGAGCCGGGCGGGGGTGGACATGATCGAGCTGGGCATCCCTTTTTCCGATCCGCTCGCCGATGGGCCGACGATCCAGGCGGCGTCGCAGGCCGCCCTGCGCCAGGGGGTGACGGTTTCGCACGCCATCCTGGCCGCCCGCGCCGCGCGTGGCCTGAGCCAGCTCCCGATCCTCTTCATGAGCTACCTCAATCCCATTCTGGCTTTCGGCATCGAGCGCTTCTGCCAGGAGGCGGTGGAGGCTGGGGTCGACGGCCTGATCGTGCCCGACCTGCCACCTCGTGACGCCGGCGAGCTGCGCCAAGCGGCCCTGGCGGCCGGGCTCGACCTGGTCTTCTTCGTCTCGCCGCTGAGCCCGGTGGAGCGGATCGAAGAGGCGGGCGAAGCCTCGACCGCTTTCGTCTACTGCCTGGCTGTGACCGGCATCACCGGCGCCCGCGCGCAGCTCGATCCCGGTGTGCTGCCCATGATCGAGCGCGTGCGTGCGCTCACCACCCGGCCGGTGGTGGTGGGCTTCGGGATCTCCCGGCCGGAGCACCTGCAGGCGCTGGCCGGCAAGGCGGATGGGGCGATCGTGGCCAGCGCGCTGCTCGACGCCATCGCCCGGGCGCCGGATGATCCGGAGCAGGCGGCCCGCGATTTCGTCATGCACCTGAGACAACCGGCTCCACGCTGAGGCCTGGGCGCCGGAGCCGACGCAAGCCCCACTCGGCGGACGCGTCACAAGGGGGTGAGGGAGCCGGCAGCCAACCCCGAGCCATTCGAGGGGGACGCTGAAGAGCGCCGCCTGATCGATCGCAGTGCGCAGGGTGACCAGGACGCGTTCCGCCAGCTGGTACAGCGCTACCACCGGCTCGTGATCAGCGTCGCCTTCCGGGCGCTGGGGGACATGGGGCGTGCCGAGGACGTGGCCCAGGAGGTCTTCCTCAAGGTCTACCGCGGCCTGCCCGGCTACCGCCACGAGAAGCCCTTCGTTCACTGGCTGCACCGGGTGGCAGGCAACGCCGTCACCGATGCCGTCCGCCGGGTCAAGCCGATCATCTCCCTGGACGGCCTGGAGCAGCCGCCGCCCAGCCGCGAGGCCGATCCCCAGGACATGGTCGCGCGCCACGACCTCCAGCGCGCGGTCCGTCACGAGATCGCGAAGCTGCCGCCACACTACCGTGACGCGGTCGCCCTGCAGGTCTTCGCCGAGCTCAGCTACGAGGAGATTGCCCGGACGCTCGAGATCCCGCTCGGTACCGTGATGTCCCGGCTGAACTCGGCCAAGCGCCTGCTCCGCGACCGGCTCGGGCCCCTGGTGGCGGAGAGCCAGCCCTCGATGCCACCGAATACGCGCCCCGATCGGGCCGTTCCCTTTCACAGAGGCCAAAGATGAGCACCCATGGCATGGCCCTGGACCGGCTGGCTCCCTACGCCGACGACGCCCTCTCGCTCGAGGAGCGGGCGGCGGTGCAGCGCCACGTCCAGGGATGCGCCCGCTGCATGCTCGAGCTGAAGCGACTGCTCGAGCTGAACGCCGTGCTGCAGGCCCTCGCCCCGGCGCCGCCGGCCAGCTCCGCCGCCTTCTGGCTCCGGCTGCGGGCGCGCCTGCCCCGGCCGGCCAGCTTTCTGCGGGTGGGCGGGTTCAGGCCCGGACGCCGCCCCGCGCTCGCCTTCGCCCTGGCCTGCGTCCTGGCCCTGACGCTGGGGACCGGCGCCTTCGCCGCCGGCACGTCGCTTCCCGACAGCCCGCTGTATCCCCTCAAGCGGATGGAGGAGCGGCTCCAGCTCGACCTGGCTTTCGCGCCGCAGGCCCGCTTCCAGATCGAGGTCCAGCTCGCCAACGAGCGGCTGCGCGAGGCACGGGCCATGAGCGGCCTGGGCAAGACGATGCTGGCCGCCGCCTCGCTCCGCGACTTCAACCAGCTCCTGAGCCGGATCGCGCCCCGGCTCAGCAACGACGACCTGGCCGCCTTCCAGCTCCAGCTGACCGCGCTCCAGCAGGTCTCGAACGTGCACCGCGACGACGCCAGCGGGCTGATCGCTTCCCAGCTGGGCCTCTCCGGTGAGCCCACGCCGTCGACCGCGCAGGCCGGCGACTCCCAGGGCCTGGGCAACGGCGGCACGGACGACGGCCAGGGCAACGGCGGTGTGCCCGGCGATGGCCACGCCTACGGCAAGGGTCACGGCAAAGGCCCAGTCCAAAAGCCGAACTGAGCCGCTCTCGCGGCACGCGCGGACGTACACTCGACGGCATGGCGCGCGAAGACGTCCTGGTCGTGCCTCGCGAACTGCTGTTCCCGGACGGCGAGTGGGCGGGCTTTCGCGAGCACGGGCTGGACCCGCTGGTGGAGCGGATCCGGGCCGGCTATCGCTTCCGGCCGCGCCGCGAGGTGGAGGCCGACCCCTCGCAGCCGCAGATCATCCCCTACGTCGTCTTCCGCCACGACGACCGCTATTTCCTGACCCACAGGCTGCGGCGCTCCAGCGAGCGCCGGCTGCGCCACCTGTACTCCCTGGGAGTCGGCGGCCACATCAACCCCGAGGACGTCCAGGGCGCCGCCGATCCGATCGACGCGGGCCTGCGGCGCGAGTGGGAGGAGGAGGTCGTCTACCAGGGGCGGGTCGCTTACCGCCTGATCGGCGCCATCAACGACGCCTCCACCGAGGTGGGACGTGTCCACCTGGGCCTGATCTACATGCTCGAGGGCGACCAATCCGGGATCCGGATCCGCGAGGTCGACAAGCTGGCCGGGGCCCTGCTTCCGCTGGAGGCCATGCGCAGCTACTACCTGGACATGGAGTCCTGGTCGCAGCTGATCTTCGACCACCTGGTCCGTATCCCCCAAAGGGCATAACGCGGTGGACTTTACATCCTCGAATTGAGGATGTAAAATCCAGGAATGCTGGATCCGGGCTCGCTCGAGGCGGCCCTAGATGCGCTTGGTCGCGTCCTGGCGGCTCGAGGCCTCGCTTACGAGCTCGTCACTGTCGGCGGCAGCAGTCTCATGCTCCTCGGTCTCCTTCGGCCGCTCGCTGGGCTGTAACACATGATCCCTCCGCGCCCTTCCGAAGTGAACTGACTGCCGCCCTCGCAGCTCTGGGAATGGGTGATGCCGACGTCCATTTCTAAGGTAAGCCTGCGAGCGCTTGCCCTGGACCTAGCGTGGAGCTTGTGGGCCGAACTCGGCGTAAGTGGGTGGACGCGCCGTCATCGGAACGTGGCCCTCGATCTCGAGCCGTTGATCATCGCGACAGCTTATCTAGGGGCGCTGGATTCGCGTCTGCTCGAGGAGTCATTCGACTGGTGCGTGACGAACGCACGGTTCATCTCTGCGGTCAGGCTGAAGAATCTGCTTCCATCCTTTGAGCTTCCAGTCAAGAAGGCGTTCGGCAGCTTCGCTGCAGCTGTTAAGAAACACAGGTCCGTCAGCTGGCCAGGTGACGGTAAGCCGTTGCGAGTGTTGCGGACGGGCCGCTCGACCATTCCCGACCTGCACCGCCCCGCCCTCGTGCAGCTTCGGCTGCGTGCCGTGTTCGGCGTATCCGCCCGGGCGGAGATCGTAAAGCGGATGCTGCCTGAGCCCGATCGACCTTTCGGTGTTTCAGAGCTCGCCATGTACACGGCGTACGGGAAGGACAACTTGTCGGATGCGCTGGATCTTCTCTCCTTAGCGGGCTTCGTATCCCGCAACGTAATGACCAAAGCCGGCAACGTGTACGTCTTCCAGTCCTCCGCCGCGGGACGGCTGAGCGCACTTCTGGGCGAACTTCCCGCCCGAGACGGCTATCCATATTGGGCGGCGCGGTTCCGAGTGTTGCTCGCTCTTATCTACTTCGCAGAAGGGGCGTCCACGGATGCCGCCGTGCGAGCAGCCGAAATCCAGCGATTCACCGGCCAGATGAAGTTGGACCTTCGGTGGCTCACGACTTACCCACGCTTGCGGCGGGGTGTCGATGCGGTCAACGAGGATTTCGACAAATGGGCCTTCGGGTTACTCCGGAGGTGGGCGGGGACCACAGTCGATGGTGATTAGGGCTGTAGGGCCAGGGTGACAGGCTAGCGACCCATGCCCCCGGGCGACGCCTCGGCGATCAGCCGACCGGGCGCTCGCGCTCGGCCGGGAAGATGCCGAGCAGCTCCTCACGCTCCTCGACCACGCCCGTCATCCAGGGCGGAACGTAGCGCAGCTTTCGTGGAGGCTTGTCGGGCGGCCGCCCGGTCTTGGGGTCGATCACGTGGGACGGCCTGACCACAGGCGGCGGCAGCCGCGGCTGCCCGGCGATGCGTATCACGTAGGTGCTGCCGCCGAGGACCCGCTCGCCGGCGACCTGCTGGACCTGGAAGCGGTGCTCGGTTCCGGGCGCAAGGCGGCCGCCGTTCTCGATCACCATCAGCGCGGCGGCAGCCCCATGGCGCGCGAGGCGCACCCCGCGAACGGAGACCAGGGACGCGGGCCGGGCTCGATAGAGGGGCGGGGTGAACTTCACCTGTGGATGCCGCGGGTGGCGGCGGCGCCCGAGGCCGCGGGCGTCCTCGTCAGCTTCATCGCCGCTCTCCAGGCGATCCTCGGCCCGGTCCAGCCAGCGGTCGAGCCAGCGCAGGATCTCCTCGCCGCCCTCGATCCCGACCAGCAGCGCCTTCTTCGCCGCCTCCAGTGGACCGCGGCGATGGACCGCCGAGATCCCGGTCATCGAATCCTCCAGGGGCGCCACGGTGTCCAGCTCGCTCAGGCGCAGCCACATCTGCAGCTCGGGCGGCAGCGGGCGCAGGTCGAAGACCAGGTCCACGACGCGCGACGCCGGCCCGGGGTTGTGAAACTCGACGTACTCGCGCATTCGCGCCGCCCCGCCCCCCGGTCCTCCGCCGGGGCCGGACCCTCCACCTCCAGCTCCGCCGCCCGCGGGAAGGGGTCCCACGACGTGCAGGTTCTTCTGTCCGATCTGCGGGTTGGACGGAGTGATGGCATCCACGTCGAAGTTCTTGCTCTCGCCGATCGAGCTGGCCGCGCTGTGCAGGAAGGCGACCATGCAGTAGTGGCCGGGATCGCCTGACGCCAGCAGGGGCACGGTCCAGGACCATGACGCCACCTGAGGATGGGCCGCGTCGATTCCGGAGAGCACCACAGGAGCGCCAACCGACGTCCAGGGGCTGTCGGCCGGCAGGCTGGGAACGATGGCGCCACCCGGTTGGAACTGGCTCCAGAACGGGAACGCGTCGCCCTGCGACGGGCTCCGGTCCAGCCCGGGGACGCCCGCGGCGGCGCTGGCGTAGACGGCCCAGACGTTGACTCCGCTGAGCGCCGTGCCGCTTCGGTTGTGGACCTGGACGTGGACCATCGCCGAGTCGGATCCCGGAAGGTTATCGCTGTTGTCGTTCAGCTGGTCGAAGAGCACGTGCGATAGGGGAAGGGTGCCCTCGGGATCGGTCTGGTTGAAGGGCGGCGACCCAGGCTGCTGGGCATCGACCTTGAGGTCCGCGCATTGATAGTGGAAGACGCTGACACCGTCGCCCGGACGGAAGGGATTGACCAGGCCGTCCGGTGACGGAATGAGCCAGCCCTGGTCGAGGAAATGATCGCGGACGTAGGGGCGGGCTGGCGGATCGGTCGCCCCGGCCGTCACCTCCGTCTCCCACATGCCCCGGCTGGCGACCGCCGCTCGGAGCAGCACGCGCGCTGGGCCGGAGGCGGCGATGTTTCCGATCCACAGGTCCTGGATCTGGGGGCCGGGCAGCCCGGATCCGACCTCGGTCCAGGTCCAGACGCCGGCGCTCAGGGAGAGCCTGAAGACCCTCCCCGCAGCGGCCGCGTAAAGGGTGTTGGCGGCGACCGGGTCGGCGGCCAGCGGCCCGAAGGGGCCGGCGGGCA
This sequence comes from Chloroflexota bacterium, assembly GCA_005881425.1. Lineage (GTDB taxonomy): Bacteria > Chloroflexota > Dormibacteria > CF-121 > CF-121 > CF-120. The sequence goes on along the minus strand of VBIC01000046.1, from coordinate 4,841 downwards.
GGCCGCCGCTCGCCTGCGCGGTCCAGGCGCCGCCCGAAATCCGGTACAGGGGCGTCGCGCTCCCGCCAGGAACGTCGGTGACCAGCGCGTAGACGTTGCCGGCGGAGTCGATCGCCACCGCGCTGACCGTCGGGGTCCCCGGCTTTCCGGTTGTGGCCTCGCTCCAGACTGTGCCCGGCCCCAGCGCCACGCCGCTGGTGCTGAAGACACGGTCCCGCGCGGCGCAGCAGAACAGGGTGGGATCGGAGGGGCTCGCCGCGACCACCGTGGGCGCGGGAAACCCGATCACCTGGCTGATCTGGGTCGCCGCGCCAGCCTGGTCGACCTTGACCACGAAGCCCTGGAAGACCTCCACGTACACGGACGCCCCGTGCGGCTGGGCGAAGGTGGCGGTGAAGGTGGTGGCGGTGGTGGAGCTGACTGTGACCACCTCCTGGAAGGTGGGATCGCCGTCCACGATCAGGAGCGAGCCGGTGGTTATGAAGGCCATCGACGCCGGCGTCACCGTCCGGACTCCGGCCGCGATGGCTGCGGGGCCGGTGTTGGTAAGGGGGTTGGCCCCGGTGACGCAGCTGCGATCGATCGTGAGCACGTGGTTACTGGTGCTGTTGATCCCGCCGCCGCCGGGCAGCAGGATGTTCGCGGTCAGGGGGGCGAAGTCGCCGCGGTCCGTGGCCAGGAAGGTGCTGAATGGGGAACCGATCTGGGTCCAGACCTTGACCCCGTCGCTTCCCGGGGTGGTGGCGACGCCGATGCCGTCGGCGTCGAACAGGCCGCGCCAGCCCAGCGCGCTGGTGTGGCCTGAGACTCCGGTGTCCTGGCAGCCGATGTAGCCGATGGCGCTGACCGCCGGGTCGGCGTGATAGTGGCGGAGCGCCGTGCTCAGCTTGCCGTGGTTCCAGTTCTGCGCCACGCCCGACGGCGTGTAGGTGGCGCCGTCGTCGAAATCGGTGGGCGCCGTCCCGAAGGCGTAGCTGGGGTCGGTGTAGCCGGACGAGGCCGCCAGGCCGCCATCGCATCCGACCAGCGTGGTGGGGATGGTGCCGGCCGGCGGGCCGACGGGGGTGAAGGCGAAGGCGTGCTGGTCGGCGTGGAACCAGTCTCCGGAAAGCGTCCAGTTCCGTCCGGCATCGGTGGAGCGAAAGAGGCCCACCGAGGCGAAGAAGAGGATGTCGTTCAGGCCGTCGCCCGGTGAGTTGGGAGCGGCGGCCAGCGCGAAGGAATAGGTGCCCTGGCCGGGGGAGGGCAGCGAGGTAGAGACCACCTGGCTCCATCCCGTCGGGCCCGCCCCGCTGCTGTACAGCCTGGAGTTACCGCCACCGCTGGTCGCGAACCAGGCGTAGACCCGGCTGGGATTCGCCCGGCAGAGGTCGAGGCGCATCTCGTCGAAGCTCCCTGCCGCCGGCAGCGTGCCGCTGATCGGGTTCCAGGGCCCGGCCGGGTCGGTGGCATGGAAGATGCCGGTGGACATGATGGCCGCGTAGAAATCGGCTGTGCCGCTGGAGGGCATCGAGAAGGCCATCGAAGAGACCCAGCCCGGGAGCAGGGCCGGGCCGAAGGTGGACCCTCCGTTGGTCGACCGGAAAAGGCCGCCGGCCCAGGTGCCCGCGTAGAGGACGGTGGTCGCGGCGCTCGCGGCGCCTCTCGGATCGACGATGACCTGTACCACCTTGTTGGAGGCGAGGTTTACGGGCGGCCCCCAGGTTGCCCCGCTGCTGCTCGAGGCGTAGACGTTTCCCTGGCTGGTACCCAGGTAGACGTTGTTGCCGAGCAGGGGATGGACGGCGATGCAGGTCGGGGTGAGCGCGGGATCGGCCTGCTGCAGCGAGTCGCTGATCGAGGTCCAGGAGTGACCGCCGTCGTCGCTGCGGAAGGCTCCACTGCCGCCCGCGACCGGGGCGTCGACCGTGTAGACGACGTTCGGATTGCTGGGGTCGACCGCGATCGCGTAGACCATCGATTGCCGGCCGTTCTCGTTGCGTCTGGAAAGGCGCTGCGCGAGCGCGGGATCACGGGGGGCGTAGACCATGTCCGGGCCGATGGGAAACCAGGTCATCGCATCGTCCGCCGGCAGTGCCCCCTCATCCCGATCAGCGGGTCAGGTCGCGGGCCATCTCCTTGAAGTTGTCGACGTAGCGGAGTACGTCCTCCTCGGTGTGCTGGACCGAGAGCGTCCAGTTCTCCTCCGCTCCCGGGGCCATCATCACTCCACGGTTGCACTGGTAGAGCCAGCTCAGATAGGCCCACTTCTTGTCGACCTGGAGGTAGTCGCGGTAGTGGCGGATCCGCTCCGGCCAGTAGGTCACGCCGCCCCGGGCCGCGATCGCGATCACATGGAAGGGCAGGCCGTGGCGTGCGATCTCGGTCTGCAGGCCACCCTCCAGCGTCTCGGCCAGGGCCTCGAGGTGGGAGTAGGCCTGGGGCGTCAGCACCCTGGTCAGGGTCACCCGCGCGGCCGCCATGGTCAGCGGGTTGCCGTTGAAGGTCCCGAGCTGCGCCACCCGGTGGTCGTCGATGGTCGCCATCACGTCAGCCCGGCCGCCGACCGCACCGCAGGGCAGCCCGCCGCCGATGGCCTTGGCCAGCGTGACCAGGTCCGGGGTGACGCCGAAGCGCTCGGTGGCGCCGCCCCATCCGATGGTGACTCCGGTCTTGACCTCGTCGAAGACCAGGAGCGCGCCGTGCTGGTGGGCCAGTTCGCGCACGCCGGCGAGGTAGCCGTCGTCGGGCATGACGATGCCGATGTTCATCATCACCGGCTCCACGATCACGCAGGCGACCTGGTCGCGATAGCGCTCCAGGGTGCGCCCCAGGACCGGCAGGTTGTTGAAGGGGACCACGGTGGTCAGGTCCACCACCGCCTGCGGTATACCGCCGGAATAGGGGACCGAGATGGGCGCATCCTCCGGGCCCATCCGGTCGGCGGGCGGCTCGACCGAGACGAAGAGCGCGTCGTGGTGGCCGTGGTAGGAGGCCTCGATCTTGACGATGCGATCGCGACCGGTGAAGCCGCGGGCCAGCCTTATGGCATCGAGGGTGGACTCGGTGCCGCTGTTCGTGAAACGCCATTGAGGCTGGTGGAAACGCTTGGCCAGCTCGGCGGCGACCAGCGCGTCGTCCTCGACCGGCTGGGCGAAGTGCGTGCCCCGCGCGGCCCGGGTGCTGATCGCCTCCACCACCAGCGGGTGGGCGTGACCCACGAGCATGACCCCGAAGCCGTTGTGGAAGTCGACGTACTCGTTGCCATCGACGTCCCAGACCCGGCTGCCCTTCCCGTAGTCGACGAAGACCGGCTGGGGCGCCGCGTCCTGGAATGACGAGGGGACGCCGCGCGGGATCACGCGGCGGGCCTCCTCCCAGAGCTCATGGGAGCGGCGGCGCTTCTCCCGAAACCGCGTCTCCTCCTCAGCGATCAGCTCGGCGACACGCGGCGGCGCGATGGCTTCGAGCGACGTGCTCATGCGCGGTTACCCTCCTCTACGGATCGCTTCGACGCCAGCGCCGAGACGGCTTCGAGCATACACCGATTGGCGTTCTGGCTGGTCAGCTCCGACTGGCCCGGGCGGGACGGGATCGCCGCTTCCAGTCCCGCAGGATCTCGCGCGAGGCGTTGCGCGCGTTGATTCCGCTGATCCCCCCGCCGGGGTGGGTGCCCGAGCCGCAGAGGTAGAGGCCGGCCAGCGGCGTCCGGTAGTCGGCGTATCCGGCGACCGGACGCCAGGAGAAGAGCTGGTCCAGGGTCAGGTCGCCGTGCATGATGTTCCCCCCTTTCAGCCCGTACTCGCGCTCCATCTCGAAGGGGCCGATCACCTCCCGGTGCTCGATCGCCGCGGGCAGGTTGGGCATGAAGCGCGAGTAGCCTTCGACCACCCGGTCGGCGTAGGCCTCCAGCTCCTCGCGGTGGGGCGCGCCGGCGAACCCGGCCGGAACGTACTGGGTGAAGCAGCTCATCAGCTGCTTCCCGGGCGGCGCCAGCGAGTCGTCCGCCATGGTCGGCAGGACGCCGTCGGAGTAGGGCGCCTCCGAAGGCCGGCCGTACTTGGCGTCGTCGAAGGCCCGCTCCAGGTACTCCATCGAGTGGCAGAGCTGGATGAAGGATCTCGCGGCAAGCCCCGCCTCCTCGGAGGACAGCCCGGGGAAGACCGGCGCCTCGCCCAGAGCCAGGTTGACCTTGACCGTGCCCGAGCGGGACTTGTAGCGTTCGATCGCGGCCCGGAAATCGTCGGGCAGGTGACGCTCCTCCACCAGCTCGCGGAAGGTGACCTGCGGATGGGCGTTGGAGACGATCAGCGGCGCCCGGTGCTCGCTCCCGTCGGCGAGCGCGACCCCGACCGCCCGGCCGCCTTCGACCAGGATCCGGATCACGCGCGCTCCGGTCCGGATCTGCGCCCCGTGCTCCAGGGCGTCGTCCGCGATCGCCCGGGAAACCGCCCCCGTGCCGCCCCGCACGAAGGCCCATTCCGCCATCCGGCCGTCGACCTCGCCGATGTAGTGGTGCAGGAGGACGTACGCCGTCCCGGGCGTGTAGGGACCGCCGTAGGTGCCGATCGCGCCCGACACGCAGCGAGCCGCCTTGACCTGCGGCGACTCGAACCACTCGTCGAGGAGCTCGGCCACGGAGAGGGTCATGACCTTGACCAGGTCGGAGGCCTGCCTCACGTCGAGTCCCTTGAGCTTCCAGGCGAAGCGCGCCAGGTCGAGCAGGTCGTCCGGCGATCTGCCGCCGATGGAGGGCGGCGTCATGGTCAACAGCGGCCGGATGACGTTCGCGATCCGGCGCAGCAGGGCGCTGAACCGGGGCCAGGCCTCCGCGTCCCTGGCCGAGAACCTGGCGATCTCGT
>VBIC01000045.1 GCA_005881425.1 Chloroflexota bacterium | reverse complement strand
TGGCGATGACCGCTCTGGGCGCCGTCGCCCTGCTGCTCATCCTGCGCCGTATGAGGCGCCGGCAGCCCCGACGCGCCCCGTCGGCCTTCGACCTCGCTCTCGCCCCCCATTCCGAGCCGCAACCGGAGCTGGACGAGATCACCAGCCTGCAGCTCGCCTTCTCCAGCGCACGCGAGATGCCGGACTACCTCCACGGCCGGCTCCGGCCTCTGCTTCGCGAGGCGGCGGCCCAGCGGCTGCGCGAGCGGCGGGGGATAGAGCTGGCGCGGGAGCCGGAACGCGCCGCCGCCGTCCTGGGCGAGCAGGCCGCGGCCTTCCTCGAGGCCGGTCCGGCCGCCCGCGACCGTCATCGCCGCCAGGCGGGGCTTTCGCTGGAAAGGCTGGAGGGCATCGTCCGCGCCCTGGAGTCCATATAGATGATGCAGCCCTCGGAGGTCGCCCCTCTGGGCAACAGGCTGCTGGACCAGGTGGAGCGCGCGGTGGTGGGCAAGCGGGAGGTGCTCGAGCTGGTCCTGATGAGTCTGCTGGCCGACGGCCACGTCCTGATCGAAGACTTCCCGGGCCTGGCCAAGACGCTGGTCGCCCGCTCCTTCGCCACCGCCATGGGCCTGGGCTTCAAGCGTATCCAGTTCACACCCGACCTCCTGCCCTCCGACGTCACCGGGTCGTCGATCTACAACCAGCGCGCCGCCGACTTCGAGTTCCGCCCGGGCCCGGTCTTCACCAACGTCCTGCTCGCGGACGAGATCAACCGGGCGCCCGCCAAGACCCAGGCCGCCCTGCTGGAGGCCATGCAGGAGCGCCAGGTCACGATCGACGGCGTCACGCGCCCGCTGGCGCCGCCCTTCCTGGTGCTGGCCACCCAGAACCCGATCGAGTACGAGGGCACCTATCCACTGCCGGAGGCCCAGCTGGACCGGTTCCTGATGCGGATCGGCATCGGCTACCTGGGCCGGGAGGAGGAGTGGCAGATGCTGAAGCGCCGGGTCGACCGGCTGGCCGACGAGGTCTCACTGGAGCAGGTGGTCGACGCACCCACCCTGTGCGCGATGCAGGAGGCGATCGAGCGGGTCCACGTCAGCGAGCCGGTCGGATACTACGTGATCGACCTGGTGGCGGCGACCCGGGCCAATCCCAAGGCCCAGGTCGGCTCCAGCCCGCGCGGGAGCCTGGCGCTGATGAAGCTGGCCCGCAGCAAGGCCGCCCTCGAGGGCCGGGACTTCGTGATCCCGGAGGACGTGAAGGCGGTCGCGGTGCCAGCGCTGGCGCATCGCTTGATCCTCCGTCCCGAGCTCTGGGTGCAGCGCGTCCGCACCGAGGACGTGGTCATCGAATGCCTGGCCGCGGTGCCCACGCCCCCGGCCATGCCTCAGGACCAGCGGCCACGGACGTCCAGCTGACGCCGCGGACGTCCTCCCGCGCGCTCGCCTATCCCGGCCTGGCGGGGCTGGCCCTGCTGGCCGGCCTGGCTCTGGGCCGTCCCGAGCTGACCGTGCTCGCCGTCCCCTTCCTGGCCGCCGTCCTGGTCGGCTCGATCGGCGCCCGGCCGCTCCGGGTGCGGGCGTCACTTTCCCTGGACGCGGCGCGGCGGCTGGAAGGGGAGGAGGCGGTGGTCGAGGCGACGCTGCAGGCTGACGAATCCGTGGACCGACTCGAGGTCACTTTGCACCTGGATCCCGGACTCGAGCTCGGTCACGGGCCGATCACCACCGTGGACCTGCGACCAGGAGTGCCGGCGCGGCTGCGCCTTCCACTCCGCTGCCGGCGCTGGGGCCGCTACGACGCCGGCCGGCTCAGGCTGCGCCGGCGCGGTCCGCTCGGGCTCCTGGTGCAGGAGGGCGCGCTGGACGATCCGCTCCCGCTGCGCGTCTATCCCCGTCCGCAGACGCTGCGCACGCTGGTGCGCCCGGCGGACACCCAGGTCCACGCGGGCAACCAGGTGGCTCGAGCGCGCGGCGACGGCATCGAGTTCGCCGAGATCCGGCCCTTCGCCCCGGGCGACCGGGTGCGCCACGTCAACTGGCGGGCGACCGGCCGGCGCGGCACGCTGCAGGTGAACGACCTGCATCCCGAGCGCAACAGCGACGTGGTCCTCTTCCTCGACACCTTCGGCTCCTACCCGACCGGGGGCGAGCGGACCATCGACCGCACCCTGCGTGCCGCCATCGGGCTGGCCGATCGCTATCTGCGGCAGCGGGACCGGGTTGGCGTGATCGCCTTCGGCGGCACTCTGCGCTGGCTCAGCCCGGGCATGGGAATCCGGCAGCGCTACCAGCTGGTCGAGGCCATGCTCGACACCCGGATCGAGGTCAGCCACGCCTGGAAACGGATCGGCACCATCCCCGAGCGCACGCTCCCGCCGCGAGCCATGATCGTCGCCCTCTCACCGCTCATCGATCAGCGCTTCCAGGTCGCGCTCGACGAGCTGATCGGGCGCGGCTTCGACCTGACGATCTGCGAGTTGGCGCTTGCCTGGTGCGCCGCGCCGCGCGAGCCCACCGACCGGCTGGCGGAGCGCGTCCTCGCCCTGGGTCGAGACTCGGTGCGGGCGCGATACATGCGTAAGGGTGTCGCCATCGTCACCTGGTCCGAACGGCGCCCGTTCGAGCAGGCGATCGAGGAGGTGCGGATATTTCGCCGCCACGCCCGCCGCAGGTCCGCCTGATCGCGGGGGTCGCGGCCGTCGCCGCGGCCGCCGGGCTCTCCATCGTCCTGGTCGAGCGCGCCCATGCCCGCGGCTTGGTCGGGCTGATCGCGGCCCTGGCCCTGGTCTCGCTCTCGGCCGGGCTGGGATTGCGGCGAGCTTCTCCCGTCCTGTGGTCGATCGCCCTGCTCGGCCTGGCCTACGGGCTGACCCTGATCGGTAGGGGAGGGGCGATCGACGGCTGGAGCCTGCTGGTGGCGGGATGGTTGTTCCTTTACGCCGAGTCCGCCTACCTGGCTCTGGAGACGGGGCCCCAGTCTTTCTGGCCCTGGCGTCACGTCCTCACCGCGCTCGCGACCGCGGGCGGATCATCCCTGGCAGGCATCGTGCTGCTGGCCCTGAACCAGTCGCTGATCGCCTCCGGCCCGCTGCTGATGGCTGCCGGCGTCATCGCAGCTGTCTGCTTGCTGGCGCTGGTGGCGGCCGCATCCTCCCGCGGGACCGTCTGATCGCGCCACCCGGCTTGACCTGAATCGCAGCGATCCGTGTCAGGGCTCAGCGCCGGCGATAGATATCGGACCTGTGACCAACGGCGATGATGATCACCCTCCGCCTCGACGCGTCGATCTCGTAGATGACACGGTAAGGGCCCCGACGAGCTGACCAAAGGCCCTCGAGCTCGAAGCGCAGAGGCTTTCCGAGTCGGTATGGGTTGGCGCCGATGGCGCCGAAGGTTTCGATGACTGCCGCGGCCGCCGACTCGGGCAGCCGCTCCACCTGCCGGGCTGCGGGGCCGGCGACGACCACGCGCACGGAGCCTGTGGATCAGCCAGCCCGCTTCCGCGAAGCCCTGAGCGCGCTCAGGGGCGTGACGTCGCCTCGCCTGGCGGCCCTTCTCCCGCTCCGGACCTGCTTGCGCAGGTCCGGGTCCGACAGGACCGCGAGCGTCTCTTCCAGGCTTTCCAGATCTTCCGGGCTGACGAGGACGGCTGCCGGCCGCCCGTTTTTAGTCACGACCACGCGGTCGTGTTGGGCGCGGACACGCTGGATCAGCTCCGAGAGATGGGATTTGACCGATGCCAGGGGGATAGTCTCTGTCATGACCACAATTATAGTCACACCGGACGGCCGACCGCCGCCTGGCCCGCCGGCTGAGCACCGGCGTAAGCTAGCACTGTCACTGGGGGGAAAAGGGAGGGCAACACATGAACCGTGCCGGACGACGACGGACGTCACTCGTCTTCCTGACCTGCATCCCGCTCCTCCTGGCCGCGTGCGGCCAGAGCGCCACCACGAGCAGCGGCGGCAGCGTCACCATCGCCATGAACACCTCGCTCTCCGGATCCTTCGGCTTCTTCGGCCTGGCCAACCAGAATGCGCTGCGGCTGGCCGTGGAGAAGACCAACGCCGCCGGCGGGCTGCTCGGCAAGCAGATCAAGCTGGAGATCAAGGACGATGGCACCAAGCCCGACGTGGCCTCCGACCTGACCCGTACCGAGATCCTGAACGACAAGATCGTGGCCCTCTTCGGGCCGGTGTCCAGCTCGGTTGCGCTCGCCGAGCAAACGCTGGTGGCCCGCTACAAGATCCCCTACCTCCTCCATACCAGCAACACCGACAAGCTGACCCTGCAGGGCTTCAACGACTACACCTTCTCGGTGGTCCCGAACACCGGCATGGAAGGGCGCGCCAACGCGATCGCCGCGGCCAAGCTGCCCTACACCCGCTACTACCTGATCGGCCCCGACTACGAGTTCGGCCACAGCCAGCTGGCCGCCTTCAAGGCCAGGCTGACCCAGCTCAAGCCGGGGGTCACCTTCGCCGAGGACTATCCCAAGCTGGGCGCCAACGACTACTCCAGCTACATCAGCAAGATCCAGGCCTACAAGCCGGAGATCGTCTACTCGGCCGAGTTCGCCGGTGACCTGATCACCTTCCTCAACCAGGCCAAGGGCGCCGGCCTGCTGGGCAAGCCGGACAGCCCCAAGTTCTTCGGTCTCTTCGACGTCGACACCCTGCGCAACCTGGGCGCGGCCGCGCCCACCGGCGTCTACGCCTACGGCCGCGCGCCCTTCTTCGCCATCAAGACGCCTCAGATGGAGCAGTTCGTCCGCGACTTCCAGAGCCGGTACAACATTCCGCCCTCCGACTGGGCGGTCATGGCCTACGACGCTTACACCGCCTGGACCGAAGGGGTCAAGAAGGCGGGCAGCTTCGACGCCGGCAAGGTGACCAAGGCGCTGAGCGGGCTGACCTTCCAGTCCACCCGCGGCCCGCTCACCTTGCGTACGGTCGACCACCAGGTCAACGCCTCGGAGTACGAGGGCGTCCTCCAGGCCGACCCCGCGGTCGGGTTCGACACCTTCGCCGACGTGACCGCGGTGCCGGGAGCCGACCTCCTGCTCTCGCCCGACCAGGTAGCCGCGGCCCGGGCAGCCTGAGCCGGCGTGCGCTCCCGATGAGTCTCGACACCTTCGTCGTCGTCCTGGTCTCCGGGCTCTCGGGGGCGGCGCTCCTGTTCCTGGTCAGCGCCGGGCTGACCCTGGTCTTCGGCGCGCTCCGGCTGATCAACATGGCCCACGGGAGCCTGTACATGCTGGGCGCGTTCCTGGCCGTCGCCTTCCTGGGCACGCTTTCGGGTGCGCTCGGATTCGCCGGCGGAATCCTGGCCGCCTCCCTGGCGGTGGGGGCGGCCGGCGGGCTGATCGAGATCGCCATCCTCCGCCGCCTCTACCAGCGCGATCACCTGATGCAGCTGCTCGCGACCTTCGCGTTGATCCTGGTCATCAGCGGCGCGGTCCGGGTGGTCTTCGGCTCCAGCTTCCGGCGGGTCGCCACCCCCGACCTGCTCGGCGGCTCGATCGCGGTGGGCGGCTCGACCGTGTCCGTCTACCAGCTGTTCCTGATCGGCGTGGCTGTCACCGTCGCCGCAGGGCTCTGGTCGCTCCTCTACCGGACCAGCCTCGGCCGCGACGTCCGGGCCGCGGTCGCCGATCCGGAGCTGCTCCGCCTGGCCGGGGTCAACGTGCGCCTCCTCTTCACCACGGTGTTCCTGATCGGGGCGCTGCTCGCCGGGCTGGCCGGCGCGGTGATCGCGCCCTACCACGCGGTCAGCCTGGGGATCGACGTCGACATCGTGGTCCAGGCCTTCGCGGTCACGATAATCGGCGGCCTGGGCAGCCTGACCGGGGCGGTCGTCGGCTCGCTGCTGGTGGGGCTGGTGCAGAGCTTCGGCATCTACGCCGCTCCCAAGTTCTCGCTCGCCTTCATCTTCATCGTGCTCGCGGCCGTGCTCGGCCTGCGTCCCTGGGGCCTTTTCGGCGAGCCCGAGCGGTGATCAGGGTCCCGGCTGAGAGAGTGGCGCGTGCCGCGCTCCTCGGCCTGGCGCTCCTCGCCCTGGTCGCGGCCCCCTACTACCTGAGCCCGGGAGACGAGTACGTCGCCGGGCTGGCCGTGATCGCCGTCCTGTTCGCGCTCAGCTACAACCTGCTGCTCGGTACCACGGGCCTGGTTTCCTTCGGCCACGCCGCCTTCTACGGCATCGGCGCCTTTACCGTCGCCCTGCTGGCCACGCGCCTCTACGCCAGCGCTCTGCTCGGGCTGGCCCTGGCGCCGATCGTCGGGGCCGGCGTCGGCCTGGCGGTGGGCGCCTTCTGCCTGCGGGCGGTGCACCTCTACTTCTCGCTGCTGACCCTGGCGGTCTCGCAGCTCCTCTACGTCGCCGCCTTCGAGGCGGACACGATCACCGGGGGCGACAACGGCATCCACGGGATCCCGATCCCCGATTTCCTCAACGACCCGACGGCGGCCTACTTCTTCGTCCTCGCCGTGGTCGCCGCGGGCGCGGTCCTGCTGCTCCTCATCACCCGCTCGCCCTTCGGGGCGGCCCTCAACGCCATCCGGGAGAACCGGCAGCGGGCCGCCTTCGTCGGCCTCAGCGTCCGGCTCTACGAGCTGGCGGCTTTCACCATCGCATCGTCGCTGGCCGCGGTCGCCGGGGCGCTCTATGCGATCTACGACCAGCAGGCCTTCGCCGGCCTCCTCTTCTGGACCGAGTCCGGCACGCCGGTCCTGATGGCCCTGATCGGGGGCATGCGCACCTTCTTCGGCCCGGCGGCGGGCGCCGTCTTCTACACCTTCCTGGCCGCCAGGGTCCAGAGCTCGACCATCTACTGGGACCTGATCATCGGCGCCATCCTCCTCCTGATCGTGCTGGCGCTGCCGGGAGGGCTGGCCAGCATCCCGGCGCAGGCTCGGGCCCTCCTGGCACGCCTTCCCGGGCGCCGGCGGGCAGGCCGGGCGACCGCCGATCCAGCGGCCGGCATGTCGCGGACGGCGCTCGAGGCGGAGGTGCTGGCCGGCGCTGGAGCCGCGGCCCGGCCCTCGTCATCACCGTCGATCGCGCCGGCGCGGGCGTCCGGCGATTCCGACCTGCTGACGGCGAGAGACCTTTCCAAGCGCTTTTTGGGCTTGAAGGCGGTCGACGGGGTGGACCTGGCCGTCAAGCGGGGCGGGGTCCATGCGCTCATCGGTCCCAACGGCGCGGGCAAGACCACGCTCTTCAACCTGATCTCGGGAAGGATTCAGCCGGACAGCGGGCAGGTGCTGTTCGACGGCGTCGACGTCACAGGAGCACCGCCCAACCGGCTGGCCCGCGCCGGCATGGGACGTGCCTTTCAGACCACGGCCGTCTTCGGCCGGCTGACGGTCGAGCAGAACGTGCGCCTCGCCCTGATGGGCATCCACGGTGACACGCGGCGCCCGCTGGGGCGGGTTGGCACGCTGTACCGGGAGGAGGTCGCGGCGACGCTCGCCGGCGTGGGCCTGGAGGAGCGCGCACACACTCCCGCCAGCGAGCTGAGCCACGGCGACCAGCGAGCGCTCGAGCTGGGGATATCGCTGGCGCTGCAGGCCCGGCTTCTCCTCCTGGACGAGCCGACCGCCGGCATGTCGCCCTACGAGACGCGCCGCACCCTCGAGCTGCTGCGCGAGCTGAGCGCCAACCGGAACGTCACCCTGCTGCTGACCGAGCACGACATGGAGGTGGTCTTCGGGATCGCGGACACTGTGACCGTGATGGCCGAAGGCCGGGTCCTGACAGAGGGCAAGCCCGACTACGTGCGCAGGCACCCGGACGTCGTCCGCCTCTACCTGGGCGACACCGCATGAGCGCGCAGGCGACCGCAGCCGCCGGCCGCCGCCGGGAGGGCGGCCAGGGCCCGCCGGCGCTTTCAGTCGAGGGACTGCAGAGCCGCTACGGCAAGAGCCTGGTCCTGGCCGGTGTCGATCTCCAGGTCTATCCGGGGGAGGTCTCGGTGCTCCTCGGCCGCAACGGCGCCGGCAAGACCACCACCCTGCGCACCATCGCCGGGGTCCATCCGGTCAGCGCCGGGCGCATCCTCCTGGAAGGCCGGGAGGTAGGATCGCTTCCGGCCCACCAGCGGGTTCGCGCGGGCCTGGCCATGGTCCCCTCTGGCGCCCGCGCCTTCGGCTCGCTGCCAGTCGAGGACAACCTGCTCCTGGTCCGGGGCCGGCGGGCCGAGGGCAGGGGATGGCGGCTCGAGGGCGTCTACGATCTCTTCCCCGCGCTGGCCAGGCTGCGCCGCTCCTCGAGCGGATCGCTCTCGGGCGGAGAGCGCCAGATGCTGGCCGTGGCCCGGGCGCTGATGGCCAACCCCAGGGTGATGATGCTCGACGAGCCCAGCGAGGGGCTGGCGCCCGTGATCGTGCAGACCATGGCCGGGCTGATCGGCCGGCTGCGCGAGGCCGGGGTCGCGGTCCTGCTGGCCGAGCAGAACCACCATATGGCGATGCGCGTGGCCGACCACTGTTACTTCATCGAGAAGGGAAGGATCGCCGACCAGTGCGACGTGCACGCCGCTGCGGAGCGGGACCTGGTCCGGCGCTACCTGGGAGTCTAGCTCGGGCCAGCCCCTGCGGCGGTCAGGATCGGACGCAGGTCCTCGAGGCGGTCGAAGAGATGCCAGACGTAGGCGCCCGCCCCTCGCTCGCGATGGGGATG
>VBIC01000044.1 GCA_005881425.1 Chloroflexota bacterium | reverse complement strand
TGCTGCAGGAGCAGGACCGTCCCGCCCGCTCCCGGCGCCCCTTCGGGGACGAGGGCCACCTCAGGCGCCTCCAGCAGGCTCGGGTTCTTGGTCCCGTCGATGAAGCCGGTGAGGTCGCGGTAACGGCGGTAGGGCCAGCTCGAGGTCTCAGCGGCAAGCGAAGTCACCGACGCCAGCGCGTTGATCGCCTGCCGGGCCTCGTCGAAGACCACGTCGTAGGCGCTCCCCGACAGCCAGAGAACGGCGTCGTGCTGGGTGGCCGGCATCAGGTAGCCGTCGGCGCCGTGGAGGTCCCGGTCGAAGCCCGCCAGACCGGCGGGCAGGCCGTCGGGGACCAGCTCGCGCCACAGCTCGGGCCTGAATCCCGACACCAGGTTGACTCCGCCGATGGTCGTCCGCGGCTCGCGCACGTCCGCCATCGCGGTCACCAGGGCCCGGCCGTTACTGCCCGGCCGGAGGTCGAACTCCAGGTAGGCGTGCGAGGAGGTCCCAAGGGCGAAGATCCCTCCTTGCGGTGTGTTCATGCGCCCATCGGCCCTCCCTCACCAAAATACACGTAGATGGATGCGCTCGCCCGCCAGGCGGATGAGGTCCAGGTCTGGCAGTTCTCGATCCGCCGCGTGACCCTGGAGGCTGTCGCACCCTTCCTCGACCAGGAGGAGGCCCGCCGCGCTTCCCGCTATCGCCGCCCCGAGGACCAGCTGCGGACGGCGCTCGGATGGGCCGCTGCCCGGCGCGTGCTGGGCGCGGCGCTGCTGCGGCCGCCCGAGGAGCTGCGCTTCAGCAGGCGATGCCGCCACTGCGGACACGCCGAGCACGGCAAGCCGCGGCTTCTCGACGGCGGAGCGATCGACTTCAACCTCTCGCACTCGGGCGATTTCGTCCTGCTCGCGGTCGCATCCGACCGCCTGGTGGGGGTCGACGTGGAACGGATCGCGGGCGGCCCCGGGCCGGTCGAGATCCTGCGCTGGCTGGGCCCGGACGCAGCCGCCCCTGAGGCCCCGGACGAGCGCAGCCTGTTGCGTCGCTGGACCGCGGCCGAGGCCAGGCTGAAGATGACCGGACGCGGGCTGGCCGACCTGCCACTGGCGCCGGAGCCGCTGCCGTCGTGCGTGACGGCCTCGCTACCGCTGGACACCGGCCACGTCGCGGCGGCGGCCGCGTCACCTGGCCCCTGCCAGTTCCGGCTGATCGCCGGCGACCATCTATTTACCTAGGCTGCGTGTCGACCGCGGCCCATCGGGCCTCAACGGCTATGCGGCGGATCCGTTTCCCCGGACCAGGCGCAGGGCTGGTCTCCCGCCCTCGTCGACGGCGAACCGCAGCCTGTCCTCGGCCGTCCCCAGCGCACACCTGGGATAGAAGCGGCCCGACTCCCGCGGGTGGCTGCCGCTCAGCAGGTGGGCGCAGGTCAGCCAGGTCCCCCGCGGCAGTCCTGCGGAATCGACGGTGGTGAAGGTGGCCGCGGCGTAGGCGGGACAGTCGTCGAAGTCCTGGCTGAAGGGCCGCCGATAGGGACAGCGGTCGGGCTCCGCGTGTCTCGAGCCGCCGCCGCCGCTCACTCACAGAGTCTATGCGCCTTGCGGCGCGACTTCCAGTCGTGGACCCACCCTGCCAATCTGATAGGTAGCCTGATAGGCAGCCTGGGGTCTTTGACAGGTCCCCGATGGCGATCCTGCAGCTCCCGGGCAGGCCGTCAGGGCCCAATTGTGGTAGAGTACCGCCCGTTCGCCCGGCCTTCGGGCGATCTCAGCGTGCGGCCGGATTCTTCTCTCTCGAACAGGCCGATGCGTCAGGAGCGTGGTTCGAGAGGAGGAGAACGGAAAGATGCCAAAGGGCACCGTCAAGAAGATCGTTTCGGATCGTGGGTTCGGATTCATCGCCGCCGAGGATGGCAAGGAGTACTTCTTCCACCAGAGTGGCGTGGACTCCACACTCAACTTCGACAGCCTGCGCGGCGGCGAGGCGGTCAGCTTCGACATCGAGCAGAGCCAGAAGGGCCCCCGCGCGAACCGCGTCCGCGCCGCCTGACCAGCCGATCGCCTAGGGATTGAGGGCGCCCGCCGGCGCCCTTTTTCTTTGCTCCTTGACAGGAGCGGCCATTCTCAAGTATTCTTCCCCCTAGCTAATTAGCTGCATAGGAAACTATGAGCGAGAAGAGAACACTCGACAGAACAATGGCAGCCGACCAGCTCAGCGTCACCTTTGCGGCCCTCGCCGATCCCACCCGGCGGGCGATCCTGGCCCGGGTGGCCCAGGGCGAGGCCACGGTGATGGAGCTGGCCGAGCCGTTCCGGCTCAAGCTGCCCACCGTTTCCAAGCACCTCAAAGTGCTGCGCCGGGCCGGCCTGATCACCCAGGGCAGGCAGGCGCAGTGGAGGCCCTGCCGGCTGGAGCCGGCTCCGTTGAAGGACGTCGCCGATTGGGTGGAGCGCTATCGCGAGATCTGGGAAGAGCGTATGGGTCAACTGAGCGATTACCTGCGTCAGCTGCAGGACAAGGAGGAAACAGATGGCAGTGAAGAGTAAGCCCGTCGTCACCCTGGCCACCCCGTCCGACACCGAGCTCGTGATCACCAGCGTCCTCGATGCGCCCCGCCGCCTGGTCTTCGAGGCGACCACCAGGCCGGAGCACGTCAAGCGCTGGTGGGGCCTGCGACGTATGACCATGACCACCTGCGAGATCGACCTGCGCCCCGGAGGCGCCTGGCGCTACGTGGTCCGCGACCAGCAGACCGGCCGTGAGGATGCCTTCTCCGGCGTCTATCGGGAGATCCAGCCGGCCGAGCGCATGGTCTACACCGAGGGCTGGGAGGCCATGCCCGGGCACGACTACGTCGTGACCGCGACCTACGAGGAGAAGGAGGGCAAGACCACGATCGTCAGCCGGCTGCAGTACAGGTCGAAGGAGGACCGGGACGGCCACCTCCAGTCGGGGATGGAGACCGGGATGCGCGAAACCTACGATCGGCTGGGCGAGCACCTGGCCACGATGTCCTAGACACCCTCACCGATGCGGCCGGCCCTGGACCGGCGTCCCCGGCCGGCCGCTCCCCCTTCCCCATTCTTTAACACCGCGTATACAATTGTCCGAGTGTCAAATAGCCGCCTGGCCCCGGCGCCGGCCCTCGCCCCGGTCGACCTGGAGGCTCGCGAGACCCTCCTCGCCTATCTCGACGCGCTGGCCCTGGCCGAGCCCCTCCAGGAGCGCCTCTGGCAGGAGGCGGGCATCACGCTGATCCAGCTCTCGGTGCTGCGCCAGCTGCGGCGCGGACCGGATACAGCCGGCCGGCTGGGACAGGCGGTGGGTCTCTCGCCCGCCTCGCTGACCCGCCTGGTCGACCGCCTCGAGGCTCGGGGCCTGGTTCGCCGCCGCCGGGAATCGGCCGACCGGCGCTGCGTCGAGATCCACCTCCAGCCCGCGGGAGAAAAGCTCCTGGGCCAGGTCCGGGTGGTCCGCGGCAGCGACCTGCACCGCGCCGTCCAGTCGATGAGCAGCCAGGAGAGCCTGCGCCTGCGCACCGCCCTGCGCGACCTGGTCGATCGGACCCGCCGCGTCAGCGCCCAGGAAGGTCTGCGCTGAAAGCCGCGCCCGTCGACCGGCAGGCCGCTGCCGGACCTGGCGGCTCCTACAGGTGGATGGCGCTCTCCAACACCACCCTGGGCATGCTGATCGCCACCCTGAACGCGACCAGCATCCTGATCGCGATGCCGGTCATCTTCCGCGGCATCCAGATCGATCCGCTCGACCCGGCCAACTTCAACTACCTGCTCTGGCTCCTGATGGGCTACATGGTGGTCTCGGCGGTCCTGGTGGTGACCGCCGGGCGGATCGGCGACATGGTGGGGCGGGCCCGCGTCTACAACCTCGGCTTCGCCATCTTCACGGTCGCGGCCATCGGGCTCTCGCTGGTCTGGAGCCACGGAGCCACCGGCGCACTGGAGCTGATCGTGCTGCGCATGGTCCAGGCGGTCGGCGGGGCCATGATGATGTCCAGCTCGGCGGCCATCCTGACCGATGCCTTTCCCGCCAGCCAGCGGGGGTTGGCGCTGGGCATCAACATGATCGCTGCCATGGCCGGCTCCTTTCTGGGCCTGGTTATCGGCGGCCTGCTGGCCGGGATCAACTGGCGCCTGGTCTTTTTGATCAACGTCCCGATCGGTGTGATCGGCACCATCTGGGGCTTCGCCCGGCTGCGGGAGGTGGGCACCCGGACGCCCGGCTCCATCGACTGGCTGGGCAACGTCACCTTCGCCGCGGGCCTGGCCATGGTGCTGGTCGGCGTCACCTCCGGGATCCAGCCTTACGGCGGATCGCCCATGGGCTGGACCAACCCCTTCGTGATCGGGATGATCGGCGGCGGCATCCTGGTGCTCACCGCCTTCGTGGTGATCGAGAGCAGGGTGGCTGAGCCCATGTTCCACCTCGATCTCTTCAAGATCCGTGCCTTCGCCGCCGGCAACGTCGCCAGCCTCCTGGGTGCGGTCGCCCGCGGCGGCCTCCAGTTCATGCTCGTGATCTGGCTCCAGGGGATCTGGCTCCCGCTCCACGGCTACGACTACACTCAGACCCCGCTCTGGGCGGGCATCTACATGCTCCCGCTCACCTTCGGCTTCGTCGTGGCCGGCCCCATCTCGGGAATGCTCTCCGACCGCTACGGCGCCCGTCCTTTCGCCACCGGAGGCATGCTCCTGGCGGCGCTCAGCTTCGGCCTACTCCTGCTCCTCCCCGCCGACTTCTCCTTTCCGGTCTTCGCCCTCCTGATCTTCATCAACGGTGTCTCGATGGGACTCTTCGCCTCGCCCAACACGGCCGCGATCATGAACAGCGTGCCGTCCCGGTACCGCGGCGTGGCCTCGGGCATCCGGGTGACCTTCACCAACGTGGGGATGCCGATCTCGATCGGCCTCTTCTTCACCCTGATGATCCTGGGGCTGACCTCGACCGTCCCTCCCGCCCTCTACGGCGGCCTGGTCCAGAGTGGCGTCCCCTCCCCGCTGGCCCACCGGCTCGCCGGGCTGCCGCCGATCAGCTACCTCTTCGCGTCCTTTCTCGGCTACAACCCGCTGCGCACGCTGCTGGGGCCGGCCTTCAACCAGCTGCCGCCGGCCGGCGCCGCGCGCCTCACAGGGCCGACCTTCTTCCCCTCGCTCATCGCCGGTCCTTTCAAGCACGGGCTGGTGCTGGTGCTCGGCTTCTCGATCGTAGCCAGCCTGGTCGCCGCGGCGGCCTCAGCCTTGAGGGGCGGGCGCTACATCCACGAAGAGCTCTAGACGCGCTCCAGGACCACCACCGGGATGACGCGCTCGGTCAGCTTCTGCTGGCTCTCGAGATAGGGGACGGCGGCCGCCAGCTCGGCCCGCTCCTCCGGCGCCGCCGTCCTGGCCCGGACCTCCAGCCGCTCCCGACCCACCTCCACGATGGCCAGCGGGTTGGCCACCAGGTTGTGGTACCAGGCGGGGTCAGAGCGAGCGCCGTTGTTGGACGCGATCACCACGTAGCCGTCGCCGTGCCGCCCGAAGCCCAGGACGGTGGTCCGCGGCTGCCCGGTCCTGGCGCCTGTGGTCGTCAGCAGCAGGACGGAGCGCCCCGCCATCTGACCGCTGAGCCGGCCGCCGGTGGCCCGGAAATCGGCGATGACCGCCTGGTTGAAGGCCTTCATGTCACTGGGTATGGCCGGCGGCGTGCGCGGCCGCGACCCCGGTTCCTGCGCTCCTTGGCTCATGTCACGCTCTCCTTTGCCGGTGTGAAGCCGGCGGGGGTTGGCAGGTTGAAGACCAGCGTCTCCTGGGTCGAGCGGGCGACCACCATCCGCACCGGCTCCAGGGGGCTGGCGTTCATCTCCAGGTGGACCACGTGGGGAGGCACCCAGACCACGTCACCGGCGCCCGCCTCCTGGATGACCTCGAGCCGATCGCCGGCGAAGAAGCGGGCCGCGCCCGAGACCACGTAGATCACGCTCTCGCACTCGCCGTGATGGTGCACCGCAGACTGCTGCCCCGGCCCCAGCTCGACCAGGCCGACCCAGATCTTCTGCGCTCCGACGGTCGACCGCGAGACGGCGGCCTGGCGCAGCATGGCGCCGCTCGCCGCCTCGGGCACGTAGTCCGAGGGCCGGATCACCCGCAGCGTGGTCCTCAAGTCCATCCATCCTCTCTTATATGCCGTCCGCCGGAGGACGCGACCGTTCGGCGCGACTCACTCCCCGGCGCCGTCCGGAGCGGTCGGGCGGCTGCGCGCCTTCCAGCGGGAGCAGCGGACGGCCCGCGCCCTCCATCGCCTGCCAGGGGTCGGGGCGGCTTCCGAGGAAATCCCAGACCGTGCGGATCGTGACTCCGTCGGGCCGCAGGCGATCGCTTTCCACCTCCGACCAGTAGAGCGGCACGGCGATCGGCGCGCCCCGCCGCGCCCGCACGGCGTAGGGAGCGACCGCGGTCTGGGCGTAGGCGTTGCGGTTGACGTCGAGGAACAGGCGTCCGGCCCGCCGCTGCTTGACGAACTCGGTGGTCAGGTGGTCGGGGTCGGCCGCCGCCACCCGTTGCGCGATCGCGTCCGCGAAGATGTGGGCCTCCTCGAAGCTGGCCGAGACGGTGATCGGGACCACCACGTGGAGGCCGCGAGAGCCGCTCGTCTTGACGAACGGCTGGAGCCCCAGCGCTTCCAGCGCCCGCTTGAGGCTGAGCGCGGTGGCCCGGACCAGGCTGAAGTCGTCGTCGGCCGGATCGAGGTCGAAGATCACCTGGTCCGGCCGTTCCGGCTCGGGGGCGCGCGAGAGCCAGACGTGGGCCGTGACCATGTTGTAGTTGGCCAGGTAGACGAGGGTCGCCGCGTCGTCGATCAGGGCGTGGGTGATGGTGCCGCCCCTGTGGAGCCCGACGGTAGCCCGCTTGATCCAGCCCGGGAAGGAGTCGGGCACCCGCTTCTGCTGGATTGCGATCCGGCCGATCCCGTCCGGGAAGCGGTTCATGTGCAGCGGGCGGTCGCGAACGTGGGGAATCATGCGCTCCGCGATCCGTCCGTAGTAATCGACCAGCTCCCCCTTGGTGATCCCGTCGTCGGGGAAGAGCAGCTTGCTCGGGTTGCTGACCGTGATCGGGCTGCCGTCAGGCGCCAGCATCGCCGCCCGTGTCCCCGCCTCCATCCTCCTCGATCACGCCGGCCCGCTCCAGGACGGCGCTGACGAACTGCCGCTCGGGAAGGGCGCCGACGAAGGAGGCGCTCCGGTTGACCACCATGTGGGGGACGCCGCGCACGCGGAACTGCGTGGACAGCTGCGGAAACTCGTTGGCCTCGACGCAGACCGCCCTGACCCGCGGCGAGGCCAGCGCCATGCGGTTGGCCAGGCTCACGGCCTGGGGACAGTAGGGTCAGGTCGGCGTGGCGAAGACCAGGACCTCGGCCGGCTCCTTCAGCCTGGCCAGCCCCGCCAGGCTCTCCTGGCTCAGGCCGTGCTCGCCGCGGGAGGTCCGCTCCACGGCGTCGATCAGGGCCGGGAACTCGGTGCCGACCGGAAGTCCCTGAAAGGCGATCCGGGCCGCGTCCGACGCGGAACCAATCCTGATCGTGGGAACCTCGTCCACGCCATCGGCCTCCGCTCGGGCCGGGTCGCGACTGACGTCGACCACCTCCAGGGTCACCTTCTCCGGTGCGGACTGCTGGATCAGCTCGGCCATCTGCCGGGTCTCATCGCAGGTCGCGCATCCCAGGCCAGCCGGCAGGATGAGCCGCGCCGACCCGGGCCGGGTGTAGAGACTCAGGTGCACCGGGCCGGCGAGCCGGTCGCGGAAGCGGGCCTCGAGCTCCCGCCTGACGGTGTCCGGGATCAGGCTCATGCCTCTAATGATGCGCGAGCGGGCGCAGGAACTGGTCGGCTGTTCAGCGGGTCTCGAGGTGGAGGTCGAAAACCGGAGCGCCGGGCTGCCGTCCAAGCACCAGGAGCCCCGTCCCCTCCGCGGGGCCGATGGTCAGGGTGGTGGAGTTGTTGACCAGGTTCTGATTCCCGCCCAGCCTTCCCGCGGTGTAGCCGGGGAGGCTCGCGACGGCCTTGTCCTTCTTGCCCACCGAGCCGGCCAGGGTCAGGTTGCTGTGGGTGAACGGGACTCGAACGGAGACGCCTATGCCCACCGCGCCGTTGAACAGGCTCAGCAGCAAGCCGACCGTCAGCACCACCAGGACCGAGGTGCAGCCGCATCCACAACCCCTATTCCCGGAGCGGAAGCCTCGTCGACGATCGCCCGAGCTCGTGCTCACGTGTCATCCCCTCCCCGCCGGATCGTCCCCGGCGCGATCATTATGCGGTTGGCCTCGCCCGAAATATGACAGATCCCCCGCCGAGCGGAGGACCTGTTGGGGGTCGTCGCGTGAAGGCGTCAGGCAGTCGCGCGCTGCGGCCTTGTCCCCATCACCGGGACCACGCCCTTGCTCCGCTCCCGGATCCAGAGGTAGACCTCGAGGCCCAGCGCCACCACCACCGCGAAGGCCGCGAGAGCCAGCCCGATCGCCGCATAGAGCGCGTAGGTGCCGATCGTCCACCAGCCGTAGGCGTTCAGCAGCAGGCCCCGCAGCGTCTCGCCCTTGAAGAGCGTGTTCACCTGGGCTGCCAGCTTCTGGTCGCTGGGATTGGCCTGGGCCTTCGCGCTCATCTGCGAGTAGGTCTGCCCGCCGGCCACTTCCTGCAGGTGGATCCCGATGAAGTGGTTGGCATAGGTCTGCGCCTGCGGGCCGCTGGTCAGCTGCTGGCCCGCGTAGACGTTCATCGCCGTCGCGTCAGCACTCGGCAGCGCCGTGATCGCTGCGCTGTTTACCGCCGGAAAGTAGATCTGCTGCGCCGTCAGCTCCGTCGAGATCTGACCGTGAATGAAGGAGTTGCCCCAGAAGAGGAACCCCGCGCAAAAGGCCAGGATGCCGATCAGGCCGACCTGGAGCACCACGACTCTCCACCGCATCGCCGTTGTCATGACAGCACCTCCGAGATTGATTTGATTCCTGAAATCTGACGCCCTCTCGGGCTCGCCTCTATCGTGACGTGCCCTGGCGCGCACGATCAGAGCCGATGGTCCCGAGCCCCGCATGACGCCGCCCATCAGGAAGGGGCCTAATGGCCGAATGCCTGGCCAGCCGCACCCGCGCGGACCGTGTCGCCACGGCCTCATCGATCCTCATCGGCCTCCACCTGCTTGATGGCCTTGAGGAAGGCGTCCCGGGTCAGCCCCCCGTCCGCCTCGATCACGGCGACCTGTTCGTCGCGATACTCGCCCGCGGAGTGGTGCCGGCCGCTCACGAGCACAACCGGTTTTCCGTTCCCCAGGTAATACCGGAGCAGCCGGCGACCAGCGGTCCGTTCGTTGACGGCGTCGGACACGAGGCTGAGGTCGAGGACGAGGAGATCCGCGAAATCGACCAGCCCGCAGGCTTTTCCGCGCTGCCCGAGGCAGACCATGCCCGCGCCAGGCGGGCCGGGGCACTCGATTACCCCGAAGCCGGCGTCCTCCAGCCATGCGCCGAGCTCGTCGCGCCGGCTGGGATCGGGGTCAACCAGGAGCACCTGCCGCTCGCGGCCGCTTGCCGTCGTATCCATCGGGCTCAGGATCCATGCAACGCCGGCACACGGCTAGGGCCAAAAGTCCTTCCCATCGAGGCCCTTCAGCCCTGGGCGCAGCCTGCACTCCGGCGCGTGGCTTCCCACAGAGACCATTGCGCTTCGAACTCGTGGAGGCGTTCGCGCAGATCAGGCTGCCGTCAGGCCCACCGCGATCGCCGCGGCAGCTTGCCGCTGATCGCGCGTCACGAACACGACCGGTTCCTCGCCAGCAAGCTCCCGGGCTGATGTGGATGCCACGGCCAGGTGGATCGCGTCGAGCGTGCGGACCTCGTGTTCCATCAGGAGCCTGTGGGCAAGCGGGAAGACCGTCTCCGGATCGAGCCTCAAGAGGACGATCGGTCCGTCGTCGTTGCAGTCGGCATCGAAGCGGTCGATGAAGAGGCGAGGCCTTCGCAGCCGGCCGGCTCGGGCTGCGACCGAAATCGCGCTCGCCAGCTCGAGTCTCGTGAGTT
>VBIC01000043.1:4173-15722 GCA_005881425.1 Chloroflexota bacterium | reverse complement strand
GGACTGCACGCTCAAGGGATTGCTTCGGCTACGGACGTCCGGCGGATCGATTCGGTAGGCGTGCCGTGGACCAGGTCGCCGCCGGGCCCGACGACACGAACTCCCGGACAGATGATGTCCAGGTGATACTGGGTGTAGGGCGTGAGACCCAAACCCCAGTGCAGGGCTCCTTCGGTTCCGCCGTAGACCTCGTTCATCGCGTAGTTGCCGGGCAGGATGGTCAACGACGTGTTGAGGGCAAACCCGATCTCCCAGACGATGCGGTAGCGGGAGTCGACGTCGAACATCGCCTGCATCATGTCCAGGGTGCCGGCCACCTTGGGGTGGCTGGCGCGGATGTCGGTGATAACTCCGTCCGCCACCGTCGCGATCACCGCGTGCTCGCGCATGGGCGCCAGCTTCTCGTAGATACGCGCCTGGTCCTCACGGGTGAAGGATGGTGTGCCGTTATGCAGGATGGGCTGGCCCTTGAACGCGATTTGTCCATTGAGGGTCAGCCGGAGGTCCTGGTTGAACCTCAAAATCTGAATCGGTAGGACGCTGATCTCCCCGGAGGGGGCGACTGGCTCCAGTGGTCGAATACGAGGCGAGTCCCATACTCCTCGTCGACCATTTCCAGGCGGTCGGCCGCCTCCACCCGTTCGAAGAAGCGCTCGGCGAAGGCCTGCTGCTCGTTGGGGTCGGTGCGCTCGATGACCCGAAGGAAGTGCTCGACCGCCTCCATCGGCGTCGGCGTGGAATTGCAGGCCATCGCCATCAGCTTCCGCCGGGGACCGATCCGGTCCGGCGGTGGCGATTGGAAGAAGGCGTTGGGCGTGGACACGAAGACGTGGGCACTGTCGGGGATCCGGTTCACCATGAGATCCTCGAACGATTCGCCCTCGTCGAAGGTCAGCGACTCGTAGCCGGCGTAGCCTCCGTCCGGCTCGACCCGGAAGCGATCCGCGAGCTCCGAGTTGGTGACGAAGCAGAAGGTGCTGCCCTCGGGCGGCCCGAACTGACGCAGCCGGCTGGGATAGACGACGATCGGTTCCATGCTTGCCTCACCTCCTGCCTGTGTGCAGCACTGATGCTCCTGGCTCAGCCCCTGACGGCCCGTCGCCGTGGCTCAGACGGTCAGCGCGACCCGCAGCTCCGGGGCCTGCCCGGTCTTCTGGGCGACGACCTGCTCGTAGATCTCGGTGAAGTAGGCGACGTAGAGGCGAGCCACGTTGCGGATGTGGTCGATCACCCTGGCCTCCTCTGCCGGCGTCTTCACGAGAGACATGAGCACCTCCCAGACGAAATCGGCATGCTCGCCCTCGAGGTCGGTACCCACGTGTGCCCGGGCTCCCTTGATCTTCTCCTTGCCGAGGATCGTCTCCAGGTGGTCGAGCCATCTCGGCTGGGTCTTGGTGGTCGTGTACTCGACGAAGTACACGCTGGCGATGTGGGCCAGCGGCGTCTCCTCGTATTCGATGCCGTAGAGCAGGTAGCCCATCAGGAGCTTGGTGGCGAGCAGGGGTTCGGTGGCGTAAATCGCAGGCTTCGATACGCCCACCGCTTCCAGGTCGCGCACGAACATGGCGTCGTGGAGCATCTCGTCATCCGTGTAATGAGCCCAGGCCTTGGCCTGCACCGGATCGTGTTTGGTGAAATATCGAATTGCGTAGGCGTCGACGATCCGCTTGAGGCGTATCCGGAGGACGGTCTCGATGTTGTGCCGCTTGTAGTAGTCGAGGTCTAGCTTCCCCTCGGCCAGCTGGTGCTTGGCGTACGGGACCTCCTGATAGAACCTTTCGATCAGGGCATCGAGCATTCCATCTACCTTCGCTCGCAGCTCGGGCCGCAACGTCGTGCTCATGAGATGGCTCCTTGGTCAATCGAAACAGGGTTTGAGCGTCTGCCTACCAGTAGTATCGGCAGCGCCCGGATGGCGACAAGGCCGGAATCGGCAGTCTGAGGGGTCGAATCCGGCTTAGTTTTCCGCCCAGGCCGGGGAGCCGGCCGCGGCGGCCGCGCCCGCCGGCTGCTGCCTCAGCCCGAAGAGCGCAAGCGCCTTCTGCTTGGCCGCCTCGGTGTCGACCGAGAGCACGCACAGCATCCGGTCGCTGGGGGCCAGGTGCCTCGCGAAGTACTGGTAGACGTCGCTCTTCCTGCTGGACGGCATGGCGGGATAGAAATCGGGGGGCACCCCGGCCTGGCGGATGACACCGGTCGCGGCGGAAAAGGCGAGGCCGGGGCTGATGGCGTCGGCGATCTGCTCCGCCAGTGCCGCCATCGCGGGATCCTGCGGTTGCCCGTCGATCCCCGGATAGAGGCGAATTCCGTCGATCCGGGTGAAGATGCGCATCGCCCCGAACACCACCGGGTTGTACGTCCTCAGGGCGATCACATGAGGGAACCCGAACCGGCTCAGGTGCACCCTGGCCAGGTGGAAACCCCAGATGTCGTTGATCAGGCGTGTCTTCTGGTAGCGCGGGGTGATCATCAGGATCTTGAGGTGCAGGAACGAGCGCTGGCCCTCCCCTTGATGCCAGCGCGAGGTCAGGGCCGCGATGATCTGGCCCGAATCGCGCTCCACGGCCACGATCACGAAGTCGCAGTCGGAGAGGGTGCTGCCCTTGGCCCGGAAGTAATCCCTGATGTTGAGGCTGGGCATCGCCCGCTCCAGCCCCTGGACAATCCAGGCGCTCGTCTCCTGGCTCAGTTCCGGTCCCGGCGGCAGCTGCAGCACGCTGTAGCCCTGGAACTGGCGGGAATCCTGAACCTTGTCGGTCACCGGAAGGCTCCATGGCGGGCGCCGGCCAGGCGCTCGGGCGTGACCGGCAGCTCGCAGATCCGCAGGCCCGTGGCGCAGGCGATGGCGTTGGTCACCGCCGCCGCCCCCGGGATCGCGGGCGGCTCGGCAACCCCCCTGGCCCCGAAGGGACCGTGCGCAGACGGGACCTCGACCAGCCGCACCTCGAACGAGGGCAGCTGATCGCTCGTCGGCAGAGGGTAGTCGAGGAAGGTCGCGGACCGCAGCTGGCCGTGTCCGTCATACGCCAGCTCCTCTCCCAATGCCCTTCCGATCCCCTGGGCGCTGCCGCCGTGGACCTGGCCCTCGATCAGCAGCGGGTTGATCGCCTTGCCGACGTCCTGCACCGCCGCGTAGCCGGTGAGATTCCAGCCTCCGGTGTCGGTATCCACGGAAACCCGGGCTACGTGGACGGTGAACATCGGCGATTGATCCAGCGAAGCGACCTGTCCCTGTCCGTAGAGAGGGCGGTATCGGGTGTCGTATCGAAGCGAACGCTCGGCCAGCTCGGCGATGCTCACCCCCCGCGACCGCACGCCGCGCACGTGAACCTCGCCCTGGTCGATGACCAGGTCCCGCGGATCGGCCTCCAGCTCCTGGGCGGCGATCTCGAGCAGCTGACGGCGCACGCTCGCCACCGCCATCCCCACCGCGGTGCCCAGCGCGTACACGGTCTTGCTTCCCGCAGCCACGCCGGCATAGGGCGCGGTGGCCGTGTCGCCGGTGCTGACCTGGACCTCGTCGAGGTCGACTCCCAGTCCTTCCGCGGCGATCATGGCCAGGGCGGTCGCCGAGCCCGTGATGTCGGGCACGCCCGTCTGGAGGAGGATCCGTCCGTCGGGTTCGACCCGGCAGGCGGCGGTCGCCGGCTCTCGCCCGCCGAGCCAGCCTCCGACCGCGATCCCGGTGCCCTCGCCGTCCCGCCGGGGAGCCCGATAGAGTGGATGCGCCTGAGCCCCGCTCAGGCACTCGCGAAGACCGACGCGAGGCCACGGCTTGCCATCCGTGCGCAGGTCCCCTTCCGTGACGGCGTGCGCCAGGCGCAGGTCGATCGGATCGCGGCCCACGCGGCTGGCCAGCTCGTCGATCGCGCTCTCCAGGGCGAAGTAGGCCTGAGGCGCGCCGGGTGCGCGATAGGCGCCTGCCGGCGCCTTGTTGGTGGCCACCTCGTAGGCCTCGATGCTGACGTTGGGAATGCGATAGGTGCTGCCCAGGAGCAGCGAGGCGATGCCCGCCGTGAACCCTGCCGATGCGCCGTTGTCGATGATCAGGCGAGCGGAGAGAGCGGAGATCGTGCCGTCGCGCTCCGCCGCCAGCTTCAGGTCCACGAGCGCGGCCGGTCCGGCGCGTCCCAGCAGGAAAACCTCCCGGCGGGTCAGGGTCAGCCACACGGAACGGCCAACCAATCGGGAGAGCAGGCAGGCGATCGGCTCCAGCAGGCAGACCTTGGCCCCGAAAGCGCCGCCGACCGGCATCGGCACCACGCGAACGTCGCTCGGGGACACGCCCAGGGCGTCCGCGGTCAGCTGGCGCGTGGCGAAGATCCCCTGCGTCGGGGTCCAGACGGTGAAACGATCGCCGTCCTCGGCGCAGGCGAGCGTGGAATAAGGCTCGAGAAAGCCCTGGTGCACCGCGGGGACGCGGTAGGAACGCTCGATTCGAATCGGCGCCCGGCCCAGCGCGGCGTGCGCCTCGCCCCGCTCCTGTCGGACCACCGCCGTGACGTTCGGTGGACGGCGGGCCCCCAGGCTGGACGATGCCACGGCGCCGTGAACCTCCTCGCCGGATCCCTCCGGCTTGGGCCGGGGCAGCACCGCGGGTGCGTCGTCACGCATGGCCGCGACGGGATCGAGCGAAGCCGGCAGCGGCATCCACTCCGCCTGGACCAGGGAGGCTGCGTCTGCCAGGCTCTCCCGGTCGGTGCCGACCAGGGCCGCGATGGGCTGCCCTACGTAGAACACGCGGCCGCGGGCCAGGATGGACTGCGGACCCTCCAGGTCGACCTCTTCGAAATCCTCGGCGGCCACCGCGGCCACCACGCCCGGCATTCGCCTGGCGCTGCCGAGATCGACCCGCCGCAAGAGCGCGCTCGGGTAGTCGCTCAGGATCAGCTGCGCATAGAGGGCGTGCTTGGGAATGGCGTCTTCGGTGAAGCGCAGAGCGCCCCTGACCTTGGGTTCACCGTCCAGGAGCGGATGTCGTCCGCCCAGCACTGACATGGCCCAGCCCCACCTGCCGCCGTCAGCCCGCGCCGATCCCGGCGAAGGCCCGCGTCAGGATCTCCGCCGCCCGTTCCCAGACCCGATCCTTCCAGTCGTCCCGGTCGCAATAGAAGGCGTCCCGGATGGCTGCCTTGATCGCCGGGCCGCCGGCTGACGCCGGATCGCCATGGAGATGCAGCCAGTGATCGCCACGCATCGCATTCAGCACCTCGGGCCCGGACACGGTTCCGAATTCCAGGGTGATGGAGGTCAGTTCGGCGCCGGCCAGCTCCTGGTCGAGAGCGGTGGCCATGTTGCCCACGATCACCGCCGACGTCGAGCTGCCATCCTCCGAGGAGGTGACGTCGGCTCCGTACCAGCCACGGGCTCGCGCGTAGCCGTCGCCGGCGAACCGCCCGCGAAAGATCGCCTCGCCCTGGCCGTAGGGACCGAGCCCGCTGTGCAGGTCGATGAAAGCCACCCGCCGGCTGGCTGCGAGGTGGCGCCTGATGATGGAGCGCCAGGTCAGATTGGACCAGACCGGCCGGCTGCCACCATAGAAGAGCCCATCGGGATGCGCGTACTGGCCTCCCTGGACCGCGGCTTGAACGTAGCTCAGCCCGCGGGCGGCAGCCAGCGCCCCGATGCCCTCATCCGCCGACGCCCGCGCTGGACCATCCCAGTCGGAGGGCACCAGGAAAGGGTGGATCTCCTCGTAGGCGGGGTTCGCTGGAGCCGGCCGGTCGTGCTCGATGAAGTTTCGATTGACGTCGACGTTGTCCTCGTTGACCCGCCGCAGGTGGGCGAAGCCATACGGATTGAGGGCATGGACCAGCAGCAGGGCGGTCCCGGAGGGCAGCGCCCGCCACAGGCCTTCGCGCAGGAAGCCGATCTGGCAGGCGGAACCGCAGAAGCCTTCCACCCCGTGCACGCCGGAGGTCGCGACCACGATTCGCTCGGCCTCGGTCGGCCCCGCTCGCACCACGTCCGTGAGCAGCGGCTCGCCGCCCGGTCCCTGGGCTCCGGAATTGGGCAAGGACTCGACCGCCAATCGGGCGTCGTCTGCCGCCGCGAGGAACTTCTGCCGCGCTTCGGTGTAGCTTTCCGAGAAGCGGGCGGTCGCTGCAAGGATTCGCATCGTTGCCTCCCCGGCTCCGGCGATCCCGTCGCCAAACGATGGTGAACGCTTCTATTATCAGAGGAAATCGAATCGATTGCGACGGCCGCGTTCGAAACGGAGCTGAGGCAGCTGGAGCAAGCCTGGGCTCAGGCGGTCAAGGAGCGTGACCTGCCCTTTCTGGAACAGCTCCTGGACTCTGAGTTCACCCTGACCACCGGGCGTCCCGGTTTCGAGGTCGCCAACCGCAGGCAGTACCTCGAGGTCACGAGAGACCGGTACGTGATCGATTGGTTTGCCTTCGAGCAGCTCGAGGTCCGCGTCTATGGCGAGGCAGCCGTGGTCCGATCTCGCTACCGGCAGCGAGGCACCATGGACGGCGCCGACCGGAGCACCGCCTACCTGATGACCGACGTCTGGGTCCGCCGCGGCGGGCGCTGGACCCCGGTCGCCCGTCACGCGACGCCGCTCTCGGACGCGCTCTGAGCGAAGGTGCGGATCAACCAGCCGAGGAAGAGGAAGCTGAGCGCGGTCACGACGGCGACGAGGGCGTTGATGCCCCAGAAAGCGGCGAACGTCCCCTGACTCCTGGCGGTCGCGTAAAGAGTCCCGCCCCCCAGGTTGCCGAGCAGGCCGCCGGCGGCCCATCCCAGGCTGACGAAACCAAGGTAGCCGCCCACCGTCACCAGGGGAGCGATTTCGGAGGCCAGTGTATCCAGCATGGGAACGATCAGCAGCTCACCCAGGCTGAAGAGGACGGTGAAGAGGACGAGCGCTCCTGTCACGTGGAAGGCGGCCAGCGACGTGAAGCCGAGGGCGAGCATGGTCGCGCCCAGGGCACAGACGGTCCATCCGACCAGGTCGCTGCCGACTCGGGCCAGAATCACGTACTGGAGCGACAGGACTATCAGCGCGTTGGCCGTGAACAGAAGGCCCACCTGGCCGCTCCAGCCGAACGCGTCGTGACTGTACATGGAAAAGGTGAAGTTGAACTGCGTGTACAGGTACCAGAAGCCGGCGCTGGCGATGGTCAGGCTGAGCAGTCTCCAGTCGCGAAGCAGCCAGATGACAGCCGTGAAGATGGGCTGCCGGGCGGCCTGGATCGGGCCCCGGCCGCGCACGGTAATCCAGACAGCCATCAGGTACAGGGCGAGCAGGGCGATCGCGGCGACGAAAACTATCTTCAGCTGCACGAAAAAAAGCCCCCCGATGAGCGGGCCGAGAGCAGCACCGATGTTGACCGCCGCGCTCCGAAGTGCGAAGGCCTGCAGCCGCAACGCTCCTGAGGACCGCGCCAGGACCGCCTTGGCGGTGGGCGTGAAGGCTGCGCCGCCGACGCCGACCAGCAGAGCCGAGACCAGGAAGGTGGCGAAGTCGTGGCCGAGGATGAAACCCAGGTAGCCCGCGATCCGGCTCACGATCCCGATGCTGAGCAGCGTCCTGGCGTTCCAGCGATCCGAAAGCATGCCCGTCACCACCGGCATGCCCTGGTTGGCGAGGATGAGAACGGTCAGGATCAGCCCTATCCGGTCGACCCTCTCTCCCATCGACAGCCGCAGGTACAGGGCCAGCAGGGGCACGACCATGAAAGTGCCCAGGGTGTTGATCAGGATGCCGACGAGCATGGCCTGCGCTTCGCGCGACATGGCCGCAAACGCCTGAAAGGGGTTCGTTCCCTGCGGCCTCGTTTCGGTGGCTGCCATGGCCAGTCCTGGAGCGTCGGCCGATGCGCTCGAGCCTCGCCGGCGCTGCGCGCTCTCTTCGTATCTTAGCGGCCAGGTCGGTGGCCTCCGAGACCACGCAGCGTGGCCGTTGATTTTTTCATCTTTACTTGACGTCAAGTAAGCGGCCCACTCGACAGCGTTCCAGCACGCATCGAGGCCAGAGCAACCACGCTCCGTACTAACTGAGAGCAACTTCGAATAATGGTTGCTTCCGATGGAAACCTTCTGCTATAGAAGATACCTAGGGGATCTGCGGCAACCGGCCTGATGGTCGAAGAGGAAGGAGGACTGACATGACCCGCGGTGTGGGGGCGGCCCGCGAGGGCCACGTGGGACCCGAGCTTCGTATCGTTCTGATCACGAGCCGTCCGGGGATCCGGGCGCTGCTCAGCACCGTTCCGTCGCTCACCATCGAGCACCTGCCCATGCGGCTCTCGGCGGTGGCTGCCAGCCGGCCCGCCATCGACCGCGCGATGGCGGCGGTGATCGATGCCGCCATGGAGTCGCTGGAGGCGGCGGAGATCTGTCGCGAGCTGCAGCGCCAGCGGGCGCAGCTCCCGGTGGTGACCCTCCTCTGCTGCCCGGCCAGTGTTACGCCCTGGCATCTGGAGATGCTCGCCAGCGCAGGCGTGCGCGGCATTCTCGATCTGCAGGCGGCTCCGGAGGAGCTCGGCAGGATTCTCCAGCGGATCGTTCGCGGCCAGGCTGTCTTCCATCTGCACGTGGATGGCGACAGCGCGAGCTTCCTTCCGCGCATCCTGGCCGCAGAGCGAGGCAGGCGTGCCGAAGCGCTCCGCTTGAACGCTACCGATGCCGACCTCCTCGGCTACCTGGCGCAGGGCCTGCCCGACCGCCAGATCGGAGAGCGCTTGCATTTGAGCCCGCACACCATCAAGCACTACATCGAGCGGCTACGCGACACGGTTGGAGCCCGGAACCGGATCGAGCTTGCGTCCTGGGCCGGAAGGCACGGTTTCTATCCGCAGGTCAGAGAGGCGATCGACGCCGATGGGACGGCGGTTCCGCGTCGCGCCTCGGCGCACTTCGCGGTGAACGGAGCTCCCATCGCCCAACCGGGCTACGCGATAGCCGTCCACTGACCGGCCGGTCCCGAGCTCGGAGCCCGTTAGACTCGGGCGGTGCCCGCGCGCGTCGGGTTCAGCATCGACTCACGGCAGGGGCTGGCGCATCCCGACGAAGCGCGCCTGGTGCGACTGGCCGCGGAGCTCGGCTATCAGTCGGCCTGGACCCCATCCGGGCCGGATGCCGCCGCCTTCGACACCTGCCTGCGCTGGTACCGAGAGTCGGGACTCCCGACCGGCATCTCGGTCGTACCGGCTGCCGGCCAGCCTGTGGCGTTCTACGCAGGCCATGCGCGACGTCTCTGGGAGGAGACCGCGGGCACCTTCACCCTGGGGATCGGCAGCGGCCAGATGGACCACGCTGCCCAGGCCATGCGCGTCTACGTCCCCGAGCTTCGGGCGCTTCTTCCCCAGGGCCTTCCCCTGTTCCTGGCGGCGCTGGGCCCGCGGATGCTGGCGCTGGCCGGCGCACTCGCGGACGGGGTCGCCCTCAACTGGTGCACGCCGGAGCAGGTCGCCTGGTCGCGCTCCCAGGTCGTCGAAGCGGCCCGCCGCGCGGAGCGGCCGACGCCCCGGCTGATCGAGTACGTCCGCACCTGCGTCGATCCCGATCCGCGGCTGGCCCGGCGTACTCTCGGTTCCGCCGCGCTCGTCTACGCGCTCGGCCCGCCGGCCTACCGCCGTCATTTCGAGCGGATGGGCTTGGCCCAGGAGCTGCGCCGGCTGGAGCGTGAGGCCGGTGAGCCTGGTAAGGAGTTCATCGCCGCCGCCGGGGCCGCCGGCCCGCCCGGCGCCGTGCGCGTCCAGTTCGAGCGCCTCTCAGCCGGACTCGACGAGTCGATCGTGCGCGTGCTGGTGACCCGCCAGGGCGACGCGCAGTCCGCCGAGCGCGTCCTGCGCGAGTGCGCACCCGGCGCCTGACCGGCTTGTCGGAGGACCGCAATTCGTAGAATGAATCAGCCAGTGATCGAGAGCTACCAGAAGCTGTCGGCCGACGTCCTGGTGATCGGCGCCGGCGGCGCCGGACTGAGGGCGGCGATCGAGGCGGCCGGCCAGGGCGCCAGGGTCGCCATCGTCTGCAAGTCGCTCCTGGGTAAGGCCCACACCGTGATGGCTGAGGGCGGTATCGCTGCCGCCGTGGCCAACGTCGACGGCGAGGACAGCTGGCAGACGCATTTCATGGACACCATGCGAGGCGGCCAGATGCTGAACAACTGGCGCATGGCGGAGATCCATGCCCGCGAGTCTCCCGAGCGGGTATACGAGCTCGAGGGCTGGGGGGCGATGTTCGACCGCACGCCGGAGGGACGCATCTCCCAGCGGGCCTTCGGGGCCCATACCTATCGCCGTCTCTGTCACGTCGGTGACCGCACCGGCCTGGAGATGATCAGGACGCTCCAGGACCGGGTCGTCGCCCTCGACGTCGACGTGCACATGGAGGTGACGCTGACCAGGCTGGTCAAGGAGGGACCGCGAGTCTGCGGCGCCTTCGGCTACAGCCGGATCGATGGACATTTCATCGCCTTCCAGGCGCGGGCGGTCATCCTCGCCACCGGAGGCTGGGGCCGGATCTACAAGGTGACCTCCAATTCCTGGGAGGGCACGGGCGACGGTGTCGGCATGGGCTATGAGGCCGGGGCCGACTTGCTCGACCCGGAGATGGTGCAATTCCACCCCACGGCGATGGTCTGGCCGCCCGGTGTGCGCGGCCTGCTCGTGACCGAGGCGGTCCGCGGTGAAGGCGGCTACCTGACCAATCGCGAGGGCAAGCGCTTCATGCTCGAGTACGATCCCAAGAAGAAGGAGCTGTCGTCGCGCGACGTGGTCGCCCGCTCCATCAACAAGGAGGTGCAGGCGGGCCGCGGCACGCCCCACGGCGGCGCCTACCTCGACGTGCGGCATCTGGGTGCGGAGTCGATCAAGAAGAAGCTGCCCTCCATGTACGAGCAGTTTCTGACGCTCGCCGACGTGGACATCACCAGGGAGCCGATGGAGGTGGCGCCCACCATCCATTACGCGATGGGCGGCCTGTGGGTGGAGGCCGAGACCGGGGCCACCACGGTGCCCGGCCTGTACGCCGCGGGAGAGGTCGCGGCGGGGCTGCACGGCGCCAACCGCCTGGGAGGCAACTCTCTGTCCGACCTGCTCGTGTTCGGCCGGCGCGCCGGCGCCGCGGCCGCCGCTTACCAGCGCGACGTGCGGCCTGGTTCGCTGGACGAGGAGCAGATGGCGCGTGAGCAGGAGGTCCTGCTGGCTCCCCTGCGGGGCGATGGCGGGGAGAATCCCTTCCTCCTCCATCAGCAGCTGCAGGATGCGATGCAGGAGGGCGCCGGCGTGATCCGGGAAGAGGCAGGTCTCGCGGCGGCGCTCGACCGCGTACTCGAGTTGCGGGAGCGGTCCCGCAGCGTCCGCGTGCCTGGCTCGCGCCGCTACAACCCCGGCTGGCACGCGGTCCGGGACCTGCGCTTCATGCTGGCCATAGCGGAGGCGGTCCTGCGGGCGGCGCTCGAACGCAAGGAAAGTCGCGGCGCCCACTGGCGCCTCGACTACCAGCAGAAGGATCCCGCGCTGGGGATGGTGAACATGGTCGCCTACGAAGAGAACGGCTCGCTCAAGATCAGGCGGCGGCAGGTTCCACAGATGCCG
>VBIC01000043.1:0-4057 GCA_005881425.1 Chloroflexota bacterium | reverse complement strand
GCAAATGGCAGGAGTTCCCGGCCGACGTCCTGCCCGCCTTCATCGCCGAGATGGATTTCGACCTGGCCCCCACCGTGAAAAGCGCCCTCGCCGAAGCTGTGGCCCTGGGAGACTCTGGCTACTCCGGAGGCTCGACGGATCTGGCCGACTCCCTGGCCGCCTTCATGCTGGCACGCTATGACTGGGCGATCGACCCCGCCGACGTGGTCCGCGTATCCGACGTCATGGTCGGGATCACGGAGCTGCTGCGGGTGGCGGCCAGGCCTGGCGACGGCGTGGTCGTCAACCCACCTGTCTACCCGCCCTTCTTCAGCCACGTCGTCGAGGCCGGATGCCGGCTGGTGGAGGCGCCCCTGGCCGTCAGCCGCGGCCGTTACGAGCTCGATCTCGAGGCTCTGCGGAGCGCCTTTGCCGCTGGATCCCGGATCTATCTCCTCTGCAATCCGCACAACCCGATGGGGCGCGTCTTCTCGCGCTCCGATCTCCTGCAGGTGGTCGAGCTCGCCGAGCGCTACGGCGTGCTCGTGCTGTCCGATGAAATCCACGCACCACTCACGCTCCCCGGCGCCCGGCACACGCCCTTCCTTTCGCTGGGGGAGTCGGCGCGTGCTCGCGGCATCGCCCTGGTCTCCGCCTCGAAGGGATGGAACATCCCAGGGCTGAAGTGCGCTCAGATCGTGGTCGCCTCCGATCCCATGCGGGCGCTGATCAGGCGGCTGCCGGAGCACGTCTGGTTCCGCGCCGGCAACCTGGGCGTGATCGCCAGTGTGGCCGCCTACCGGGACGGAGGCGGCTGGCTGGACGAGCTGCTCGCCGTGCTCGATCGCAACCGCAACCTGATGAGCACGCTGCTGGCCGAGCGGCTGCCGGGGGTCGTCTACCGGCCGCCGGAAGCCGGATATCTCGGCTGGCTCGATTGCCGCGCCCTCGGCCTGCCCCAGGAGCCGGTCGACCGGTTTCTCGAGCGAGGCCGGGTCGCGCTCACTGCCGGGCTGCGGTTCGGCAGCCAGGGCTCGGGCCACGTCCGGGTCACCATGGCCACCAGCCGCGAGATCCTGGCCGAGATCGTGGAGCGGATGCGCGCGGCCCTGGCCTGACCGCCCAGCACCCTGTTTCGTGGGTCGGCGGCGTCAGCCGGAAAGGCGGTAGAGTTCGCGTGCGTTGCCGGCCAGCACTCGCGAGCCGGCATCGATTGCCTCGTCCTGGGTGAGGACCCGCCGCTCCACCAGCTCCTGGAACGCCGCGGCGAGCGCCTCGCGATGGACGGCGGCCGCGACCAGGAAGTACTCGGGCAGGCGCGACGCGTCGCTGGCGTAGAGCAGCTTGCTCCAGGGCGCCAGGCCGAGTGCCTCGCGCATGGCGCGCCCGCCGTCCAGGCCCGCGATCGGCAGGGTGAGCGACAGGTCCATGTGGACGCCCTCGAAGACGGCGCAGAGGTAAGCAGCCTCGCGGTGAAAGGGATAACAGTGGAGGAGCACGACCTTGAGACCTTCGTAAAGCGGGTCGGTGAACAGCGGCCGGAGGCCCAGCGGCGAGGCCTCCGCCAGGTCTTCGTCCGGGTCGCCGAAGCCGCAGTGCACCTGTAGCGGCAGCCCCTGGTCTCGGCATTCCAGCGCGGCTTCGAAGAGCAGGCCGTGGACCAGCGGAGCGCCGGAAAGCCGCACCGGCTCGCCACGCTGCGCTCGCTCCTTAAGGCGCATGAAATCCGCCGCCGTCTCGCCGGCAGCATGGCGGCGCAGGCGCAGCCCGGCCCGGTAAGCGGCGATCGTCTTCACGCCGGCCGCCCCGGCCTCGGCGGCCTGGCGCAGGCTGGACCGCACCGCCGCAAACCATTCGTCGACGCTGCGCACGCCGCCGAGCCTGCGCTCGGCCAGCACCTCGAGCCGGACGATCTCGCGCTGCTGCACCGGGATCGCCTCCGCGTGCTCGGCGATCGAGAAGGTCTCGCTCGAGGCAAACCCGTGGTCGAGCAGCATCGTGCCGGTCCGGCTCCGCCGCAGCAGGGCTTCCGCGTGGGCGGCCGGTTCGCGCCCCTTGCGCTCCCGCAGGACGGCCTCCTCCGTGGGTGCGCAGTCCAGCTCCTGAGCGATCCGCCGCAGGGCGTCGCGGTAGACGGCGGTCGACGGCACGTGCCGGGCCATCGCACCGTCGAGCGCCTCGGTGAACAGCATCCTCAGGTCGGCCGCCGTAACCGGGCGCGTGAAGCGCCAGAGAGGGTGACAGTGATGATCGACCGCCTCGATATCGGCCCAGGCTTCGAGCAGATCGCGCATCAGGCTCTGGCGACTAACGTCGGCGTCGTCGCAGCCGCTGGTGCACGTCCATGAAGGTCTCGCCTCGGTGGCGGCTGCGGGGGCGAGGCCGGGTCGGCGGCAGGCGTGATCCCCACAAGAGGAGCGCGCCGATCCCCAGCGCCAGCAGGATCAGCAGGATCAGCTCACCGGCCACGCGACCAGTCTACTGTCAGTGATCCTCGACGCCGGCCGGGACGAACCGCGAGAGCCAGCGATAGATCGGGCTGGGATTCCGGCCCGCGGCCTCTGCCCTCTCCTTGCGCCGCACCGCCTCCCGCACCAGGTGCGCCCCGACGTAGCGCACCGGCTCGGGCGGAAAGAGGGGCATACGCCGATCCCAGAGCGGGAAGGCGCCGTACCAGTCGTCACGCTGCAGGACCCTGGCCGCCAGCACCTTGCCGCCCAGCAGGCTCGGGCCCACGCCGTTGCCGCTCCAGCCGACGCCGTAAAGGATGTGCCGCCGTCCTCCCAGGTAGCCGAGCAAGGGGAGTCCGTCCGGGGAGCGGTCGATGGGCCCGCTCCAGTCGAACTCGACCGGGACGTCACGCAGCCGCGGGTACGCGTGGTGCAGGTCGGCGGTCACGCCTTCGGCGCGGCGGAGGCTTCGGTCGAAGCTGGGCGGGATCCGTCCGCCAAGCGCGATGCCCCAGCCGCCCTTCCCGAACGCGATCCGCCCCTCGCGGGTGGTGCGGTAGTAATCGATCATCAGCTGGGAGTCGGTGATGCACTCGCCGCCGGTCCAGCCCATGGCGAAGAGCCGGTCCGGAATGGGCGCGGTGGCCACCATGTCGCTCGAGACCACAATCAGGCTGCGCCGAAGCTCGCGGATGGCCGCCGACCAGGCGTTGGCGGCGATCACTAGAACCCGGGCGCGCACGCTGCCCTGGTCGGTCTCGACCGTTGGCGGGGGCTCCCGGGTGAAGCCGCGGACTCGCGAGCCCTCGTGGATGCGGACGCCGCGCTCCAGGCAGACGCGGCGCAAGCCGCGGGCGAGCAGCGCCGGCTGGACCGTGGCGGCGCTGGCCTCGAAGACACCGGCCAGGTGCTGGGGCGACCCGGCCCGGCGCGCGACCTCCTCCGGCTCCAGGCGCTGGAAGACTTCGGGCGCGACCTCCTCCAGCGCCCGCACCGTTCCCTCCCAGGCCCCGCGCTGGCTTTCGGTGCGAGCCGTCCAGAGCCAGCCCCCGGGGACGTAGTGCGCGTCGATCCCATGCGCGGAGCAGATGGCGCCCAGCTCGCGCACGGCTGCCTCTGACTCGCGGCAGGCGCGCAGCGCCTCCTGCTTCCCCGCCGACCGGCGGAGCGAGAGGTATTTCGCCCACCAGGAGAGGACGAAGCCTCCGTTGCGGCCGCTGGCCCCGCTCCCGCAGAGGTCCTGCTCCAGCACCACGACGTCGGTCGATGGCTGCCACTCCTTCAGCCAGTAGGCCGTCCACAAACCGACGTAGCCACCGCCGACGACGCAGACGTCGGCCTGGGCGGCCCCGCGCAAGGCGGGGCTGGGCAGCTCGTTCCCCAGCGCCTCGCGGAGCCAGAGCGACCGGTGCCGCTTCTGGCCCCCCTCAATACTTATAGATGTGCTCGCGGAACTCGAAGTCGTCGCCGGCGGCCTTGAAGGCCTCGACGTCCAGCTGCTTGACCGCCAGGTAGGCGCCGAGGAGCTCATCGCCCATGGCCTCGGCCAGGACCTGGTCGCCGCGCAGACGCTCGAGCGCCTGCTCCAGCTTCCCGGGCAGCCGCTCGGCTCCGATCTTGCGGCGCTC
>VBIC01000042.1 GCA_005881425.1 Chloroflexota bacterium | reverse complement strand
CGTCACCGGGGGCGCCAGTTCCAGCCTGCGCTCGATTCCGTCCAGGCCGGCCGCGATCACGCCGCCCAGTGCGATGTAGGGGTTGGCGCTCGAGTCGCAGGATTTGAGCTCGACGTTGGTCGACTCCGCCTCGTGGCCCCAGAAGGTGGAAGCCACGCGCAGGGCGCCCTCGCGGTTGTCGGGTCCCCAGGCCCGATAAGCGCTGGCCCACATCTGCGGCTGGAGCCGGCGATAGGAGTTGACGCAGGCGCAGGTGAGCGCCAGCAGCCCTGGCAGGTGCTCCATGATCCCCGCCA
>VBIC01000227.1:1558-2030 GCA_005881425.1 Chloroflexota bacterium | reverse complement strand
GACCCGTTGAAGCGCCGAGCACCACCATCGCCGACGGCATCGGCGTTCGCGTGCCGGTCTCGGAGGCAGTCGAGTCCATGGCCTCGACGGTCGACGAGGTGACGCTCGTGAGCGACCAAGAGATGCGCACATGGATGCGCCGCCTGTTCAAGGACGCGGGCATCGTCATCGAGCCGGCCGGCGCCGCGGGCCTGGCGGCGATAGGACGTGCATCGCACGAATGGGAAGGGAGTAGGGTCGCGACCATTCTCACCGGCAACCTGACAGAGCAGCAGCTCAGAGACTGGCTCTACTGATTCTCCAGGTCCGCGAGATGGTCCAGCGCGGCCAGCGGGCCGTACTGGTTGAACACGTCGGGCGCGGCCTGCCGCAGGTGCGCCTGCACCGACCCCGCGAGCTGGGCGCGCAGTGCCGGCGGCAGCTCCGGCCGGCGCCGCCGGTAGGAGGTGATGAACCGTCGCA
The DNA here is from genome assembly GCA_005881425.1 of Chloroflexota bacterium. Lineage (GTDB taxonomy): Bacteria > Chloroflexota > Dormibacteria > CF-121 > CF-121 > CF-120. The sequence goes on along the minus strand of VBIC01000227.1, from coordinate 1,568 downwards.
GCTCCGGGTC
>VBIC01000227.1:912-1503 GCA_005881425.1 Chloroflexota bacterium | reverse complement strand
GTCGGGCGGCCGCCCGGGATCTGCCACAGCGCGAGGTAGTCCGAGTCCTTCACCACGATCGTCCCGGCGGCCAGGTCGCCCAGCCGCTTGCCGCGGCCGTTGAGGAACAGGACGACCAGGCCCACGCCGTAGGCGTAGGGCAGAAAGTCGACGATCCGCACGATATTGCGGATGCCGGCCTGGAAGAACGTCATCGGCTCGCCGCGGTCGCCGACGGCGCGCAGCCGAAAGACCTTCTTGCCGATGGTCTGGCCCGACCAGAACGCCTCGCAGGCCCAGAAGTAGCCGAAGATCACGACGAACGTGCCGATCACGGCGACCAGGTACGCGACCACGTCCTGCCCCACCTGGCCGACTGCGACCGCCGCCACATACACCCCGAACAGCACGCCGAGCAGGATCAGCAGGTCCAGGATCTGCGCGATCGCCCGCGTGCCGAGGCCCGCGACCTGGTACTGAAACGACACGCGCTCCGGCGTGCTGACCACGAGGTCGCTATCGGGGAGTGGCTGGTCCACCTCGAAAGCTATTGTCCTAGGGTGGAAGGCGCCCCGACGTGAGAGCAGAGGATTTCGTCGCGCTCCGGCGCCA
>VBIC01000227.1:0-670 GCA_005881425.1 Chloroflexota bacterium | reverse complement strand
GTTGCCGCAAACGTACCGGGCGTCCTGGCCTTACCTCGTCGCCTCATTCGCCATGACGCTCATCCCCGCAATCGTCAGCTACTTCGTCGTCACGGCCAACCCCGACGCCGCTTACGCGATCGCCTCTCCGCAGCTGGTCGACCAGGTCCATCACCATCAGCTCTGGACGCACATACCGCAGGACGAGCGCGTGCAGGCGGCCGGATTCATCATGACCCACAACATCCAGGTCGTCATGCTCGCGTTCGGGCTCGGCGTGATCTTCGGCCTGCCCGTCATCTACGTCCTCATCACAAACGGCATCTCGTTGGGTGCGCTGTTCGGCCTCACCCAGGCTTATGGGCTCAGCGGCGGTCTCTTCGATTTCGTCATCGCGCACGGCGTGCTCGAGCTCTCCATCGTCATGGCGATCGGCGCCGGCGGACTGATGATGGGGTGGGCGCTCGTGTCACCTGGCAACCTCAAGCGCTCCGACGCACTCGTGCTCGCGGCGCGTCGCGCCTTCACGCTGCTGCTCGGCCTGGGTCCGCTTCTCATAGTCGCCGGCACCATCGAAGGCAACATCTCGCCTTCGAGCACGCCATTCCCAATCAAGCTCGCCATCGGCCTCACGACCGGAGCGCTCTTCTATTCCTACCTGCTGTTCGCTGGGAAGCGAGCGCCGGGCGCG
>VBIC01000137.1:498-3690 GCA_005881425.1 Chloroflexota bacterium | reverse complement strand
TGATCGCCCTCCTCTCCTTCATCGCCCTGCTGGCGATGCTGGTCTCGGCCAACCGGGGCGTGCTCCAGGGGCTGCGACGATTCACCGCGCTCTCAGCCAACCTGGTCGTCGACGGCGCGGGACGCGTCGGGGTCGCGATCGGCCTGGTCCTGGGCGGTTGGGGCGCCGCCGGCGCGGTGGTCGGTCTTCTCGCCGGTCCCGCGATCGCCTTCGCGCAGTCGTTGACCCTGCTGCGGGGGCTGCCGCATGCCGCTCCCCAGGCGGCGACGTCCGTGGGCGAGGTGGCGCGCTATGCGGCTCCGGCGGCCGTCGCGGTGATCGGAGTGACCTACGTTTACAACATCGACGTGATCCTCGCCCGCCATTACCTTCCATCCCGCGAGGCGGGCATCTACGCCGCCGGGGCAGTGCTGGCTCGAGTGACTTACTTCCTCGGCCTGACCATCACCGGGGTCATGTTTCCCGAGGTGGCAGGACGGCACGCTCGCGACGAGGACCACTACCACGTGGTGGAGCTGTCGCTGGCTTTCCTTGCGGCCGCGGGGATCTGCCTGACAGCGGCCTACGCGCTGCTGCCGGGGCTCGTCCTGCTGCCCTACGGGGCTGAGTTCAACCCGGTTCGCCCCTACCTGGGCCCGTTCGCGGCTGCCTTGACGCTACTGGCGGTCTCCAACCTGTTCGTCAATTACTTCCTCTCGGTCAACAGCACCCGCTTCGTCCTCCCCCTCCTGGCGGCGGGAGTGATGGAGACCGGCCTCATGACTGCCTTCCACCACGACCTGGGCCAGCTCCTACTGGTCCTGCTGGCAGTCAACCTCGGTCTGGCGCTGACGCTGGGCATCCTCTATACCGTCGAGCGAGTATAAACTGGCTCCATCATGGAACTCTCCGTGGTGGTGCCCGCTTACCGTGAAGGGGCGCGTATCCACGACAATCTCGTCCGCCTGCTCGGTGAGCTGGAGCAGCTTGGCTCGGATTACGAGGTGGTCGTGGTCTCCGACGGCAACCGGGACGCGACCGCCAGCGAAGCGCAGCGGGTCGCCTCGAGCCGCGTGCGGGTCGTCGAGTATCCCCGAAACAGGGGCAAGGGCTATGCCCTGACGACAGGAGTCAGGCAGTCGACGGGAACGCTGGTGACCTTCATCGACGCGGACATGGAGCTTCACCCTAGGGAGATCCGAGAGTTCATCCGGATCATGCAGGACCGGCAGCTCGACATCGTGATCGGCTCCAAGCGCCACCCCCGGTCGCGCGTCCATTATCCGGCGTTCCGCCGGGTACAGAGCCTTGCCTACCAGTTCCTGATCCGGCTCCTCTTCAACGTCGGAGTACGCGACACGCAGACGGGGTTGAAGCTCTTCCGCCGCCAGGTCCTGGAGGACGTCCTGCCCCGGCTCGCGGTGAAGCAGTTCGCCTTCGACCTCGAGCTCCTGGTGGTCGCGCAGCACCTGGGATACACGCGTATCGAAGAGGCGCCGATCGACCTCTCCTACCGCTTTTCCAGCACCATCAACCCTCGCGCCGTCTACCGGATCCTCTGGGACACGGCAGCCATCTTCTACCGGCTCCATGTGACCAGGTACTACGATCAGCCGCACCCCTGGCCGCAGCTTGAGCCGACGGTCACAGCCGCGGCCGCCGCTCCGCAGGCCGGCTCGGGCCGCCGGTCCTGACCGCCGCTGCGCATCCTTGTCCTCGGCTGGCGCGACGTCCATCACCCGAAAGCGGGCGGCGCGGAAGTCCTGACCCAGGCCATGGCCCGCCGCTGGGTCGAGGCCGGCGACCAGGTCGAGTGGTTCACCGCCGCGTTTCCGGGCGCTCCCCCGCGAACCGAGATCGACGGCGTGCGGATCCTGCGCTCTGGTCATCAGTGGACGGTGCACGCCCACGCCGTCGCCCATTATCGCGGCCGGCTCCACGGTCGCTTCGACGTCGTCATCGACGAGGTGAACACCCTGCCTTTCTTCACCCCGTGGTGGGCGGGAATCCCGACCGTCCTCCTCATCTATCAGCTGGCTCGCGAGGTCTGGTGGTACGAGACTCCCTTTCCCGTCAACGCCGTGGGCTTCGCCCTCGAGACCTGGTACCTGCGAGCCTACCGCGGTACGCCGGCCTTCACCATCTCGGCGTCGACCGAAGCTGACCTGCGGCGCCTGCACTGGCGGGCGCCGATCACCGTGATCCCGGTCGGCATCGAGCGGAACGAGCTAGTGCTGCAGCATCCCCGCCCTGACCCTCCCCCCTCGAGGGGAAGGGAGTCGCCGCCGCACCCTCCTCCCTCGGGGGCGAGCGAGTTGAACGAGAAGCCAGTCTTCCTCTACGCGGGGCGGCTAGCGCCGTCGAAGCGAGTGCACGAAATCCTGGGCGCATTCGCGCTGTTCCACCGCGAAGCCGGCGGCGCCCGGCTCTGCCTGATGGGGGACGGGCCGCCGGCCTACCTGCGCCGGCTGCGACAGCAGGCCGAGCGTCTGCGGATCAGCCAGGACGTCGAGTTCGCGGGGTGGATGGACGGCGATCCGAAGCGGCGCCGGATGGCGCGCGCGGCAGCGCTGCTGATGGCCTCGGTGCGAGAGGGCTGGGGCCTGGTCGTGACCGAGGCTGCCGACTGCGGCACGCCGGCGATCGTCTATGACGTGCCGGGACTCCGGGACGCCGTCCGCACCGACAAGACGGGCCTCATCGTGCCGCCCGAGCCGGCCGCCATGGCGGCGGCCATGCACCGCCTGGTGCACGAGCATGGCCTGCGAGAGCGGCTGGGCGCCGAGGCGCGGGCGTGGAGCCGGACGTTCACCTTCGAGCGGATGGCCGCCGAGATGCACGCCGGCCTGGAGCGCGCCGCGCGATGACGGCCCTCTCGGTCATCGTGCCGACCAGGGATTCGGCAGCCACCCTGGAGGCGTGCCTGCGCAGCATCCGCGAGCAGACGGTGCCAGTCGAGCTGGTCGTCGTCGACAACTTCTCGAGCGACGCCACGCCCGACGTCGCGCGCCGGTTCGCCTCGATCTTCCAGCAGGCCGGCCCCGAGCGAAGCCGCCAGCGCAACCTGGGCGCCGCCCGGGCCGGCGGAGCCTACCTGCTCTTCGTCGACAGCGACATGGTGCTGCCCAGGTCGGCGGTCGCTGAGTGCCTGGAGCAGGCGGCCCTCGGCTTCCGGGCGGCGATCATCCCCGAAGTTTCATCCGGCCGCGGATT
>VBIC01000137.1:0-455 GCA_005881425.1 Chloroflexota bacterium | reverse complement strand
AGCATCGAGGCGGCCCGCTTCTTCGAACGCGGTCTTTTCCAGGAGCTGGGCGGATTCGACGAGGCACTGACCGGCGAGGAAGACTGGGACCTGACGGCGCGGGTCCGGGCGCGCGGACTGCCCATCGCCCGGACCCCAACGCCTCTCACCCACGTCGAAGGTGCGCTCAGACTGCGGGAAACGATGCGAACCAAGTTCTATTATGGGCGCACCATGGCGCGCTACATGGCCAAGCACCGCGGAGCCACGCGCGCCCAGCTGACCCTCTTCCGCCCCGCCTTCAGGCGGCATGCCGACCTGCTGCGAGCGCATCCCGTGTTGACCGCGGGCATGGTCGCGATGAAGACCTGCGAGGCGGCGGCCGGTGCGTTCGGCACCGCCGTGGGCCTGGTCGCGGATCTCCGCCGGTGAACCAGGCAGCGACTCTGCAGCCGCCCGCCGGCCTGCTCCCAGCG
>VBIC01000041.1:8224-27870 GCA_005881425.1 Chloroflexota bacterium | reverse complement strand
GAGGCCCTTCCCGACGGCATCGTTATCGTCGGGCGGGGCGGCCGGATCGCCTACGCCAACCAGCTGATGCAGCGCCTCTCCGGATACTCCCGCCGTGAGCTGCTCGGCAAGCCGATCGAGCTCCTGGTCCCCGAGGCGGCGCGCTTCGACCACGAGCGGCATCGCGAAGGTTACGCGGGTAGTCCGCGGGCGCGGCCGATGGGGATGAGTCTCGACATCGCCTTACAACGAAAGGACGGGACGGTCTTCCCGGCCGACATAGCCCTCAGCCCGCTGACCACCGAGCCCGAGCTCCTGGTAGTGGCGGCGGTTCGCGACGCGACCGAGCGGCGCCAGGCCCAGCGCCTCCTGGCCGTCCTGGAGGACCGGGAGCGGATCGCGAAGGAGCTCCACGACGGCGTCATCCAGGCTCTTTTCGCGGTAGGCATGACCCTCCAGGCGACGGAGGCCAAGAGCGGCGATCGTGAGGTCGTTCGCAACCGCCTGGCCGAGGCGGTCGACAGCATCGACGAGATCATCCGCGACCTGCGCAACTACATCTTCGGTCTGCGCCCGGGCCTGCTCGCGGACCGCCGGCTCGACGAGGCCCTACGCGAACTGACCGCCGAGTTCCAGGAGCGTACCGGAATCGTGGCTGCAGTCGACATCGACCCCCGAGTCGCGGCGCGTTTCGCCAACTCCTCGGGCCCGCTGGTGCAGATCGTCCGCGAGGCCCTCTCCAACGTCGCCCGGCACTCCCAGGCCGGCACCTGCCGGCTCAGCTTCCTGGAGCGCGACGGCCAGGCCATGCTCGAGATCGACGACGACGGCAGGGGCCTGGACGGCCGCCGCGCTGGCTCCGCCGGACAGGGGCTGCGCAACATGCAGGAGCGGGCGGCCGCGATCGGCGGCCGATTCTCCCTGGAGAGCGCCCCCGGCCAGGGATCCACGGTTCGCGTCACCCTGCCGCTCTAGCCGCGGACGCGCGGAGTGGGCGAGTCGCAAACCGACGTAACATGTCGGCATGACGCTCCCGCTTCGCATCATGATCGTCGACGACCACGAGGTGGTCCGCAACGGCATCAAGGCGCTGCTGGAGGAGGAGAGCGACATCACCGTGGCGGCGGAGGCGGGCGCGGTCAAGGAGGCCATCGAGCGGGCTGAGTGGGCCCGCCCCGACGTGGTGGTGATGGACGTGCGTCTGGCGGACGGCAGCGGCATCGAGGCCACGCGCGAGATCAGGACCAGGTTGCCCAAGACGCAGGTCCTGATGCTGACTACGTTCGCCGACGATGAGGCTCTCTTCGCCTCGATCATGGCCGGCGCCGCGGGCTATGTCCTCAAGCAGATCAAGGGCGGCGACCTGGTCCGGGCGATCCGGTCCGTGGGTCGGGGTGAGAACCTGCTCGACCCGGCGGTTACCAAGGGCGTGCTCGACCGGCTGCGCAGGGGCAAGCACCTGCTCAAGGACGAGCGGCTGGCCCGGCTGTCGGCGCAGGAGGAACGCATCCTGACCGCGATCGCGGGGGGCAAGACCAACCGCCAGATCGGAGACGAGCTCCACCTGGCGGAGAAGACAGTCAAAAACTACGTCTCGAGCATCCTCTCCAAGCTCGAGGTGGCCCGGCGCGCGGAAGCCGCCGCCTATCTGGCCCGCCACACCAGCCCGCCCGGCAGCGCCTGACGTCAGGTCTCTGGTCCCGCGCAGGTGGGGACCTCTGACCCGTTCCCGCTCTCACGGCCGGCCCTAGGCTGTTTCCCATGGACCAACCCGCGGGCTACTTACACGCTGGATTCATCCTCATCTCCTGGCCGAACCTGTTCCTGATCGGAATCATGCTCGTGATCTTCGCACTCGCCCTGCTGCTGCCCTTTCCGGGACATGCGGCGGACGACCAGACGGAGAAGAAATCATGAGCACCAACTCGGGCGACCAATCGCGCGGCAGCTGGACGGCGGCGACCCGCGGCCAGCTCGAGCGCCGCCTCCCTTGGGACAACCTGCTGCCTGACCGGCAGCCTTACTGGGTCGGCTCCTGGGTCTACGTCTTCGGCGTGGTCACGATCGCCGCCCTGGCCTGGGTGGTCGCAAGCGGCGTGATACTGGCCCTCTTCGGCCCTCAGTGGTGGCACCTGTCGCGTGCCGGCCGCTTTTTCAACAGCCTGCACTCCTGGAGCGTCCAGGTGTTCTTCGTATTCATGGTCCTGCACTTGTGGGGGCAGTACTTCATGGCCAGCTGGCGCGAGGGGCGCGCCCCGACCTGGATGATCGGCGTCGTCACCTTCGGGGTCAGCATCGCCACCGCCTTCACCGGCTACCTCTCGCAGCAGAACTTCGACGCCCAGTGGATCGCCGTCAATGCCAAGGACGCGATCAACTCCACCGGCGTGGGCGGCTTCTTCAACGTCCTCAACTTCGGCCAGATGTATGGCCTGCACGTGATGCTGCTCCCCATCGGCATGGTGCTGCTCGTCGCCCTGCATGTCATCCAGGTTCGGATGAAGGGCGTGGTGCCGCCGATCGGCCGCCTCAGCCAGCCGGATGTCACCCGGGAGATGACGGAGAAATGATGGCTCAACGTTCGGCCGGTCAGGGCGACCAGCGCGGAATTCGGACCGTCCCCTACGACCTGGTGCGGGAGCTGGCCATCGCCGCGGCCGTCTCCCTGGTACTGATCCTCGCTCTGGCGGTCGCGTTCTCCTCACCGGACGTGCCGTCGGTCACCATCCAGAGCTGGTCGAAGTCCGATCCAGTCGACTTCGTCACCACCGCCAATGACGAGCTGGCCGGAGCCAGCGCCACGGCCAACTACGGCCCGCCCTACAACAACGGCAGCAACGCGGTGCAGTCGATCGGTCCCGTCTCTCCCCAAGCCTGGGGCGGGGTCCACGCCACGGTCGACCAACCTCACGACTTTGTGATCAATCCCTTGAAGCAGGCTGCCGGCAACGACAGCAAGCTGGGCGACGACGTCAACGTCTACGAGTCTGCGTCCGCCGGCCAGCGGGCGAAGTGGCACGACGCCTACGCCGACGCACTCCAGAAGGCGACGGTCGACGGCAGCCAGCTCACCGTCGCCACCGGAGACTATGGGCCGGTGCCCGAGATGCTGAACAGGTTGCTCCAGCTGGCCCAGACCGGCGCGCTCGACGGCCTCCTCATCTCCAGCAACCACTTCTATCAGACCGATTACACGAAGCCACTGCTCTTCATGAACGACGGCGGCTACCTCGCGGGGCTGGCCGGTGACCAGCACCTGACCGGGAGCCAGTGGGGCATGATGAACGAGACCGGCCTTTACCCGGGTCAGACCTGGCTCTGGCTGTACACCCTCTGGTACCAGCTCCCACCTTTCAACACGGCGTGGGCCTCGGTCACCGACCTGCTCGTAGTCCTGATGATGGTCGTGCTGACCCTGCTGCTGGCCCTGGTGCCCTTCGTCCCCGGGTTGCGCGACATCCCCCGCTGGATTCCGGTCTACCGCCTGATCTGGCGGCGCTACTACCGGGAGGCCTGACGCCGGGATCTACCGCATACTGACGGCAGGTCGGCATGGACTGGGTCCAGGCACCGGACTACTGGCTGAGCCGCCTGGTCATCGAGCGGGGCCTGGCGGCCCTCTATCTGATCGCCTTCGTGGTGGCGTTCAACCAGTTCCGGCCGCTCCTCGGCGAGCGCGGCCTGCTGCCGGCGCCGGACTTCCTGCGCCTCGCGCCCTTCAGCCGCACCCCAAGCCTGTTCCACCTTCATTACTCCGACCGCATGCTGGCGATCGTGGCTGTGACGGGCGCGGTCCTGGCGGCCGCCGCGGTGCTCGGGCTGGTCGAGGCGGCACCGCTCTGGGCCTTCATCCTGGCCTGGTTCGCGCTCTGGGCGCTCTACCTCTCGATCGTCAACGTGGGCCAGATCTTCTACGCCTTCGGCTGGGAGTCGCTCCTGCTCGAGGCCGGCTTCCTGGCCATCTTCCTCGGTCCGGCGCGCGTGGCGCCGCCGACCGCGGTCCTGTGGATGATCCGCTGGCTGCTCTTCCGGGTGGAGTTCGGCGCCGGCCTGATCAAGCTGCGCGGCGATACCTGCTGGCGCGACCTGACCTGCCTCTACTACCACCACGAGACCCAGCCCATGCCCAACCCGCTCAGCTGGTTCTTCCATAATCTGCCCCGGCCGCTGCACCGGGCCGAGGTCCTGGGCAATCACGTCGCCCAGCTGGTCGTGCCCTTCGGCCTCTTCGCGCCCCAGCCCCTGAGCAGCGTGGCGGCGGTGATCATCGTCCTGACTCAGGCCTGGCCGGTCCTGAGCGGTAACTTCTCCTGGCTGAACGCGATCACCATGGTGCTGGCCTTTTCCAGCCTCGACGGCTCCGCGCTGCAAGCGGTCCTTCCCCTCCGGCCGCCGGCGCTCGCTCCCCTGCCACCCTGGTTCCTTGTCATCCTTGGCGCCCTGACCCTGCTCGTGCTCCTGCTCAGCTACCGGCCGGCGCTCAACCTGGTCTCGAGGCGGCAGCTGATGAACTTCAGCTTCAACCCCTTTCACCTGGTCAACGCCTACGGCGCCTTCGGCTCGATCACCCGCGTCCGGCGCGAGATCGTGATCGAGGGTACGCGCGAAACCCGGCTCGGTCCGTCGACCGCCTGGAAGGCCTACGAGTTCAAGGGCAAGCCCGGCGACCCGGGCCGCCTGCCGCCCCAGGTCGCCCCCTATCACCTGCGCCTGGACTGGCTGATGTGGTTCGCCGCCATGTCCTCGCCCGCGGGCCATCCCTGGTTCACGCCGCTCCTGGCCAGGCTGCTGCACAACGACCGGCCCACCCTGAAGCTGCTGCGCCGCAACCCCTTCCCCGACGCGCCCCCCGTATTCGTCCGCGCCCGCCTCTACCGCTACCGGTTCAGCACTCCGGCCGAGCGGCGGGCGATGGGGGCCTGGTGGATCCGCGAGTGGGCGACTACCTGCCGCCGGTGCGGCTCGGGTCCGAGTCCTAGGCGGCAGGCATCGCCAGCAGGTGTCAGGGCCAGTTACGCGCAGTAGATCATCCAGTCGAGGAAGCCGAAGCCAAAGGGTCCAGTGATGTTGGGATTGGTCTGGTCGAGGTCTACCATCGCCCCCGGGCAGTTCTGTGCCTCCGAATACTGCCAGGTGGTTAGCCAGGGCGAACTGCCGCAAGAGGACGGTCCCCAGCCCGGCCCCGGCGAATAGCACTTGTTGGAGGCGTTCTCCGGCTGGTTCGACCAGATCGCGTAGCAGGTGTTGCTACCGGTCTGGCTCGCCAGGAAGCTGCACAGCCCGCTCGTGTAGGGGTTCATGTAGGCAGCCTCGTAATAGGGTAGGCCGCCGTTGTAGCTGTAGTTGAAGACCGCGGGCGCCCAGCCCTGCCAGAAGGCGCTGCTCAGGGTGGACTCGATATCGAGGAAGGTATAGATCTGCTGGTTCCCCGGCATGTGGGTGTGAGGCCCGTTGGTCAACCAGTAGGAGATGTTCTGGCAGACCAGGTTGCCCCAGTAGTTGCCGTCGCTGCCGCTGCCCGATTGGACGGTCGCGGTCGGCGGATCGCAGAGCGGCAGGATCCAGCCGCGGGCGGCCCCCGAGTAAGCCTTGACCTCATTGATCAGCTGCACTGCCTCGTTGTCGCTGTGGTAGGGGTTGGCGATCGAGGACGCGATGGCGAAATAGCGACCCCAGTAGACGATCGTATCGTGCGGCGGCGGCGAGGCGAACCAGTAGTTGATGACGTAGTGGGCCAGCGTCCCGTGGCTGGTCGAGCTGTCGATGTAAGCGACCGAGTCGACTCCCCAGAAGGTCCCGTTTCCCATTTCTCAGTCCCCCATCAAGGCGGTGGCGCCGGCGCGGAGGATCTCCGCGGCCCCGAACGAGTCTGAGCTGGCGCTGGACCCGCCTGCCGCGTCGCCGGCGAAGACTCGCCGCGCGCTGCGGCTGAGCGCGAAGAGCGCGCTGCCGTCGGGCGCCGCAGCTACCGCGGACAGCGGCTGGTCGGGAAGAAAGCGCCCCTCGATCGCGAGGTCGGGTACCCTCAGCATCCAGGCGCCTCCCTGCGACCCGCGGTTGTCGACCACCATCAGGCGCCGGCCCAGGTCGGCGAAGGCAAGGCTGGCCCGGCTTGCCGAGCGGAAGGACTCCCGCGGCGGCGCCGCCCCGCCCGGCAGCTGGCGCTGCCCGAGCGCCTTGCCGGAGATGGCCTCGAAGAGCCAGACCCGGCCGGTGGAGCTGTTGGCCGCGGCGATCATGCTCCCCGCCGGGTGGATGGCCGCCGCCGGCCGCGGAATCCATTTCCCTGCGCTCTCGTCCAGCGGCTCGTCGAGCGCGGCGGCTCCGAGGAAGGTGCGGCTGCGCAGGTCGTAGCGCTCCACCCTCGGTCCCGGTGCGTAGCGCACCAGGGTGCGATTGTCGGGCGCGACCCGCTGCGTGTACCGGTCGGGAGCGATGTAGACAGGCAGGGTTCCGTCGGACTCGTTGCTGGTCAGTGAACCGGCGAGGCTGAGCTGGCCGCCGCCGACCGCCAGCTCCGTCAGAGTGGTGCTGAACCGGCCGTCGAAGCGCCGGCTGAACTCGAAGAGGCTGGCAGAATCTGCCCCCCAGACCAGGTGCTCCGCTGAGACCCGCTGGGCCTCGATCGGCGCGTGCACGTAGATCCCGGCCGTCCGCCGGCTGGTGAGGTCGAAGACCTCGATCGCCTGGAAGAAGTCGCGCCTGGGCGGCGTGCTCTTGCTCCCGCCGGATCCGAACTGCCGCCACATCGAGCGCAGCCGCGCCAGGTAGCGGCCGTCTGGACTCAGATAGGGCTCGGTCTCGTGGTCGGTCCGGTCGGCGCCACCGGTCGCCAGGCTGGCGCCCGCGATCGACCACAGCTGCGTCCCGCTGCCGGCGTCGTAGGCGACCAGCTGTGAGCCGACCCCGCTCCCACCAGCGATGCCGCCCGGGGCCAGGATCAATCTGCCGTCGGAGGAACGCACGGTCCGGGGCGAGACTCCGGCGATCTGCGCCGTAAGGCCGGCCTGGCCGGAGAAGCCGATCAGGTTCACCAGGCTGTCGCTGTCCGGAGACCGGCCGGCCAGCCACAGAGTGGCGGTGCTTCTGACCGCGCTGCTCGAACCGGCCAGCACCGTGGCCATTGGCAGCGTGCTCGCCGCGGTGGCCCCGCCGGCCGCCACCAGCGCGGTGCGCAGCAGGTCCCGACGGCTGACTCCGCGTCCACTGCTCAGCGCCTCGCCGATCTCCTGCTCCGAGGCTCCGACGCCGCGTGCCACGTCGGCGTAGCCGTCGGCGCACGATCGGCAGCCCTCGCTCACCTTCTTCGTCACCATCGCCAGCGCGTCCCGGCGGACGTCAGCAGGACTCTTTGCCCTCATGCCACCCTCCTCCTGTCCGGTGCCCGAGCCACGGAAAAGGCGATTATGCGGCCGGTACGCGGTGCCCGCAATGGACCGAAGGGTTCAATTTCGGTCTAGGTGAGGGCGCGAAGGCTGGGCTTGCGCCCGAGCGCCGCCGCCTGGCCTCGGGAGCGGACCTCGAGCTTGGCGAGCAGATTGTGGACGTGGTTCTTCACCGTCTGGGCTTCGATGCCGAGCACGCGCGCGATCTCTTTGTTGGAGAGTCCCTGGCGGACGTACTCGAGGATCTGCAGCTCTCGGTTCGAGAGCATGGTTCTCCTCTCCTCGAGTGCAGGCGGACATGCGAGGTCGCGCGGGGTGGCCCGGACCGGCGGGGCTGTCACCGCCGCCAGCACCCGGATGAGCTCGCTGATCGAGGCGTCGCGCGGCGTGTACCCGACGATACCCCAGCCGGCTCGCTCCAGGAGTTCCTGGGGCCTGTCGTCGATTCCGACGGCTACGAGGCTTGCCTCACCGCACCTGCGTGCGGTCGAAAGCAAGAAGATGAGCGCGTCCGTGGCGCTCATGTCGACCAGGACCGCGCCCGGGTCGAGGGACGCGATCGCCTCGACCGACCGTGCATCGCAAGCGCCCTCGCCGACGACGGCGAACCGGGACTCCTCCAGCAGCAGCCGGCTCAGTCCTTCCAGCCACAGCCGGCTGTCGCTCGCCAGGAAAAGCGTCGACCCCCCGGCGGTGAGCCCCCAGATCGGCACCTTCCCCTCCCGAGCCCAGCATCCCAGGCTCTCGGGAGCTGTCAAGCGGGATGACCTGGCGTGGTCCTCAGGCTGCGGAGGGCAACGAGACCGCCTGCCAGTGCGCGCCGCCGTCACTGCTAGTGAGCAGCGTGGTCTGCCTGGCGAACGTCCCGGGAGCGCTCGGCACCACGGTGACCGCCAGTCCAGTCGAGGCGGTCGTGAAGTCGATCGAGGCCAGCACGCCCGGTAAGGTCGACGTCGACCAGGTCGCCCCGCCGTCGGCGGTGGACCAGAGCTGGGTGCCGCTGCCCACCCACCAGTGCCTCCGGTCCAGGACCTTCAAGACCAGGGGACCAGCGTCCGATCCGGACGCGGGCAGGCGCAGCGGAGGCGACCAGGCCTGGCCTGCGCCGGCTGACGAATAGAGGTAGAGCGCGCTGGGATATCCGCCCGATGGCACTGTCTGTGGCTGCCCGTTCGGCGCCGGGACCAGGTTGATCTGGACCGGGAGCAGTACGCCCCCGCCCGGGACCGGCACGGGCGCCAGTGGACTCTCGTTGCCGCCGACGTAGACCCCGGCGGGCGCCGGCAGCGGTCGCTGGGTCCAGGAGACGCCCCCGTCGTTCGTGCTCCAGACCAGTGGAGCGCCGGTGATCGTGAACGCCGTCAGCCATCCGGTGGAGGTGGAGGCGAAGACCAGGCTGTCCTTGTCTCCCGCCGATGAGAGGCCGTTGGCCGCGGTCGCGCCGTAATCGACGTGCGCGATCGCGGTCCAGTGGTCGCCGCCGTCGCGGGTGCGGTAGATGGTCGCAGCCGATTGCCCCATGGCGGCGTTGACGTCGGCAAGGAGCCAGCCGTTTTCAGGATCGACGAAGGCCAGCGGTGACCCTGGTGCCAGCGCTCCCGGCAGCGCCAGCCGCTGCCACGTGCTCCCGCCGTCCCCCGTCCGGAAGAGCACGGCTCTGCCAGCGGAGGCGTTGGGATCGAGCACGAAGCCGTGAGCCGCGTCGACAAAGGTCATCAGGACGGCGGGGACTTCTCCATTCCGGCTCATGGACGAGTTGCCGGTCCAGGTCAGTTGGGAGCTCCAGTGGCGGCCCCGGTCCACGGTCGTCAGCAGCTGCCGGGCGCCGCTGTCAGCCGGGCTGGCCACCACCACCCATCCCCGCTCGGAGGAGACGAAGGTGACCGCGGAGATCAGGGACGCGCCCCCGCCGGTCGAAGGCGAGGCCGTCGGCGCCGGGGTCTTGGTCGTGGCGGTGCCCCGCGCCTGGGAAAGCCAGTGGATGGCGGTCACACCGCCGCCGACAACTGCCACGAAGAGCAGCAGCGCCGCGGCCAGCGTCAGCTCCCGCGCGATGCCCGGCCGCCTGGGCCCCGGCCGCGCACGCCCCACCGCTCGTATCAACCTGCCTTCCAGGTCAACCGGCTCCGGGAACGCGCGCTGCTCGGCGCGAATCACTTCCCTGAGGCGCGATCCCAGCTCTTCTTCCAGGCTCATGCCTCTTCTCCCAGAGACAGAAGACCGTCCTGGCCCAGGCTCTCGCGCAGCTTTGCCAGCGCCCGGTGGACCAGGACCCGGACGCTGGCCTCGCGCCGGCTGAGCATGCGCCCGATCTCCTCGTACGACGCGTCTTCGAAGAATCGAAGATAGACGGCTTCGCGCTGAGCCCGATCGAGGCGGCGCATCGCTCTGGCCAGGGCGGCGTCGCGATGGTGATGCTGCACCTCATCTGCGGGATCGGGCGGCGGCGCAGTGAAGATCCGGAGCGCCGCCCAGCGCGACTGCCGGCGATGCTGGTCGCGGACCAGGTTCAGGACGACGCGATAGAGGTAGGCTCGGAATGCCTTCGGGTCTCTGGGCGTGTTGGGCGATTCGAGAACTCGCACGAAAGCCTCCTGCACGATGTCCTGCGCCAGCGTCGGATCTCGCGACATGTAGACGGCGAGTCGATACGCGGGGCGCGCCAGCGCCTCGATCAGCGGTTCGGTCCACGGTCGTCGTTCCGTGTCCAGCACATTCCTCCAGCGCTTCCGTACCTAAGACGGCCGAACGCCGCCAACGTTACACCGCCACGAAGAAACGGACGCTGCTGACCGTTGTGCATCTCATAACCATGCCTGCATCCAGATCCATCCGTCCGCTGATCGTCGCCCTCTCCGCGGCCGCCTCCCTGGCCTCCTTGACCGCGCTGCCGGTCGAGGCCGCCGTGGCGATCACCTGGACCCAGCAGTCTCCCTCGGCGTCGCCGCCCTCCCTCTACGACTCGGCCATGGCCTACGACTCGGCGCGCGGCCGGACCGTGCTCTTCGGCGGCCAGGCCACGGGCGGCAGCCAGAACGGCCAGACCTGGGAATGGGACGGCTCGAACTGGAGCCTGCTCTCGCCCGGCTCCGCTCCCTCGCCCCGCAACGGGCATACCATGGCCTACGACTCGCTGCGCCATGTCACCGTCCTCTTCGGCGGCGCCTACGCCAACGACACCTGGGAATGGAACGGGAGCACCTGGACTCAGCGGACCAGCGCCCATACCCCGCCCGGGCGGACCTTCGCGGCGATGGCCTTCGACAGCCGTCGCGGCCGCACCGTCCTCTTCGGCGGCACCACCTTCGGCAGCGGTGGCAGCGCCCAGGCCGGCGACACCTGGGAATGGGACGGCAACGACTGGACCCAGCTCTCCCCCGCGACCTCACCGCCGCTTCGCGACGAGGCCGCCATGGCCTACGACGCCGCTCGTGGAGTCAGCGTCCTCTTCGGAGGCTACAACACCATCGGATACCGTCTTGGCGACACCTGGGAATGGGACGGCACCAACTGGACCCAGCGCACCCCAACCAGCTCGCCGCCCTCCCGCTGGGGGCACACCATGGTCTACGACAGCTGGGCCGGGATGAGCCTGGTCTTCGGCGGCGCCGGTGACAGTGGAACCCTGAACGACAGCTGGCTCTGGAATGGATCCAGCTGGACCCAGGCCCTCCCCTCCGGTGCCTCACCTACGGCTCGCAACTACCAGGAGATGGCCTTCGACTCGGCTCGCGGGGTCAGCGTCGTCTTCGGCGGCTACGCCATCGGCGCCGGCGACTTCGCCGACACCTGGACCGGGGCCCTGCCCGCGTCCACGACGCCGCTGTCGGTCAGCGGCAATACCTTCCAGGCCGCGGAGGGCAACGCCGGCTCGGCCGCCCTGGCCACCTTCTCCGGCGGACAGGCGCCCTATACGGCGAGCGTCAGCTGGGGCGACGGGACCGCGTCGGCCGCCGCCACCAGCGGCTCCAGCGTCGTCGGGGCCCACGCCTACGCGGAGGAGGGCAGCTATTCGGCCACCGTCACGGTCACCGACGCCACCGGTGCCAGCGCCAGCGCCACGGCCGGCGCGAGCGTCTCCGACGCCCAGCTGAGCGTCCAGGGGCTGAGCCTCAGGGTCGAGAGGAAGCAGACCTTCTCCCGGCCGGTGGCCACCTTCCGGGACGCGGATCCTTCGGGGGCGACCGCCGACTACAGCGCCACCATCACCTGGGGCGACGGCTCCAGCGGCCCGGCCTCCTCGATCGGCGCCACCGCGACCGGCTTCGCGGTCGTCGGGACTCACGCCTACGCCTCGAAGGGCACGTACACCGTCACGGTGCGAGTTTCGGACTCGGGCGGCTACCTCGCCGGCCCGGTGACCAGCACCGTCAGCGTGGGCGACTAGGCAGGCAGGACCTGGATCGCGGGAGGGGCGGCCGTCGCCGCCCTCCCGCCCAGCTCCAACTGCGGCGCTTGCATTTCCGCGGGAGCCGGAATATCGTTAGGAAGGTTTCCTGACAGAATCGGGCTCCTGCGAGCCCGTTGGTAAACGGGGGTGCGCCATGCAACGCCTCGCTCTGTCTCTGGCCGCGGCCCTCACCGTCGCCGCGACCGCCCTGCTCCAGGCCTCGCCGATCAAGGGCCATGCGGCGGCTCCGACGGTGAGCTCCACCGAGCTCTCGACCGGCTGGGCCCTGCGCTCGGCCAGCAACGTCACCGACCCGGCCGCGACCGTCTCCCAGGTCGGCTACTCGACCGCCGGCTGGTACCCGATCTCACTGCCCTCGACTGTGCTCGCGGGTCTGGTGGCCGACAACGTCTACCAGAACATCTACTTCGGCCTCAACCTGCAGTCGGTCCCCGATCTGACCACCCAGAACTGGTGGTTTCGTGGGGAGTTCACGGCGGCGCCCTCCAACCCGGGACAGCTCTACTGGCTGCGCTTCAAGGGGATCAGCTACCGGGCCCAGGTCTGGCTCAACGGCACCGAGCTGGACGCCAACGCCGTGGGCACCATGGTGGTCCACGAGTACAACGTGACCGGCCTGATCAAGCCCGGCGCGGCCAACGCGCTGGCCGTCCTGGTCACCCCGCCGGCGACCGGCTGCAACGACCTCTCCTTCTGCACCGTGGACTGGAACCCGCCCCCGCCCGACATGAACGCCGGCATCTGGGGCAAGACGCTGCTGGAGACCACCGGGCCGATCGCCCTGCGCGATCCCTACGTCAAGACGGTTCTCCCGCTTCCGGCCACCAACGCCGCCGACCTGACGGTGTACGTCGACGCCCTCAACGGCACCGGCGCGCCGGTCAGTGGAACCGTGAGCGGCACCATCAGCAAGTCCGGCTATCCCACGATCACCTTCAGCCAGAACGTCACCCTGAACGCGAACGAGCGGCGGGAGATCAGCTTCGACCCGGCCGCCTATCCGCAGCTGCACCTGACCAGCCCGGCGCTCTGGTGGCCTTACCAGTTCGGCAACCCGGACCTCTACCAGCTCAGCGTCTCGGCCCAAAGCGGGGGAGCGGTCTCGGACAGCAGGGCCGTCAACTTCGGGGTTCGCCAGATGACCGACTATCGCACGGTGGTCAACGGTGTCTCCTTCGCGGGCTACAGGGTCAACGGGCAGAACATCCTCTTCCGCGGCGGCGGCTACGTCTGGGACATGCTCCAGCGCTGGGATTCGAAGACGAACCTCGCCCACATGCAGTACGTCAAGGCGATGGGCCTGAACGCGGTCCGCTTCGAGGGCACTCTGGGCAACGAGGAGCTCTACGACCTTGCCGACCAGATGGGGATCATGCTCATGCCCGGGTTCGTCTGCTGCAGCGCCTGGGAGAACGAGAGCAGATGGACGGCCGAGCAGAACCAGGTGGCCCAGGCCTCGCTCAACAGCCAGATGCGCGCTCTGCGGGCCCACGCCAGTCCTTTTACCTGGGCCTTCGGCAGTGACAAGCCGCCGCTCAGCTCGATCCTGAGCCAGTACAAGACGATCGCCACCAGCCTCCACTGGCAGAACCCGACACTGGACAACGTCGCCACCTGGGCCAACGCCAGCGCGGGGGTCAAGATGGACGGGCCCTACAAGTGGGAGCCGCCGGTGCTCTGGTGGGACAGCAGCCAGGCGGGGAGCGCCTTCGGCACCACCGCCGAGGAGGGCACCGAGTCGCCGCCGCCGCTGGAAAGCCTGCAGCGCTTCATCGGACCCTCCGACCTCTGGCCCATCGGCGCCGTCTGGAACTACCACGCGGGTAAGCCCAAGAGCGTCTTCGACAACATCACGGTCTACTCCAACGCGATCAACAGCCGCTACGGGACGGCGACCGGCGCCTCTGACTTCAGCCTCAAGTCGGAGCTCCAGAACTACGAGAACACGCGCGCCTTCTTCGAGGCCTGGAACGGCAACGAGTACGCCGGCCCCTCGGCCACCTTCGGCACCATCTTCTGGATGCAGGAGAGCGCCTGGCCGTCGGTTCACTGGAACCTTTACGACTACTACTTCAAGCCGGGCGGCGGCTACTTCGGCAGCCGCAAGGCTGACGAGCCGCTGCACGTCCTCTACGACTACCAGGACCGCAGCGTCAGGGTGGTCAACTCGACCCTGGCCGCGGCTTCCGGCATGACGGTCGTGGCCAGCCTCTACAACGTCCCGAGCCTGGCCCAGCAGTACACGACTCAGGCCACCGTCAACGCCCCGGCCGACGCCTTCACCACGGCCTTCACGATCCCGGCCGTGACCGGGCTCTCGACCACCTACTTCATCCGCCTCCAGCTCAAAGACTCGACCGGGAAGCTGGTCAGCAACAACCTCTACTGGTATTCGACCACTCCCGACACCCTGGCCAACAAGTCGAACTGGTACATGACCGCCGTCAACACGTACGCCAACCTGTCAGGTCTCAGCAGCCTGGCCTCCAACGGCAGCCTGACGCGGAGCGTCTCGCGGACCGTGTCCGGCGGCCAGGAGACGGTGACCATCACCCTGACCAACGGCAGCGCCACCAGCCTGGCCTTCTTCATCCGGCCCGAGGTCACCGCCGGCAACGGCGGCCTGGAGGTGACGCCGATCGCCTACAGCGACAACTACCTCTCGCTCTGGCCGGGCGAGTCGACCACCATCACGGCGACCTACGCGTCATCCGACCTGGGCGGCCAGGCTCCATACCTGCGGGTCCGGGGCTGGAACGTGGCGACGACCTCGATCCCCATCCCCTGACCGCCGCACGCCACGACTGGCCTGACGGCCCGGCCGCGATCGACCGGGCCGTCAGCGCGCGAGATCCGTCAGCCGCCGCCGCCGGCCCCCGAGACCTGCCTGGCCTGGAACACCGTCGAGAGGTCGGTGACCGCCGCGTCCCGCGTCGAGAGCGGCGCCAGCCCGAAGCGGTGCTCGATGGTGGCCAGGATGGAGGTAGTGTCGTGCTGGGCGCGGTCGACCACGAAGCTGCCGCGCAGGAAGGGCGAGACTACCAGTGCCGGGATCCGAGTGCCGGGTCCCCAGAGGTCGTGCGGACCCGACGCGCCGCCCTGTCCGGGCGGGGTCACGTGGTCCCACTGGCCGCCGAACTCGTCGTAGGCCACGACCACCATGGTGTCCTGGGCGCAGGCGCTGCCCTCGATCGACTGGAGCAGGCTGACCAGGTGGTTGCTGCCCGAGGTCTCGCTGGTATAGCCGGGGTGCTCGTTCTCCAGCCCGACCGGCTTGACGAAGCTGACCGCGTTCAGGTTGCAGCTCGCCTGTGAGGACTGGGCCAGGCCGAGGAAGGCCTGCTCGTCCTGCAGGTGGGAGCGTCCGGGCGTCCCCGGGCCGTAGTTGGCGTAGTAGTTGAAGGGCTGGTGGTGGAACTGGAAGACCTTGTTGGGGCAGTTGGGGAAGCTCGGGTTGGCGAAGGAGTTGGGGTCGGAGCAGCTCGGTCCGGTTCCGTTGGTCCAGCCGGGTCCGCCCACGTCGCCGTCGGCGTTCGACCAGCCGCCCGAGTACCAGGCCCAGCTGACGCCCGCGGCGCTCAGCTCGTCGCCGATGGTGGCCCCGGTCTGGGGCGGGAGCTTGGTCGGGTTGGAGCTGGTCGGCTGGAAGGTGGGCTGGATGGTGTTGACGGCGTAGTCTCCGCAGGCCCGGTTCGGGACGGTCGAGGGACAGACCTGGGTCACCGCCCCGTCGCGGACGGCGTTCGTCGAGGTGTAGAGCGGATAGTTGTTGGGCATTCCGTTCGTGTCCAGGACCGAGTGCAGGTTGGCCGGAGCCGCCGGGTAGACGGGGCTGGCGGCCGCGATCAGCCACTGGTGGTTGAGGAACGAGCCGCCGAAGGCGGACTGGAAGAAGTCGTCGGCGATCGCGTACCTGGGATGGTCCTCCGAGTGCAGGTACTGGTAGATGGGAAGGGCCCGGGTGTCGTAATAGCCCATGGTCAGCCCCACCGCGTCGCTCCCCGCCGTGTACCGGTTCTGCAGGCCGCCGTCGAGCTGGTACTGCTCCTGGTAGAACCTCCTCCTCCTGATCCTCTGACGCGGCTGCGGTGCCGACGCCAACTATGCCAAGCGGGCGGGCTCCCGTCAAGCGTGGGCCGAACTCGGAATTTGGCCCACAGTGGTCGCTATGCTATCATCTGCGCTATCACATTATGTACGCCCACGTACACCATTTGATGTTTGCCGCCGGCTGTTCACTTCATCGTCGGCCGGCAGCGGGGGCGAGGTCAGGTTGACGTCGTTCTGGAGCAGGCAGCTGAAGGTCGAGCCATCCTCCTTGACCTGCAGGGTGTGGGTGGCATCGGCGCCGGCCCGGCCGTTGACCCCCTCCCAGGCTCCATAGAGGTTGTCGAAGCTGTGGTTCTCCTCGTAGACCACCACGATGTGGCCGATCCGGGAAAGGCCGCCCGGGTTGGCGGCCGAGGCGGGGCCGCCGAGCGCTGCGGACGAGATCGCGACGGCGGCTGAAAGGGCAAGGGAAACCGTCCGGGGACGGACCATGAACAACCTCCTCCTCCTGATCCTCTGACGCGGCTGCGGTGCCGACGCCAACTATGCCAAGCGGGCGGGCTCCCGTCAAGCGTGGGCCGAACTCGGAATTTGGCCCACAGTGGTCGCTATGCTATCATCTGCGCTATCACATTATGTACGCCCACGTACACCATTTGATGTTTGCCGCCGGCTGTTCACTTCATCGTCGGCCGGCGTGAACCACACGATCCGCGCCCGCACCCTTCTCCATCTTCGTCGCCTGCGCAAGCGCCGCCAGGCGGTCCGCTTCAGGCGCGCCCTGCTGGCCGGAGGCACCGTCATCGCCCTCTTCGCCGGCCTTACCGTGCCGGCCTTCGCCGCCGGCAGCGTCGGCGCCCTGCCCGCCGTCACCGGGATGTCGACCAGCAACCTGGACCAAGACACGCTGATCTTCGACCGCAACGGGGCCCTCCTCGCCGACGTCGGCTACCGGGGCGACCACCGGATCGTGGTGCCGCTCGAGTACATCTCGCCCAACCTGGTCCGGGCCACGATCGACATCGAGGACCACACCTTCTACCAGAACAGCGGGATCGATCTCGGCTCCATCGCCCGGGCGGCGATCGCCGACTACACCCACCACCACCTCGCCCAGGGCGGAAGCACCATCACCCAGCAACTGGTGAAGCAGGTCTACATCGGACCGAACCCCGCGCCCACCCTGCAGCGGAAGATGAAGGAGGCGATCCTGGCGGTCCAGCTCAACAGCCACTACAGCAAGGCCCAGGTCCTCTCCATGTACCTGAACACCATCTACTACGGCAGCCAGAGCTATGGGGTGGAGGCCGCGGCCCGCAGCTACTTCCACACCAACGCCCACGACCTGACCCTGGCCCAGGCCGCGATGCTCGCGGGTCTGCCCCAGGCGCCGACCGGAAACAGCCCCCTGTTCAACCCGGACCAGGCCAAGCGTCGCCAGGCGGAGGTGCTGAACGCGATGGTTGCCCAGCGTGACATCACCCGGGCCCAGGCGGAGCAGGCGCTCTCGCAGCAGATCCAGGTCTATCCCCCGGCCAACGTCGTCCAGGCGCCTCACTTCGTCGACTACGTGCTGCAGTACATGCAGAAGACGCTGCACATCACGCCCAGCGACCACAAGGGCTACCGGGTCACGACCACCCTGGATCTCAACCTGCAGCACCTGGCGGAGCAGACCATCCACGACCAGATCGCGCGCTACGGCGCCTACTACAACTTCCACGACGCCGCCCTGGTCAGCCTCGATCCCAAGACAGGCGGGGTCCTGGCCATGGTCGGAGGCAACGACTACTACCGCTTCGGCGGGGCCTACAACATGACCACGCACGCCTCGCGGCAGCCCGGCTCCAGCTTCAAGATCTTCACCTACACGGCGGCGATCGAGAGCGAGCGGCTGAACATGACCAGCCCGATCCTGGACCAGCCGCTGATCTTCCCCACCGGCGGCGGCAGCGACGGCCTCAAGCCCTGGGCGCCGCAGAACTACGACCGGCGCAATCACGGCACGCTTCCCCTGAAGATGGCGATGGGCAACTCACTCAACATCCCGGCGGTCAAGGTGGAGCTGACCGTCGGCATCCCGGCCGTGCTCGACGCGGCGCGCCGGATGGGCGTGACCAGCCTCAACCAGGCCGACCCCACCTACGGCAAGAGCCTGACCCTGGGCGGCTACGCGGTGCCGCCGATCGACATGGCCACCGGCGCCGCCACCCTGGCGACCCTCGGGGTGCGCCACCGCCCGGCGCCGGTCCTCAAGGTGGACAACGGCCTGGGCCAGCCGCTCTATAACTACGACGTGAAGAAGAACGAGTTCCGGGCGGTCAGCCCCCAGACCTCCTTCATCATCGACTCCATCATGTCCGACGACCGCAACCGCTGCATGGAGTTCGGCTGCGGCGGCGACCTGACCCTACCCGGCCGGCACGTCGCGGCCAAGACCGGGACCACCCAGGACTTCCGCGACAACTGGACCGTCGGCTTCACCCCCAGCCTGGCCACCGCGGTCTGGGTCGGCAACACCGACTACGTCCCCCTCAGCCACAACTCGACCGGCATCGTGGGCGCCGCGCCGATCTGGCACCGCTTCATGATGCAGGCGCTGGCCAGCACCCCCGACCAGTGGTACCAGGTTCCGGACGGGGTCGATCAGGTGGGCGGCAACTACTATCTCCCCGGGACCGAGAGCCTGCCCGGCAACCTGGCCCAGCCCTGGCCCGTCTGCCATTTCCGCGCCTACAACCCCTATACGCTGACGGACGCCGCCCAGACCGTCAACGGCCTGCCCTGCGTCCTCGGCTATACCCCGCGCGACCTGACCCGCGGCTGAAGCGGCGCCCTATCTCGGGGCGGGTTCTAACTGCTCCAAGGCCGCCCGCACCAGACTAAGGCGGTGGTGCAGGTTCAGATGTTCGATGGTCCTGCTGTCGCCAGCAAAGTTCCATACCGCGTCGCGCGCCTCCCTGGAAAGTCCTCCCTCTTTGAGCGCCTCGTACATCAGGCCGACCAGCATGAAGTTCAAGGCCGTCGAATAAGTTGCGTCAACAGGCGGCTCTGCTTCGAGAAGCATGGCCTGAATCTGACGCACGGCCCGATCCATGATCGGGTGCAATACGACCGATTTCTTGACTACCCGAGGCGGCACACTGGCGGCGGAGCGCGATCGCATAATGTTCTTATAATATAAGCGGATAGCGCGACATGTCAATGTCTCAGTGGAGTAACGGCCTGTTGGGTTGACGCCTGTTGAACTGTTAACATGATTAGCGTGATAGACGCCACGCAGATCACCAAAATCATCGAGCAGGCCGCCGCCTCGGGATCGCCAGCCCCGGTGGATGCGGAAGACCTCAGCCAGGTCGCCCAATACGTTGCCGCAGTCATCACGCAGGACATGCTCTATCGGGAAAGGCTCATAGCGGCCATACATCCGATTCAGGAAGCCCTGCCATCAGGAGCCGTTCTTCTCCACATGCGGCGCAATGCCGAGGCGCGCGAGCAGTTTATGCGAGACATTCCTTCGCTCAGCAGCGCGGAAGTCGCCGAATTGGGTGGATCACGGGCTTCAAACAAGGCTGCCCTCGCCAACCGGTGGAAGAAGGAGCGACGCATCTTCTCGATTCCTGTTGGACGGACTGAACGCTTCCCGGCTTTCCAATTCAACAAGAGCGGTCGGCCGAAACCAGTAATTCAAGGGGTTCTCAAGTCATTTCCAAAGGGCATCAGTGGATGGGAACTGGCTCTCTGGTTCATGGCCGCGAACGATTGGCTAGAGGGAAGAAGGCCGCTGGATCTAATCGACAGCAATCCGGACGCGACTGTCG
>VBIC01000041.1:0-8204 GCA_005881425.1 Chloroflexota bacterium | reverse complement strand
GAAAGCATTCTGCGAGCCTTGACTCCTTCTGACCAATTACCTGTTCCCGATACTCCTGATCCTTCGTTCCTCGACCCCCTTACGTATGAAGTCGCGGTTGGCACCCTATTAATCAGGTGTCACAAGCTGCGGCATCGACCGCAAGATTTCGTACCTTGTCAGGGAGATGGTCGATTCAGCCCGCTCGTTACTCAGGGCAAGTGCGTCCCGACGATGTATACCGCATCAAGCCTGGAGGGCGCCGTATACGAGACGGCCTTCCACGACGTTCCTTTGACTGGCCTGGATCGAGTCGTCCTGATGTCGGACCTTCGGCAGTTCGGACTGACCGTGGTGCAGGTTCGTCGCAACATCCGGCTTGCCGAGCTCAGGGGACCGGGCCTTGTCCGATTAGGCCTGGAGCGCCAACAACTAATCGACACACCAGCAACCCAATATCCGCGGACGCGAGCCTGGGCTCAGGCTCTCTACACGGCGCAGAACGGCATCGATGGACTCATCTGGACCTCACGACGAGATGACCGGGCCGAGGCCTTGATTTTGTTCGATTTGGATCGCATAGCGCCAGGCATGGTTGTCCCCGCAGGTCCTACTTTGCCTCTGGGGCTGGAGCCGATGCTGAGTCGCGTCTATCAGATGTGCGAGGACAGTAGGATCCTTCTCGTTGGCTAGGCTTGCCGGAGTATTGCTGACCCTGACGGCCTGCCTGCTCCTAACCGGCTGCTCCCTTGGCGGCGCCTCGGTCCAGGACGCCGCGCCCCGCTACCAGGCGGCCAGCGACGCCTACCAGAGCGCGATCCTTCAGGCCGCTGGCACCATCCAGACCACGACTCCCGCCCCGGCCACCGTCGCCGCCGCCATGGGCTCGATGGAGCGCGCGACGCGGAAGTTCCTGGGCGACCTCCGCCAGATCTCCTTCCCGGATGGCATGCAGCCTCACCTGAGCACCATGGAGTCGGATTCCCGGAACCTGGCCGACCAGGACCACCTGCTCTTCAACGAGGCGGGCAACCTGCCCCGCGCCGACGTCGCCCGGTGGAATCAGCTCGACAGCGCCTGGCGCAGCGACGACAAGCAGCTGCGCAACGACCTGAGCCTGCCCATCCCCGACTTCGACAACCGCTGAAAAATACCCTGCCCCTTGGCGGGGAGGATGGGGGTGGCAGTGCTGCGGCGCCGGCCGCCTCAGTCCGCCGTCGCCACGTGGCAGGCGGCGACGTGCGCGGGCCGCAGCTCGCGCCGGCGGGGCGTGACGTGCCAGCACTCGTCCACCGCCAGGGGGCAGCGCCAGCGGAAGCGGCAGCCCTCCCCCGGGTCGACCATCCGGGGCGGCTCCGCGACCTGGGCGCCCGTGGTCAGCGCGATCGGCGCCCTGGGATCGGGCACCGCGGAAAGGAGCAGCTGCGTGTAGGGATGCTTGGGATGGGCCAGCACGTCGGCGGCGGGGCCGGCCTCGACCAGGTGCCCCGCGTACATCACCAGCAGGCGGTCGGCGACGTAGCGGGCGCTGGCGATGTCGTGCGTGATGTAGAGGAAGGAGACGCCGGTCTGAGAGCGCAGCCGGGCCATCAGGTTGAGCAGCCCGATCCGGATCGAGACGTCGAGCATCGACACCGGCTCGTCGGCCAGGATCAGCTCCGGCCGGCTGGCCAGCGCCTGGGCGAATCCCACCCGCTGCCGCTGCCCGCCGCTCAGCTCGAACGGGTACTTGCGCAGGACGTCGCGCGGAGGGGTCAGGCCCACCGACTCGAAGAGCCCGGCCGCCACCCGCTCCCGCTCCCGGGCGGGGACGTCGGGCCGGTGCAGCTCGAGGGCGCGCATGATCCCGTGCCCGCTGCGGTAGACCGGGTTCATCGAGCTGTATGGATCCTGGAAGACCATCGGCACCCGGCCGTGGTAGGCGAGCACCTCGCGCCGGGAGCGGATCCGCGCCAGCCGCGTCCCCCGGTAAAGGATCTCGCCCGAGGTCGGCCGGTAGAGCATTCCCAGCAATCGCGCCACCGTGCTCTTGCCGCTCCCGCTCTCTCCCACCAGGGCCACGATCTCCGACTGCCCTACGCGCAGGTCGACGTCGTCGACCGCGTGCAGGAAATGGCGCGAGAACGGTCCGCCCAGGCGGAAGCGTTTGCTCAGCCCGGTGGTGGCGAGCAGCGGCGCGGCCGGGGCCGCCGCCCCCTCAGCGGGGGCGGACGCTGGAAAGGAGGGGGACAGTGGATTGCTGGCCATCGGGATAGAGGTGACAGCGGACCAGGTCACCCTCGACGTCGACCACGGCCGGCTCCTCAGTGCGGCAGTGAGTCATGACGTGAGGGCAGCGGGGATGGAAGCGGCAGCCCGCGGGCGGCTTGAGCAGGTCGGGCGGCGAGCCGGGGATGCCGGTCAGCTCCTGCCGCTCGCCCGCGATCGAGGGGAAGGACTGCATCAGGCCCACGGTGTAGGGGTGGCGCGGCGCGTCGAAGACCTTGCGCGTCAGCCCCAGCTCCATGACCTGCCCGGCGTACATCACGGCCAGGCGGTCCGAGAAGTGGCTCACCAGGGACATGTCGTGGGTGACGAAGAGGACGGCAAACCCCAGCCGCCGCTGGAGGTCCTTGATCTGCAGCATCAGCGACCGCTGGGCCACCACGTCCAGCGCCGAGGTGGGCTCGTCCATGATCACCAGCTCGGGAGTGAAGAGCAGGGCCATGGCGATCATCGCCCGCTGGCGCATGCCCCCGCTCAGCTGGTGGGGAAAGCTCCTGAGGTGGACCGCATCGATGCCCACCAGCCGCATCACCTCCGCCGACCGCTCCTGGATCTTCTGCGATGTCAGGCTCTCGTGCGCCTGCAACGCGTCGCGCAGCTGCGCCCCGACGGTGAGCACCGGGTTGAGCGCGTTCATCGCGCTCTGCATCACCACCGAGCACTCGCGCCAGCGCCAGTGGCGCAGCTCCTCGTCGCCCAGCGCCACCATGTCCTGTCCCCTGAAGCGGACAGTCCCCTCCGCGATCCAGGCGGGCGGATTGAGGAGCTGCGCGATGGCGTAGAGCAGGGTCGACTTGCCGCAGCCGGACTCGCCCACGATCCCCAGGAACTCCCCGCGGGCCAGGCTGAAGGAGACCCGGTCGACGGCGCGGACCGAACCCGCCTCGCCGCCGTAGTCGACGCTCAGGTCGCGAACTTCGAGGATCGGCTCGATGGCTCGATTGCCCTCCTTGGCTTGGGTCGCAGGGCCGGGTTGGTGATCTCGTCGAAGGCGTAGTTGAGCAGGGCGAAGGCCGCGCCCAGCATGGCGATGCACAGCCCGGGCACGACCGCCCAGAGCGGCGAGCCGGCGTTGAGCGCTCCGTTGTTCTGAGCCCAGAAGAGCATCGTCCCCCAGCTCATGTCGCTCGGGTTGCCCAGGCCGATGAACTGCAGGCCCGCCGCGGCCAGCACGGCGTAGAGCGCCGCGCCAAGGAAGTTGGCCACGATCAGCGAGGTCATGGTGGGCAGGATCTCGAAGGCGATCACGTAGACCGTGCGCTCGCCCCGCATCCGGGCCGCGTCCAGGAAGTCCCGGTTGCGCAGCGAGAGCGCCTGGGAGCGCAGCTGCCGGGCGCCGTAGGACCAGCCCGTGATCACGATCACCGCGATCAGAACCGCCAGCCCGCCGCTCCTGGCGTAGGCCGCGACCACGATCATCAGCGGCAGCGTGGGGATGACCAGGAAGACGTCGGTCAGCAGCGAGAGCAGATGGTCGCTCAGCCCGCCCAGGTAGGCGGCGGAGACTCCCACCAGCAGGGCGAGCACGGTGGCCATCAGCCCGGCGACGACCGCGATCGCGAGCGATTCGCGGGTGCCCCAGATCAGCTGGGAGAAAATGTCCTGCCCGTTGCCGGTGGTGCCCAGCAGGTGCTCGCGCGAGGGGCCGAGCGTCTGCTCAAAGATCTGGGCGTGCGGGTCGTAGGGGGCGAGCAGGCCAGGGATGACGGCGATCACCACGAAGGCCGCCAGGATGACGCCCCCGACCAGGGCCTTTCGGTTGGAGCGCATCGCCCCGGCGACGATGTGCAGCGCGCCGCGCTCGGGGCGTGCGGCCTCGGTTGCGATCGCGGGCTGCTCGGCGACCAGCCGGACGTCAAGGCCCATGCTCTCGCCTCAGGCGCGCTCCCGCGTCCGCGGGTCCAGCCAGGCGGTCAGGAAGTCGGCGGCGACCACGGCCAGCAGCACGGCGACCGTGATCAGGAGGAAAAGGCCCTGCATCAGCGAGAAGTCCTCGTTGTTGACCGCCTGGAGCAGGAACGTCCCCAGGCCGGGGTAGTTGAACACGATCTCGACCAGCAGCGCGCCGCTGATGACGAAGCCGAGCGACATTGCGAAGCCCACCAGGTTGGGCAGGATGGCGTTGCGGGCGGCGTACTGGAACATGATCCTGGTCGGCGAAAGCCCCTTGGCCCGGGCCATCCTGATGTAGTCCTCGGCCAGGGTGGTGATCATGTTGTTGCGCATGGTCAGGATCCAGCCGCCGATCGAGGTCAGCACGATGGTGAAGGCCGGCAGGATGGAGTGCCAGAGCACGTCAAGGACGTAGGGGAGCGACAGCTCGCTGGTCACCTCGCTGCTGCTCCCGAAAGCCTGGGGGAACCAGCCCAGGGTGATCGAGAAGAGGAGGATGCAGATCAATCCCACCCAGAAGTAGGGGAAGGCCGAGATGACCACGAAGACCGGGGGCAGGACGCTGTCCAGCAGGCCCCCGCGCCGCCAGGCGCCGAAGATCCCGATCAGGGTTCCCAGCACGAAGGCGATCACGGTGGCCATGCCCACCAGCCCCAGCGTCCAGGGAAGGGCCACCATGATCACCTGGGTGACCCGCTCCGGGTAGAAGCCGAGGGATACGCCCAGGTCGCCGTGCAGCAGGTTGCCCAGGTACTCGAGGTACTGCTGGAGCTGGCCCTGCTGGGTGTGGATGCCTAGAGCGACCTCCAGGCTCTTGATCGTCCCCGGGCTGACCCGGCCGTGGAACCGGGTCCGCAGCGCCACCTCGGGACCGCCCGGCAGAAGCCGGGGCAGGATGAAGTTGAGCGTCAGGGCCGCCCAGAGCGTGACCAGGAAGAACTCCAGGCGCCGCACCAGGTAGCCCATCTCGCTCTACATTGTCCGATTCCTAGGTCTTGTGCACCCGCAGCATCACCTGCTCCCAGTCGGGGATGTTCCAGGGTGCCGGCGCGGCGTAAGGATCGGATGGCGTCGGCCAGCCGGCAAATCCCTTGGTGCTGTACTGGTACCAGGCGACCGATTCGGTGACCGGGATCACCGGAACCTGCTCCAGCATGATCCCTTCGATCTGCTTCATCAGGCTGTGCTGCTCGGCGCTGTCGGTGGTGGCGCCGAACCGCTCGATCAGCTTGTCGGTCTGCGCGTCGGTCCATCGTCCGTAGTCGCCCGCGGCCGTCTGGCCGATCGGGGCCGAGGTCTGGCTGTAGAGCGTGTTGCGCAGCTCGTAGTAGGGGTTGGGCCCGGGCGAGGTGGAGAGCGAGCCGTAGGCCATCTGGAAATCGCCCACGAACAGGTGGTTGAAGTAGTCGTCGTGGGAGAGGTCCTGCTCCTTGATCTCGATCCCGGCCTGCTTCAGGTTGTCCTGCACCACCTGGAGCGAGGCGGTCCAGTCGGTGTAGCCGCTGATGCTGTAGATGGTGAAGGAGAGCCGCTTGCCCGAGGCATCCTTGAAGATCCCGTCAGAACCCTTGCTGAAGCCCGCCTGCTGCAGCAGCTGCTGGGCCTTGGCCGGGTCGAACTTGTAGCTGTACTTCTGGGCCTGGCTCGAGTCATACCAGTCGTTGAAGGTGGGGATGACGATGCCGGTCTGGCTCCCCGGCGGCTGGTAGCCGTACTCCCCGATCTTCGAGACCTTGGGGCGATCGACGCCGTAGGCGATCGCCTGGCGGACCAGCTTGTTGTCGAAAGGCCTGACCGTATGGTTGAGGAAGATGTTGACGTTCTGGATCGGGGGAAACCAGTAGTGATTGTTCGCCTTGTCCTTCTTCACGTAGTAGCTGTCGATGTTGGGGATGAACTGGCCGCCCCACTGCGCCTGGCCGCTGGCCAGGTACTGGTTCGCGGGGTCGTTGTCGGTGAAGGCCGGGTAGTTGACCTTGTCCAGATAGGGCTGGCCTGACTGCCAGTAATTGGGGTTGCGCGTGTAGCTGATGTTCTGCGGGGTGCAGCCGCCGGCCTTGACCATGAAGGGCCCGGTGCCGACCGGGATGTCGTTCTTCTCGGCCACCGGATCGCTGATCTTGGACCAGACGTGTTCGGGCACGATCGGCTGCTGGTTGGCGATGTAGTAGAAGTAGGGCACGGCCGGCGACTGGAAGGTCATGACCACCTGGTCCGAGCCCTGCTGGCTGACGTCCGAGAGCACCGACCATACCGACTGGAGGTCGAGAGCGTTGTTGGACTTGATCAGCTTGAAGGTGTAGACGACGTCGGCGGCGGTGAAGGGCTGGCCGTCGCTCCACTTGACCCCGGAACGGATGGTGAAGGTCAGGCTCTTGCTGTCGGAGCTCCACTTGTAGGAGCTGGCCAGCATCGGCACCTTGCGGTCGTTGAGCAGGTTGTCGTAGACCAGAGGCTCGTAGACCGGGCCGAAGGCGAGGAAGCTGACGTTGCCGTTGAAGGGATTGAAGCCGCAGTTCCAGAGCGTGCCGCTCTCATTGTCGATGGTGAGCGTTCCACCCTTTAACGGCGTGCCGGTGCTGGAGGATGGGCTTCCGCAGGCCGCCGCGAGAACCGTAACCAGTACGAGCAGGCCGATCGACACCACGCCTCGACGCTTCATCTGACTCCTCCTCAGGCTTCCATGGCCCTTGCGGGTGATCTCGAAAAGACGCGTTCACGAGCCGCCTGCAGCGCGGTCGCCACCGCCCCCTGCAGGACTCCGTCGTCGCCGAGCGCCGATGTCATCACCCGCGGATGAAAGGGTGACCAGCGGCGCAGCTCCCGCTCGATCCCATCCAGCAGGAGGTCGCCGTTGCGACCGATGCCGCCGCCCAGGACCACCAGCTCGGGGTCGAGGATGGGGGTCACGGTCGCGATCGCCAGCGCCAGCCGCTCCGCTTCCACCGCGATCGCCTTGCGGGCCGTGGGCTCGCCCCGGCGGGCCGCGTTGAAGACCTTGAGGGCGGTCAGCGGCGGGCGCATCCCGAGATCCCTTGCCGTGCGCACCATGCCGGCGGCCGCGGCGGCCTCCTCCAGCGCCCCCCAGCGGCGATGCGCCGAGCGTCCGTCGCCACCCAGCGGCAGGTAGCCGATCTCCCCCGCCGCCCCGGTCGACCCGGTGTAGAGGCGGCCGTCGACGATCAGCCCCATCCCGATCCCGGTGCCCACCGAGAGGTAGACGAAGTCGCGCACCCCGCGGCCGTGGCCGTGGGCCTGCTCGCCCAGCGCCGCCAGGTTGACGTCGTTCTCGAAGGTCACGTTGGTCCCCAGCACCTTGCGCACCGCCTCCACCAGGCCCTGCCTCCCCCATCCCGGCAGGTTGGGCGCCATCCGGATCAGGCCGCGGCTGCGATCGAAGACGCCCGGGCTGCCGATCGCGGCGTGGGTCACCTGGGGCCAGCCCAGGCCCGCCTCCCTGGCCAGGTCGTGGGCGATGGCCCCGATCTGGCCGATCAGGCTGCTGGCGCTGGCGACCCGCGCCCGCTCCTCCCGGCGGGCAACGATGGTGCCGGCGATGTCCGCGATCGCCGCCCTCACCCAGCGCCGGCCCACGTCGATCCCCACCACCCAGCCGGCCTGGGGATTGAGCTCGTAGAGGAGCGCGCTCGGGCCACGGCCGCCGTGGGAGCGACCCACCTCGCGCACCAGCCCGGCCTCGAGCAGGCCGCTCAGCGCCAGGGAAACGGTGGGCTTGGAGAGGCCGCTTTCCCGCGCCACGTCCGCCCGCGACATCGGTCCCTGCCGCTGGATGCAGTCCAGGACCGAGCGCTCGTTGATCGCCTTGAGCAGCGAGGGCGTCCCGGCGGTGGTCGGGGGGGCGCCGGCCAGGCCTGAGATCACTGGTATAGTTAGGAAAATTTCCTTACTGATTGAGGCCTAGGGTACGCCTGCCAACGACCGGAGTCAAGCGTCAGCGCCGGCCCACCTGGAATCTGGGCAGGTGGGCGCGGTTCGCCTCCAGCAGGGCGTCGAGCAGGCGCAGCGCGACCCCATAGCGGCCGACCAGCGGATTGGCCAGCAGGGAC
>VBIC01000136.1 GCA_005881425.1 Chloroflexota bacterium | reverse complement strand
GCCGTGACCGGGGCCGCGAGCCCATATCCTACCCTGCATGTGGCGGATCGCGCCGGCCGGCGAGTCGGCCCTCCTGGTCGACCTGGGCGAATCCATCGACGAGCGAATCCTGGGACAGGTGCTGGCCCTCGACGCGGCCCTGTCCCGAAACCGTCCTCCCGGCCTGCGCCGGCCCATCCCCGCCTACGCCTCGCTGCTGTGTCCCTTCGACCCGCTGTTGCTGGAGCCGGCGCGACTCGAGGCCTTGATCCGGGAGATCGAACCCACGGTCGTCGCCCAGCCGCCCGACGGTCGCCGCGTCGTCGTCCCGGTCCGCTACGACGGGCCTGACCTGGCCCGCGTCGCCGAGCGCTCCGGGCTCGGCGTCAGCCGGGTGATCGAGGCCCACGCCGGGCGCGATTACCTGGTTTACGCGATCGGCTTCGCTCCCGGCTTCGCCTACTGCGGTGAGGTGGCGCCGTCGCTGGCCACCCCGCGCCTGCCCCCCCCTCGGGCGTCGGTCCCCGCCGGCTCGATCGGGATCGCCGGCCGGCAGACCGGGATCTACGCCGTCGAGAGTCCGGGTGGATGGAACCTCGTCGGACGCACTGAGCTCACCCTCTTCGACCCGGTTGAGGACCCGCCGGCCCGCCTACAGCCGGGCGACCGGGTCCGCTTCGAGCCGGTCCCGTGATCCAGGTGCTGCGACCGGGGGCGTGGACCACGGTCCAGGACAGCGGACGTCCGGGCCTGGAGCGCTTCGGGATCTCGCCCGGCGGACCGGTCGACTGGTTCGCCGCCGCGGTCGCCAACCTGATCGCAGGCAATAGAGAGGATGCGGCCCTGCTGGAGTGCACGCTCGAGGCTCCGGCCCTGCGCTTCAGCGAGGCCGCCACGGTGGCGATCGCCGGCGGCGAGGTGGAGGGCGCGCCGGGCTGGACGGCGCGGCGCCTGGAGGCGGGCGCGACGCTCGAGCTGGGCAGGATCAGGCCGGGGCTGCGAACTTACCTGGCGATCGGCGGCGGCCTCGGCGTCGAGCCCGTCCTGGGCAGCCGGTCGCTCTGCCAGCTGGGGCGCTTCGGCGGTGGCTTCGGCCGGCCGCTGCGGGCGGGCGACGTCCTGTCGATTGGATCCGAGATCGCGCACGACTCGTGGTCACAGCCCTGGCCGGCAGCTCACCGTCTACCGCTGCAGGGACCGTGGGAGGTGCGAGCCATCGCAGGCCCGCACGCCGGCGCCTTCCCGGACGGCTCCCTGCGGCGGCTGGCGGACACCGCGCTCCTGGTCACGCCGGCGATCGACCGGATGGGGATGCGGTTGCGCGCTCCCGCCCTCCGGCTCCAGGCGTCCGAGATCCTGACCACCGGCGTGACCGAGGGCGCGGTCCAGGTGACGCCGTCGGGCGAGCTGATCGCGCTGCTCGCCGAGCACCAGCCCACCGGCGGCTATCCGGTGATCGCGACCGTGATCCGCGCCGACCTTCCCCTCCTGGCCCAGGCCCGCCCCGGCGACACGATCCACCTCCGCCTCTGCGGCGTCGAGGAGGCTGTGGGCGCCCTGCGCCGCCTGGTCGACTGGCTGCGGGGTTGAGTCAGCCATGGCTTGACACTACTCTGCATTACGCGGTACTATCTACCCCGCATCAATGGACGGCCTCCAGCTCGATACCTCGCAGCTCCTCAAGGGGGTGCTCGACCTGGCGGTGCTGGCCGTCCTGGCCGAGTCCGACAGCTACGGCTACGACGTGGTCCGCAGGCTGCGCGAGAAGGGGCTCGACGAGGTGGGCGACGCCTCCGTCTACGGCACGCTCCGCCGCCTCTTCCAGGCCGGGGCGCTTACCTCCTACGTCATCCCCTCCGAAGCCGGCCCGCACCGCAAGTACTACGGGCTCAACGATCGGGGACGCGCCACCCTCGACCAGTCGGCGCGATCCTGGACGCATTTCACCCGCGCGCTCAACCAGGTCCTGAACGGGAGGAGCGACAGCCATGGATCCTGACGACCGCCACAGCGACGTCGCAGCCTACGCCGCCGCGGTGCGCGCGGCCCTCGCCGACCTCCCTCCGGCAGAGGCCCAGGCGCTCCTCGAGGA
>VBIC01000040.1:13678-16483 GCA_005881425.1 Chloroflexota bacterium | reverse complement strand
GATGTCGTGGAGGTCGGCCCAGGAACCGACGTCGTGCCACTCGAAGCGGGCGGGCACCATCAGCAATCGATCGGTCTTCTCCAGCAGGGCGTAATCGATCGCCTGGACCGGCAGCGCCTCGTACTCCCGGTTCGCCGCCTCGAGGTCGCCTCGCTCGACCGCGGCGCCGTAGCGCTCGATCTGCTGCAGGAGCGCCGGTGTGTGGCGGCGCATCTCCTGGCGCAGGACGTCGAGGCGGAAGGCGAAGAGCCCGAGGTGCCAGTAATAGCCGCCCTCCCGCAGGAAGCCCCGCGCCGTCTCCAGGTCCGGCTTCTCGACGAAGCGCTCCACCCGGTAGGCGGATGCGTCCGTCCCCGCTAGATCACCCACCTTGATATAGCCGAAGGCGGTCGACGGGTAGGGCGGCTCGAGGCCCACCGTCACCAGCACCCCCTCCCGCTCGGCGATCTCCGCCTCCGCCTCGAGGGTGCCCAGGTAGGCATCCTCGTCCGGTCCCAGGTAGTGGTCGGCGTGGACCGAGATCATGGTGCCCTGGGGGTCACGGCGGGCGATGGTCCAGGCCGCCAGCGCCAGGGCCGACGCCGTCCCGCGGCGGGCGGGCTCCACGATGGCGCACTCCTCCGGGAGGTCGGGCAGCTGCTCCCGGATGCCGTCCAGCTGGGAGCGCTCCGTGACCACGTAGACCCGGTCGCTGAGCCGCCGGACGCGCTCCGCGGTTGCCTGCAGCAGCGACTGCTTGCCGTGCAGGGTGAGGAGGTGCTTGGGCATCTTCTCCCGCGAGCGCGGCCAGAGCCTGGTGCCGCTGCCGCCGGCCAGGATCACGACGTGGCGGCCCATCAGCCGGCCCCGACCCGCGCCCGCCAGTAGTCGAGGGTGTCGGCGAGCGTCTGGTCGAGTGGGATCAGCGGCCGCCAGCCTGTCCGGCGCCGCAGCCGCCGGGCGTCGCAGACCGATGCCCGCGCCTCCACCGCGCGCACCCGCCGGGCATCGACCTGGACCGTGATCGCGGTCCGGCTCATGCGCAGCAGGCGCTCCACCACCTCGCGCAGCGCGACCGGGCGCCCCGAGCCCACGTTGTAGACCTCGCCCGGACGTCCCTCGGCGAGCGCCAGCCGGTAGGCGCGGACCACGTCCCGGACGTCGGTGAAGTCGCGCTTCGGCCTGAGGTTGCCCACCTCCAGCCTGGCGGGGCGCCGGCCCGCCTCGATGGCCGCGATCTGCCGGGCGAAGCTGGCCACGGCGAAGTTGGGCGACTGGCCGGGGCCGATGTGGTTGAAGGGGCGGACCCGAACCACCGGCAGCCCGTGGCTGAGGTGATACTGAAGAGCCAGCAGGTCCTGGGCCACCTTGCTCACACCGTAGGGCGTGATCGGCCGCAGCGGAGTGTCCTCGTTCAGGGGTCGCGACGTCCTGGGCTCGCCGTACTCGTCAGCCGACCCCACCACGAGCACCCTGGGCATGGGATCGAGCGTGACCAGCGCCGCGAGCAGGTTGGCCTGCGCGCCCGCGTTGTTGCTCAGCGTCCGGCCCGGATCGGTCCAGGAGTCGGCCACGCTGCTGAGCGCCGCCAGGTGGAAGACGCGTGCCGGACGTACCCGGCGCACCAGCCTGTCGACCGCCCTCCTCTCCCCCAGGTCGAGAGCGTGGAGGCGGACCTTTACCGCCGTCCCGGTCAGCGCCCGGTGCCCGCTGCGGATGGTGCCGAAGAGCGCGGCCCGATCACCCCTCAGCAGCTGGGCCAGGTGGGCGCCGGCGAAGCCGTCGACGCCGGTGACGAGAGTGCGTGCGGATGGCCGAGCCCGAATCGGGCTCAGGCCTCCTGCGAGCCGAGCAGGTGCAGCCGCGAGACCCCCGCCTCCTCGGCCAGGATCTCAGCCTTGCGGGTGCGCTCCCAGGGCAGGTCGAGGTCGGCCCGCCCGAAATGACCGTAGGCCGCCGTCTGCTTGAAGATCGGCTGGCGCAGCTCGAGCTCCTGGATGATCCCCAGCGGGCTGAGGTCGAAGTGCTCGTTCACCAGCGACTCGATCCGCTCCACGGGGACGCGCTCGGTCCCGAAGCAGTCGATCAGCACCGACACCGGCTTGCGCACGCCGATGGCGTAGGCCACCTGGATCTCGCAGGCCCGGGCCAGCCCGGCGGCGACCACGTTCTTGGCGACGTAGCGCGCGGCGTAGGCGCCGGACCGGTCCACCTTCGAGGGGTCCTTTAGCTGTCCACGATGATCTTGCGGCCGGTGACCCCGGCGTCGGCCCGCGGGCCGCCGAGCACGAAGCGGCCGGTCGGGTTGACGTGGATGGTGGTGTTGCGGTCGATCATGTTCTGGGGCACGACCACGTCGAGCACCGTCTCACGAAGGTCCTCCCGGATCCGCTCCAGCGGCGTCTCCTCGGTGTGCTGGGCCGAGAGGACGACCGTGTCCAGGCGGGCCGGGCGGCCCTCGACGTACTGGATCGTGACCTGGGTCTTGCCGTCCGGTCCGAGGTAGGGCAGCGTGCCCTGCTTGCGCACCCGCGCCATCTGGCGGGCCAGGTTGTGGGCCAGCTGGATCGGCATCGGCATCAGCTCGGGAGTCTCGTCGCAGGCGAACCCGAACATCATTCCCTGGTCGCCCGCGCCTCCGGTGTCGACGCCCTGGGCGATGTCGGGCGATTGCCTGTCGATCGAGACCACGACTCCGACCGTGCTGGAGTCGAAGCCCCAGCCGGGACGGTCGTAGCCCGCCTGGGCGATCGTCTCCCGGATGACGTCGCGCATCTCGACGTAGGTATCGGTGGTGATCTCGCCCATGACGAAGGCCAGCCCGGT
>VBIC01000040.1:0-13540 GCA_005881425.1 Chloroflexota bacterium | reverse complement strand
CAGCCGCTCAGGTATTGCTCCTGCTCCGGGGTCAGGCTGTCGATCGCGATCCCCATGGCGGCCAATTTTAGCCGGGCGATCTCCCGATCGAGCTCGATCGGCACCGGGTAGACGCGCCGCTCCAGCGCGCCCGCGTGAGCGACCAGGTACTCGGCCGAGAGCGCCTGGTTGGCGAAGCTCATGTCCATGACGGCGGCCGGGTGGCCGTCGGCGGCGGCCAGGTTGACCAGCCGGCCCTCGGCCAGGACGAACAGCTTGCGCCCGTCGTGGAGCGCGTACTCCTCCAGGGACCGGCGGATCGTGCGCACGCTCTTGGCCAGGCCGTCCAGGGCCGCCAGGTTGATCTCGTCGTTGAAGTGGCCCGAGTTGGCCATGATCGCGCCGCTGCGCATGCCCTCGAGGTGCGCCCGGTCGATCACGTTGATGTCGCCGGTCACGGTGACGAAGATGTCGCCGATCTTCGCCGCCTCGCCAAGGGGCATGACCCGGTAGCCGTCCATCACGGCTTCCAGGGCCTTGACCGGGTCGACCTCGGTCACCACCACCTGCGCCCCCATGCCCCGGGCGCGCATGGCCAGGCCGCGGCCGCACCAGCCGTAGCCGCAGACCACGAAGACCTTGCCCGCCAGCAGGATGTTGGTGGCCCTGATGATGCCGTCGATCGTGCTCTGCCCGGTGCCGTAGCGGTTGTCGAAGAAGTGCTTGGTCTGGGCCTCGTTGACGGCGATGATGGGAAAGCGCAGCACCCCATGAGCCGCCATGGCCTGGAGGCGGATGACGCCGGTGGTGGTCTCCTCGGTGCCCCCGATCACCCCCGCGGCCAGGTCGGTGCGCTCCTTGTGCAGGCCGGCCACCAGGTCGGCGCCGTCGTCCATGGTCATGGTGGGCCGGTGCTCCAGCGCGGCCGCGATGTGCCGGTAGTAGGTCTCGCTGTCCTCCCCCTTGATGGCGAAGACGCTCATCCCGTGTTCCTGGACCAGGGCGGCGGCCACGGCGTCGGTGGTGGAGAGCGGGTTGGAGGCGCAGAGCACGAGCTGGGCCCCCCCGGCCTGGAGAGTCAGCGCCAGGTTGGCGGTCTCGGTGGTCACGTGCAGGCAGGCCGACAGCCGCTGGCCCTCCAGCGGGCGCTCACGGGCGAACCGTTCGCGGATCTGGCCCAGCACCGGCATCTCCTGCGCCGCCCACTCGATCAGCCGGCGCCCTTCCGCCGCCAGGGCGATGTCCTTGATGTCGTAACGCTGAGCCGGGATGGTGGCCACCGTGTTTCCCCCTAGTCTTCTATCTGCCCGCCGGGCGGGAATCATCGAGCGTGATCATGTCGATCAGGGTCGAAAGGCGTCGATCGATCTCGTCCTGGCCGGCTCCGGCGATCCGGCGCACGCTGAAGTCCTCCACCGCCAGCGATCCGAGGACATTGCCATAGAGCATAGCGCGGCGCAGGACCGGCTCCAAGCCGGAATCGGCCCCCGCCAGGTGGCCGAGCAGCCCGCCGGCGAAGGCGTCGCCGGCGCCGGTTGGGTCGCGGACCACGTCCAGTGGCATGGCCGGCGCCACGAAGGCGCGATCACGCGTGAAGAGGATGGAGCCGTGCTCGCCCTGCTTGACGATGACCACCCGCGGACCATAGGAGAGGACGGCGCGTGCCGCGGCGGGAAGGAACGGCTCGCCCGAGAACTGGACCGCCTCCTCCGCGTTCATGAGCACGCAGTGCACCCGCCGGTAGAGCCGCTCCAGTCCCGGCCGGTCGGTCTCGATCCACAGGTTCATGGTGTCGCAGGCGATGAAGGCGGAGTCCCGCACCTGCTCCAGCACCTCCAGCTGCAGGGCCGGCTGGATGTTGGCCAGAAAGACCAGGGGCGAGTCGCGAAAGGCATCGGGCAGGCTGGGGTGGAAGTCGGCGAAGACGTTGAGCTGGGTCTCGATCGTCACCCGGTGCTCGAGCCGGATCCCCGAGTACTGAGCCCGCCAGCGGAAGGTCTTGCCCGGCTTGACCTGGAGGCCGTCCAGGTCGATGCTCCGCTCCTTGAAGAGCTGCAGGTGCTCCTCCGGGAAGTCCTGGCCCACCACCGCCACCATGCGGACCGGGGCGAAGAGCGAGGCCGCCAGCGAGAAGTAGCTGGCCGCTCCTCCCAGCACCTCGGGGGCGTGCTCGGCCGCGGTGCGCACGTCGTCGAGGGCCACGGATCCGACCACCAGGATGGGACGGGCGTTGATTCGCCGGCCGGCCATGAGTCCTGGTCAGAACTGGAGGTGCGAGACCACCGGGTATTCCCGGAGGCTGTCCGCACCCTTGAGGAACTTCAGCTCGATCAGGAAGGAGATTCCGATCACGCGCCCGCCGAGCTGCTGCACCAGGCGCGCCGTGGCGCGGGCTGTTCCACCGGTCGCGAGCAGGTCGTCTACGATCACGACCGGCTGGCCGGGACTGATCGCATCCTTATGGATTTCCAGCACCGCCGAGCCGTACTCCAGCGCGTAGGACTCGGAGATCTTCTGGTAGGGAAGCTTGCCCTCCTTGCGCACCGGGACGAAGCCGGCCCGCAGCTCGTAGGCGAGAGCGCCGCCGAAGATGAAGCCGCGTGACTCCACGCCCACCACCAGCTCCACCGTCTTGTTCCGGTAGGCCGCGGCCATCAGGTCCACGACCTGGCGGAAGGCGTCCGGCTCCTTGAGCAGCGTGGTGATGTCCTTGAACAGGATGCCCTCCTTGGGAAAGTTGGGCACGTCGCGGATCTTCTCGCGAAGCGCTGTCAAGGCACGCGCGTCCCCACCGAGCGCGTCAGTCCCCACGATGATGTCAAGTGTAGTCGCACCACGACGGGCGCTTGGCGGCCTCAGCGACGGAGCAGGCCGCCCCGGACGATGGCCCACTCCTGTGGGTCCAGGGCGCGCAGAACCACGAGTCCAGCGACGTATACGACGGCTCCCAGGGGAATCAGGGCGTAGAGAGGGAGGCCACGCAGGGTAATCAGTACGACGCCCATGATGGCTCCGCTGAGGAGCACCGGGAGGATGCTGCGCAGGGCCGGTAGCGCGTGCAGCCGGCGGCGGAGCAGCCACCAGCCGTAGCCGAAGAGCGCCACCTCGGTGAGGGTCGACGCCGCGGCCGCACCCAGGTAGCCGGTGGACGGGATCAGGGCCAGGTTCAGCAGCAGGTTGACCCCCAGCCCGAGCAGCGCCAGGCGCGTGAAGTCGCCCTGGCGGTTCATCGCGGTCAGGGTGTAGACGAAGGCGTTGTTGACGAAGAGGAAGACGATCGACAGCGCCAGGATCTGAAGCGCCGGGATCGATTGCTCGAAGGCGCCGGGGGTGGCGCGCACGATGGGAGCGGCCGTGAGCGCCAGCCCGACCGCCAGCGGCACGCCCAGGATGGCCAGCATCTTGTAGGACTTCTCGTAGGCGGTGCGCAGCCGCGCCCGGGTGCCGGTCGAGAGCAGCGCCAGCGCGGGGAAGACCGCGCCCATCGCCGACTGCGGGATCCAGGCGATGGCGTCGACGTACTTGTTGGCGGCCGAGTACCAGCCGACCATCTGGAAGCCGCGCATCAGCTGCAGGAGCACCACGTCGACCTGGGCGTAGACGGTGGTCAGCGTGAACCCGAGGGCCAGCGGGACTCCGGCGCCGAGGAGGCCCAGCACGAAGCCCGGCTCGAGCCGGAGCGTCAGCCGGTCGTGCCATCGAAAGAGCATCAGGGCCAGGGCGAAGGCGCAGGTGAAGAGGTAGCCGGCCGCGTAGACCCAGAGGAAGGCGTCCCAGGAAGCGCGGTGGGAGACCGCGTACAGGGTCAGCGCCAGCAGCAGCATCGCCTCGACCAGGATCGCGATCGCCTCGTAGCCGAGCCGGCCGCGGACGTAGAAGATGGCGCGCAGCAGGCTGGAGTAGGAGGTGGTCAGCAGCAGGGCGAAGGCCCCCAGCGTGAAGGGCGCGAGCGCGGGGCTGAGCAGCCGCAGAGCGGCGGCCAGCAGCAGCAGCGCCAGCACCGCCAGCAGCAGCCGGATGCTGAGCAGGTTGGCGAGGTAGCGGTCGAAGGCGCCGGCGTCCCGGGAGACGTCGCGCACGAAGACCGTCTGCAGCCCCAGGTCGGCGACGATCCCGGCCAGGGTGGCGTAGACGACCATGGCGGCGAAGCGGCCGTAGGCCTCGGCGCCGAGGTGGCGCCAGAGGAGGACCAGTACGGCGAAGACCGCCAGCTTGGCCAGGGCGCGCGCGCCCACCACCAGGATGCTGTTGCGCAGCGTTCTCTGGGCCAGCGCCGCGCTCACGGCCGGATTGTAAGATGGCCGCCATGCCAGCCGCGAATGGCAAGGCGCGCGTTTTCAGCGGGATCCAGCCCAGCGGCTTCCTCCACATCGGCAACTTCCTGGGCGCGATCCGCAACTGGGTCCGGGACCAGGACCGCTACGACAACATCTTCTGCATCGTGGACCTGCACGCGTTGACCCTACCCATCGAGCCCGGCGCGCTGCGCGAGCAGCGACTCGACCTGGCCGCCACCCTGATCGCGGCCGGCATCGATCCGCAACGCTCGGCGCTCTTTCTGCAGTCGGACGTCTCGGCGCATTCCGAGCTGGCCTGGATCCTGGAATGCTTCACGCCCATGGGCTGGCTGGAGCGGATGACGGCGTTCAAGGAGAAAGCGGGCCGCCAGTCGGACGAGCGGGTCGGCGCCGGGCTCTTCAACTATCCCGCGCTCATGGCGGCCGACATCCTCCTCTACGACACCAACTTCGTCCCGGTGGGCGAGGACCAGCGGCAGCACCTGGAGCTGACCCGCGACCTGGCCCAGCGCCTGAACAAGCGCTACGGCGAGATCTTCGTCCTGCCCGAGCCGCTGATCAAGCAGGCCGGGGCCCGGATCATGGGCCTCGACGACCCGGAGAAGAAGATGAGCAAGAGCGTGGCGGCCGGCGCCCCCGGCCACGCGATTGGATTGATGGACCCTCCCGACGCCGTGCGGCGGAAGTTCGCGCGGGCTCAAACCGACACCGAGCCCGCGGTCCGTTTCCCGGCCGGAGCGGGCGTCCTGAACCTGCTCGAGATCTATCGCACGGTCCGCGAGCTGGACCCGGAGGCGGTCAGGGCGGAGTTCGAGGGGCGCCAGTACAGCGCGCTGAAGCAGGCGGTGGCCGAGGCCGTGATCGAGGTGCTGGCGCCGCTGCAGGCGCGCTATCGTACCGTGCGCCAGGACGACGCCGCGCTGCTGCGGACCCTGAAGGAGTCGGCGCAGCGGATCGAGCCCACCGCGCGGGCGACGCTGGCCAGGGTGCAGCGAGCGGTCGGCCTGCGCTGACTCCTTACGATTTCGATGTCGGTTGACATGATAATCTTGATGTCATGTTTGAGCCTGGACGGCGGACCGCGCCCGGCGCGGGGGCGCGCCGCCGGCCTGGGCTGGGAAAGCCGGGCCGCCTCTTGGCGCTGGTCCAGCCTCCGGCGCTGGCGGGGGGAGCCCTGGCGGCGGCGGTGGCGCTGGGACGGGTGGTCTACGCGGTCCTCAGCCGCGGACCGGACGGGCTGTTCAACGACTTCTACGCCTACTGGGGAGCCGCGGTCCTCCTCGACCGGGGCCGCGACCCCTACGACCTCGCGGCCCTGGCCCAGGTCCAGCACGCGGCCGGGCTTTACGCGACCACGGGGAGCGGCTATTCCTATCCCATCCTCTGGGCGGAGCTGCTGAGACCGCTGGGACACCTCGCCCCCAGCCAGGCGGCGCTCGTCTTCTCCGCCGCCTCGCTGGTCGCGCTCGCGGCCGCGGTCGCCTTCCTGCTCGGCTCGATCGAGCGCCTGGGCTGGCCCACTGGAGTCCTGGGCGGGATTGCGGCCGGCCTCTTCCCGCCCGTGATCGGCTCGCTCTATTTCGGCCAGGCGAACCTGCTCGTCCTCCTGCTGCTGGCCCTGGCCTACCGGACGATCCTGCCGGAGCCCCTGCTCGCCCTCGCCGGCGCGGTCAAGATCTACCCGATCGCCGGGCTGCTGGCCTCGCTGGCCCGCCGCCGCCTGCCCTGGACTCTTGCCGGCGGCGCGATCTTCGCCGCCTTGCTCCTCCTCCCCCAGGCGGCCGGCTCCGGCCGGCTCAGCGACCGGACGGGCTATTTCTTCTCCCCCGACACCTACTGGAGCAACGAGTCGATCAACGGGTTCGTCAGCCGGCTGTCGATACCCTCGACCTGGACCCGGCCGCCGCTCGCGGGATTCCCTGCCGAGGGCGCGATGCTGGTCCTCACGGCCTGCCTTCTGCTCGGCGTCCTCGCCGTGCTGGCGTTCTCCGGCGGCCGTCCCTGGACCGGATGCCTGGCGCTTACCCT
Source organism: Chloroflexota bacterium (assembly GCA_005881425.1). Lineage (GTDB taxonomy): Bacteria > Chloroflexota > Dormibacteria > CF-121 > CF-121 > CF-120. The sequence goes on along the minus strand of VBIC01000040.1, from coordinate 7,235 downwards.
CTGGTTCGGCGCGGTCGCCGCACCCAAGAATTCGCTCTGGAACTTCACGCCTCTCCTGCTCTGCATCGCCTATGCCTGGCCGCTGGTGCGGCGCCGCCCGGGATTGCTGGCGCTGGGCGCCGCGGGCTGGCTCCTGATCGAGGCCCAGGTGCAGCTCGACACCGCCCGCGAGACGGTCTACAGGGCCGGCCCGCAGCTTGCCTGGCTCTCATCGGTAGGGCTCTACGGCGCCCTCCTGATCGGGGGCCTTACCGCCTACCTGGTGCTCTGGCAGGCTCGGCGGCGTCCCAGCCTGGTGCCCGTCAAGGAGGAGACGGCCCCGGCGGCCGCGGAGGCGGTCAGCTGGTGATCGCCCTGGGCGACCCCTCCGCCACCTTCTCCGTCACCTGGTACTCGAGGTACCTGCCCAGCATCAGGCGGGTCTGAGATTCCAGGGCGGGCAGGACGCTGAAGACCAGCCCCACGATGGGGTAGGTCGCGAGCTGGAGGTAGGCCCAGATCCGCCGCCAGAAGCGCCACTCCGCTGGCATCGGGGGATTGAGCCTGGACTCGACCGCGATCAGGGCGGCGATGTTGAAGAACGCGATGTTGATCAGGACGAAGGCGTAGAAGCCCAAGGTCGCGGCCCAGATCGTGAGGTCCCAGTCGAGGCTGAGCATGCGGGGGACGGCGGCCCCGAACAGGAGCAGCACCGGCATCGTGGTCCAGGTCAGATGGTTGAAGATGGTGTAGCCGTAGCGCCGGGCCCGCAGTCCCAGCGGTATCTCCGAGTGGCGCAGCAGCCGGATGCTGATGTAGGGGATGTCGCTCACCCCCCAGGCCCATCTTTTTATTTGGTTATATTGGTTGCGGTGGGTCTTGGCCCGGTCCCAGGGCCAGAAGCCCTCGTCCGACGCCTCCGGCGCGTCGCCGTAGATGGGCAGGAAAACCGGGAACATGCGCAGCCGCCCCTGGGTGGCGAAGAAGGACTTCCAGTAGAAGCGCGAGTCCTCGGGGATGACGTCGTCGTCCCAGTAGCCGACTCGATGGACCAGGTCCATCGACATCGAGTAGCTGCTGAAAGCGACCAGGCGGTCGGGCCTGGACTCGAGGAACATCTGCCATTGGGTGCAGGCGCTGGCCATCACCCGCACCGCTGTGGGCACGCGCCACAGGTTGTTGTGGAACATGGGGATCGGCTGCCAGATCCCCTCGAGGCGGTCGTCCGCCAGCACGTAGTGGTAGGTGACGTAGGCGAAATACTGGGGGTGGACCCGAAAGTCGGAGTCCAGGTCGGTCACGATCGTCTCCTCGGGATCCAGCCCCATCGCGTCGCAGGCGCGTTTCAATACCGGGCCGCCGTAGGCCATGGCGGCCGACTTGCCGACCACGATGCCGGGCAGCAGCGGGTCCTTGATGTGAAGCAAGGCCCGCAGCCGATCGGAGAACTCCTCCTGCAGCCGGCGCACGTTCTCCCAGCCGGCCCGATCCGACTCGCGGGTGATGATCGCCACCACCTTGTTCTCCGACGGATAGTGCGACTCCACGATCGCCCGCACCGTCTCCCGCAAGACCCCGTAGGGCTCGGTGTAGGTGGGGATGAGGACCGCGTGCACGATCCGGCGCGGGTCGGGGCGGACCGGCCGGAAGGGAATCTCCAGGCAGCGCTGCCACCAGTCGACATGCAGTTCACCCCGCATCCGCCGGTAGGTCTTGCGGATGGCGATGACCACGGTGAAGGTGCGGACCACCCAGTAGACGTCGAGGGTGAAGATGGCGATCGCCACGTAGGGCGCGAAGAAGAGGGAGCCGACCACGGGGGCGAGCAGGATCCCCCAGGTCAGGACTCCGGGCGCCACCTCCAGCGCGCGCTGGACCCGGCGCTGGCGGCCGGTGAGTACGGCGGTCCTGGGCACTGAGTCGCCTCCCCTTTTCGAAACGGTGGGAACTGTCTGCCAGTCTACGAGCCCCAAGGGCGAGTCACGCTTTCGCATGGTATTGGCAATTCAGCCGGACAGGCGCTATACTGACGTCGGGTACTCGGCAGGTACGGATTGGACCTGCCCAGGACGTTCCGCCGTCGTGGCGAGCCGTCGGCCCGACCTGAATGCCAGGCCCAATCTTGCGCTGACAAGGAGCGCCTTTGACCTTTCGCTTGCCGCCTGTCGCACCGGGGTCTCCCTTTGCCCACCGGGCTCCGGACCTGACCGCGTCCCGCCTCTCCATCTCGGCCGCACCGCAGAGCCAGGCGGCGACCCTGCTCGAGCACCTGGGCCATGACATGCTGGTCCAGCTCCTCTCCGAAGCCACCGAGGGAGACGGCTACGTCGACATCCGCTCCACCCCGGTGCGCCTCACCCTCCACCTGCAGAAACGCAGTGAGACCCGGATCGAGCGTTTCGGCCTGATCGGCACCCTCTACGGGACCGCGTTGCGCGACCTGGCCTTCCTGGTCGAGCGGCTGCAGCCCGATCCCGACCCGGGCAAGGACGCGGGCGACATCCTGGCCATGGAGGTCGGTGAGCTGGCCCTGGAGGCGGTGGCCTACGTCCCCGAGGACGACTGGGTCTCGCGGCGCCTGCTGGCCCTGGACGAGGCGGCCCAGCTGCCCCTGGTCCAGGCGGGGCTGGCCTTCGCCAACCACGAGCGCCAGTGGCTGGCCTGGCAGGCGGAGCAGGACGCGCGGCCCTACGAGGTCGAGCTGGAGGGCTTCCTCTGCGCCCGCTGCGAGAACCTGCAACCGGGCGCAGGCGCGAAGTGCGGGGTCTGCGGGGCGCAGAACGGGGACCGCAGCGCCGGAGCCCTGATCGTGCTCGGCCGCCGGGGCGCCTTCAAGGATGGCGATCGAGTCATCATCCGTCCGGTTCACGGCGCCGAGCGCGAGGGAGCGCTGGTGCGCAGCGACGGCGGCGCCCGCCGCTGGGTGGTCAAGCTGCGCGAGGAGGGCATCCTCGGCCCAGGCACGATCCGTCCCCAGCCCATCACCGCGGTGGTCGAGGTCCAGCAGAGGACGCTCAACGGCTTCACCGAGGGCGACATCAGCCTGCGCCGGGTCGCGGCGCTGCTGATCGGACCGGACGAGGTCCACCCGCCCGGGACCGGAGACATGCTCCCCTTCGACGGCCGGCTGAACCCCAGCCAGTGCCAGGCGGTGACCAGCGCGGTCAACCTCCTCCCGGGCAGCATCATGCTGGTCCAGGGGCCGCCCGGCACGGGCAAGACGACCTCCATCGTGGAGACCGTCCGGCAGCTGGTTGCCCGCGACCCGGAGGTCAGGATCCTGATGACCTCGCACGCCAACACGGCGGTGGACAACGCCCAGGAGCGCCTCCAGGGACTCGACACGCTGCGCATGGTGCGGATCGCCGAACCGGAGAAGGTCGACCCCAAGTTCCGCGCCTCCATACTGGAGCCGGACGACCCCCGAGTCCGCAGCGCGCACGTGGTCTTCGGCACGGTCAACCGGATCGCGCTGGCGCTGCGCGAGGCCGAGATGTTCGACTGGCTGATCCTGGACGAGGCCAACAAGGTCCGTTTCACCGAGACCCTGCCCCTGCTGCGGCTGGCCGCCCGCTGGCTGCTGGTCGGCGACCACCGTCAGCTCCCGCCGGTGCTGGACGAGAGCGCGGCCGCCTTTCCGGTGGACGAGGACGAGGCCCGGGTGATGGTCCGGGACGCCAGCTTCTTCGAGCTCAGCTGGGCCGTCATCCCGGAGACCAACCTGATCATGCTCGACGAGCAGTACCGCATGGCCGCCGCCATCGGCAGCTACGTCTCGCAGGCTTCCTACGACGGCCGCCTCAAGAACGGCCCGGAGATGGCAGCGCTGCGCTCGCCCTTGCCCTGGCCCTTCAACCGCAACCTGACCTGGCTCACGATCCGCGGCCGGGAGAAGAAAGGCGGGTCGGGGAGCATCTCCAACCGGGCCGAGATCGAGGCCGTGGGGCGCGTGGTCCGCCACCTGCAGCGCCTGGGCCTGGAGCACCTGCGGGTGGCGGTGATCGCCATGTATCAGGACCAGGTCACCCAGCTGCGGCGCGAGCTGCGCCAGGTCAACCTCCCCGGCCTGGCGATCGACACCGTGGACGCCTTCGAGGGGGAGGAGGCGGACGTGGTCATCCTCAGCCTGGTCCGCAGCAACGAGGCGGAGCGGATCGGGTTCCTCAAGAAGGCGCAGCGCCTCAATGTCGCCATCTCACGCGCCAAGCAGCTGCTGGTCGTGGTGGGAGACATCGAGACCATGACCGGCCGCGAGGGGCAGGAGCTTTACCGTCCGCTGCTGGAGCACGTCGAACGCGAGGGGCGGGTCGCCGGCATCGGCGCGCTGCACGCGATGGACCAGGTGGCCGGCGGACGTCATCGAGACCGGCGCGGAGTGCGCCCGGCTCCCGGCACGGGCCGGCGACCTCGCCGGCGGCGTCGCGGCACCGGGATGCCGGCGCTGGCGTCGGCAGGCGCCCCCGCGAACGGAGCGGCGCCCGATGGGACGGCGCTGGGCGGAGTGGACGCCGGCACACCCGCCTCGAGTGGCGAGGGCGCGGCTGTGGACGGCCGGAGCTCGGCGCCCCGGCGGACCCGGAGGCGTCGGAGCCGCCGCCGGGTGAACTACCCGGAGCCCGCGGGCGCGAGCCCGTCCGCCGAAGTCGCGTCCGACCCCGTGGCCGAGAGAGTCCCGGTCGCCCCGACCGGCGAGCGGACCGCCGGCTGACGTCCTTCAAGGCGTGATCCGCCGTCGACTGCTCCGGGGCAAGCTCTGGACCCANTTCCTCAAGCTCTGGTCGGGGGAATCGGTCAGCGAGTTCGGCAGCCAGGTCACGGTGCTGGCCCTGCCCACGGTCGCCATCCTGGTGCTCAAGGCGACCGCCTTCCAGATCGGGCTGTTGGGCGCCCTCGAGTTCCTCGCCTTCCCGGTCCTGGGGCTGGTGGCGGGCGTTTACGCGGACCGCTGGCGCCGGCGACCGATCATGATCGCCTGCGACATCGGCCGGGCGATCGCCCTGGGCTCGATCCCGGTGGCCGCCGTGTTGGGCATGCTGACGATGACCCAGCTCTACCTGGTCGCGGTGTGCACCGGCATCTTCCGGGTTTTCTTCGACGTCTCCTATCAGTCCTACCTGCCCGCGCTGATCGAGCGCAGCGACCTGATCGAAGGCAACAGCAAGCTGCAGGTCAGCGAGTCGGCGGCGCAGATCGGAGGACCGCCGCTGGCCGGGTTCCTGATTCAGGTGGTGGGCGGCGCCCAGGCGATAGCGGTCGACGCCTTCTCCTTCCTGGTCTCGGCGGTGGCCATCCTGGCCATCCGCAAGCCGGAGCCCGAGCCCAGGCCCTCCACCGCCGCCGGCGTCAGCGGCTTCCTGCCGGAGATGAAGGAGGGCGTCGAGGTGGTCTTTCGCAGTCCCTACCTGTGGCGGATCGCCGGCTGCACCGCGACCTCCAACCTGGGCAGCAACATGCTGTTCGCGGTCTTCCTGATCTTCCTCTACCGGATCCTCCACCTGCAGCCGGGCGTGGCCGGCTTGATCTTCGGCATCGGGGCCGTCGGGTTCCTCGCCGGAGCGCTCATCACCACGACGGTCACGCGGCGCCTGGGGCTCGGCCTCACGCTCGCCGTCTCCAGCTGCCTGAGCGGCCTGGCCAACCTCGGCATCCCGCTCGCCCTCTATGGCGCGCCGGTCGTGGTCCTCGGCGTGCTGGGATTCATCGCCTTCTCGACCGGGCCCATCTACAACATCAACCAGGTGAGCCTGCGCCAGGCGATCACGCCCGACCGCGTCCAGGGACGGATGAACGCCACCATGCGCACCGACCGAGGTGGAGATGATCGCGGTCAACGTGACCGCCCTGACGGCCCTGACCAGGCTCTTCCTACCGTCGATGATGAGCGCGCGTTCGGGACGGACGGTACGCGTCACGCCGCGGCGAATCGTGACCCGGCTCGTGAAGCGGGCTCAGCGTCCGCTCTGAAGCGGGCTCAGCCGTTGGGCGCGATTCAGTCGCCGGTGCGCTGGAAGCGCGCCGAGAGGTGGTGAGTCAACGGCACGTTGGCCATCGCCATGGCGAGCTCGTAGTGGAGGCGTTCGCCCTCGAGCCAGATGACGCGGCGGACCCCGCTCACCGCCTTGGCGGTCGGCGTCCGACCCACGAAGGTGCTCTGGAGCTCGATCCGGGTGCCATCGACCGTTCCCACCTCGACCTCGGCCAGGCCGATCCCCTGCGCGATCACGAACTCCAGGCTCTGGTCGGCGCCGGCGCGGAGGAATCCCATCTCGCCGTGCAGCGGGCGCCCGTCTTCGATGGCGCTGGTCCGCTGCTGGTAGGCGAGGAACGGCTTGCCGTTGTGCCAGAACCGGAGCTCCTCGCGGTAGCGGAAAGGCTGGATGGTGGGATACTCGCCTTCCCCCTCGCCCATCCAGGTGCCGAGGAGGAAGGCGAGTGGACGGACCTGCGGATGGAGCTCGATGGTGACCATTTGAGGCAACTGGCCTCGGCAGGATTTGAACCTGCGACGCCCGCCTTAGGACGGCGGCGCTCTATCCGGGCTGAGCTACGAGGCCCCAGGGGCAGTATATCGACCGTCTATGTGGGTAGAATTGCTACTCACCGTCGGGGCGTAGCTCAGCCAGGTTAGAGCGCACGGTTCGGGACCGTGAGGCCGAAGGTTCAAATCCTTTCGCCCCGACATGATTTCGAATACGAGCGGCAGGACCCGGATCACGGCCGGGTCACATTTTTCTGGAGGCAGCTTGCCCGTGATCGACGACCGACATCGGTGCGAGTTCCGCTCCGGCAAGGCCAGCCGACGCTGCAGGAACGAGGGGAGCGCCAGAGGCGTCCCAGCCTGGAACATCAACGAGGAGCCGCACGTGACAGTGCTCTGCGAACGGCATGCATTTGTCGCGGACCTCATGCGATTCGGCGCCGCCGATCGCTGGCGCCGCCAGCTCGAAGGCCGGTTCCCCATCGTGCCGGCCCTCGACCAGCCGACGACCAAGCGAGGCACGCGATGAGCCTGGACGACGTCGTCGTGAAATGTTCGATGGGCTAGCGGATCAGGCACCCACGCCGGCACCGGCGCGGACTGACTGATCTGCGATTCCAGTGGAATCGGCCTGGCCGGCAAGCCGCCGGCCGCCGGTCCCGTCGACCAGGCCGGCGAAACGTACGGCGGCGTTGAGCTGCATCCTCGGGGTCACATGGCCATAGAGCTCGAGGGTAGTCTGCACGCTGTCATGGCCCAGCCGCTCGCTGACCGTCTT
>VBIC01000135.1 GCA_005881425.1 Chloroflexota bacterium | reverse complement strand
CAACCGGCGCATCGACCAGGCCTACCTGTCCAAGTACGGCGGCCGCTGGCCCAAGGAGACGGAGGCCATGGTCAAGCCCGCGTCCGTCAGGCGCACCACCCTGCGGCTCGAGCCGGCGGGCGACTGATCCGGACGCTCCTCACCATGTAACCGCGCGCCGTAAGTCACGGCGACGCGGATCCCCGGCGCCAGGTGGCGAAGGCGGTCGCCACCACGTGGAGGCAGAAGGCGCCGCCCCGTCCCGGCGGACAGCTGCACCACCACTCCAGCCCGCGCTGGGTGGCGCGCAGCTCGACCCGCTGTCGCTGCCCGTCCTCCACGGTCGCGGAGACCCGTGCCGGCGTGACCGACTCGATCAGCACCGCACCCATGTCGACCAGCGCCCGGCCTCGATCGTAGTCGGCCGGGTCTGCCTGGCGGAGGATCGCCGCCCCGTCGACGAGGTCGGCGACCAGCGGCTTCACGCTCCAGGCGCTTGCCCGTCGACGCTCTGCGCCAGGTACTGAGCCAGGTCCTGCACGGTCAGGCGGTCCTGCGCGCCTCTGGCGGTGATCCCGTCCCGGAACATGGTCAGGCAGAAGGGGCACGCGGTCGCCACCCGCGGCGCCTGCGTGCGCAGGGTCTGATCGACTCGCTCGTGGTTGATGCGCTTGCCGATCTTCTCCTCCATCCACATCCGGCCGCCGCCCGCGCCACAGCAGAAGCCGCGCTTGCGGTGCCGTTCGATCTCGACCAGGTCGGCGCCGGGGATGGCCTCGACGATGGCCCGCGGCGGGTCGTAGACGCCGTTCCAGCGTCCCAGGAAGCAGGAGTCGTGGTAGGTGAGCTTTCCCTCCAGCGGAAGGGTCGGCTCAAGCCTGCCTTCGGCCAGCAGCCGCGCCAGGAGCTGAGTGTGATGCACGACCTCGAAGGCGCCGCCGAAGGCCGGGTACTCGTTCTTGAGAGTGTTGAAGCAGTGGGGGCAGGTGACGATCACCTTGCGCACCCGCGCCGCCTTCATCGCCTCCAGGTTCGACCGGGCCTGCTGCTGGAAGAGATACTCGTTGCCGATTCGCCGGGCCGGATCGCCGTTGCAGGTCTCGGTCCGGCCCAGGATGGCGAAGTCGACCCCGGCCTTGCTCAGCAGCCCGACGAAAGCCCGTGCCACCTGCTTGTTGGCCTCGTCGTAGGACGCGGCGCAGCCGACGAAATAGAGGTACTCGGCGTCCGGCTTCTCCTCCACGGTTTTGACCCCCAGGCCCTGGGCCCAGTCGGCGCGCTGGGCCTTGGGCAGGCCGTAGGGGTTGCCCTGGGTCTCGATGCTGCGCAGGGCTCCCTCCGCCTCCTTGGGGAACCGGCTCTCCTCCAGCACCAGGCTGCGGCGCATGTCCTCGATCTTGGGCACGTGCTCGATCAGGACCGGGCACTCCTCCTGGCAGGCGCCGCAGTTGACGCAGGCCCAGATCTCGTCCTCCTTGACAGCGTCGCCGATCAACCGCTCGCTGGGCTTGGCCTCGGTGCGCCGCTGGTCAGGCGGCGCGTCCCGGACGGTCCGGTAGAGGTTCTCCCGCGAGTCGACGATGATCATCTTCGGGTTCAGCGGTTTGCCGGTGAGGAAGGCGGGGCACTGCTCCTGACACCGGCCGCACTCGGTGCAGGAGTACAGGTCGAGCAACCCCTTCCAGCTGTTCTGCGTCACCAGGCTGGTTCCATAGTGCTCGGCATGCTCGAGGTCGATGGGATGGAGCGCGCCGGGCGGGTTCAGGTTGCGGAAGTAGATGTTGGGTATGGCGACGAAGATGTGCAGGTGCTTGGAGCTGGGGATGTATACCAGGAAGGCCAGCACCGCGAGCACATGAAGCCAGTAGAAGACCTCGTGCGGCACGGCCGCGGACCCTCCCGACCAGCCGATCGCCTCGAAGAGACGGGCCAGCGCAAAGGAGAAGGGCCGGGCGCCGGCCGCCGGGTCGCCGCCTCTGGCGATGCCGGTGGCGAACTGCCCCAGCATGCCGATCATGATCGTGGCGATCAAGCCGAGGATGATCAGGGCGTCGACCTCGTTGCTCTCCTGGAACTGGCGGGGATGGATCAGCAGCCGGTTGACGAGTGCCATGGCCACGCCGAGGAGGACCAGCACGCCGAACAGGTCCTGGAGGAACGCCAGCCAGCCATGCCCGCCGATCGGTCCCAGGTCGTGGCCCGGGAAAATCCCCTGGATCAGGGAGTCGAGTATGGCGGTCAGCAGGACCACGAAGCCGTAGAAGATGAAGACGTGGAGCAGCCCCGAGTAGAGGTTGCGGAACATCCGGGTATGCAGGCCGACGTACTGCAGGACGCCCGCGATCCGCTCCAGCGGCCGATCGAAGCGCCGGTCCGGACCGCCCCGCCGTAGCATCCGGTAGAGGCCGGCGGCTCGCACCGCGAAGTACACGACCGCCGCCAGCAGTACGACCAGGACGGCGATCGACTTCACGACCTAATCCTACCCGCCGTCTTCTGGGGGGCGGCCCGAACTCCCGCGTGGCCGCCGCCGAGCACGACCACGTCGTAGGCCAGAGCCACCATCGAGAGCAGATTATCCTCGAGTGGTGCGCGTCATCGGGCTCACCGGCGGCATCGGTTCGGGCAAGTCGACCGTGGCCAGGATCTTCAAGGAACTCGGCGCCGAGGTGGTCGACGCCGACCAGCTGGCGCGGGAGGTGGTGGCTCCAGGCCAGCCGGCGCTGAAGGACGTCGTGGCGGCCTTCGGACCCGGGGTGATCCAGGCCGACGGCACCCTCGACCGTCCCCGGCTGGCCTCGATTATCTTCCGGGACGACGTCGCGCGGGCAACGCTCAACGCCATCACTCATCCCCGCATCCGCTC
>VBIC01000039.1:18518-29346 GCA_005881425.1 Chloroflexota bacterium | reverse complement strand
CCATGGTATCGATCGATGACGGCGGGGTGATCGAGGTCGCCCTGGAGCCCGTCAACCAGCGACGGTTCGCCGAGGTCCGCGTGGACGTCACCGGGATGACGACTCGTGACCAGGTGCGCCAGGCGATCCTCGGCCTGTGCGCCGGCAGCGGGCTGGACGGTGCGGTCGTCCGCGCCACCCTCACCGGGGAGCGAGCGCGCGCCATCGATCTCGACCCGCAGGCCCTGGCCGTGGAGTGCGGCGACGGCTTCGCCTATCTCGACTTCCAAGACGAGACCAGGAGCCCGCACGACCTGGACCTGCTGGGCCAGGAGTTCACCAGCCGGGGCGAGTTCGTGCGCCGGCTCATGGACCGGGAGGCGAGCCAGGAGGCCGCGGGCGCCACGGGCCGGGCAATTCAGCTCACGCTGGACGCCTTCGACGCATGAGCAGGCCATGATCCTGACCCGCGTCCAGATCGCCGGGTTCGGGACGCTGCGCTCCACCGACCTGCGCTTCAAGCGCGGCATCAACCTGGTCATAGGTCCCAACGAGGCGGGCAAGTCGACGCTGCAGGAAGCGGTCCTCAGCGCCCTCTTCGGCTTCGCGGGCGATCGCCAGCGCAGCCGGGGCGCACTGAGCGAGCGGATTGAGCGCTGGCGGCCCTGGCAAGAGGGGCCTTACGCGGTCACGCTCGAAGTCGAGATGCAGGACCGCGCCCGGCTCCTGATCGAGCGCGACTTCGACGCCGACACGGTGCGGGTCCGGGACCTGGCCAGCGGAGACGACGTCACCGCGCGCTTCGACGGCGAAGCGGCCGGCGGGGCTGCGGTCGGCCGCCGCCTGCTGGGGATCTCGCGCGAGATCTACAGCAACACCGCCTGCATCTCGCGCAGTGAGGTGATGCGGCTGGAAGACGCGGGCAGCATCAAGGAGGCGATCACCGCGCTCGCCGATTCCGCCCAGCCCGACCGCACCGCCCAGGCGGTGCTCGATCGACTTCGCGAGGAGCGATCCCGGCGCATCGGCCGGCCGCGCGCCCGCTCCGGGCCCTTGCGGGACCTCGAGGGCCGGCTCGTGGAGCTGGAGCGCCAGCTGGCAGCCGCTCGCCAGGCGCGGGCCGCCGTCGAGGAGCTGGCGGTCAAGCGGGAGACGGTCGCGGCCCTGACGGACGCCGAGCTCTCGATCGTGCAGACGCTGGAGGCTGCGCTCCTGCGCGCCCGCCTGGACGACGGCCGGCGCCGGCTGGAGCGTGCCCGCCAGCTCGAGGCCCTGATCGCCACGGAGGAGGAGCGGCTGCAATCCCATGCCCGCTTCGCCTCCTTCCCCCTGGAGCAGCATGCGGCGGTCCAGGAGCTGCGCAGCCATCTGCGGGCCACCCAGGAGGCACAGACCGACTTCAGCGAGCGCGCCCGGCAGGTCCGGGACCAGGTGGCGGAGCTGGAGGCCGAGCGCTCCCGGCTGGCGACCCAGGCGGCGGAGCAGGAAACCGCGGCCCACGGGATCGACGAGCTTAGCCTCAAGGAGGAGCCGCTGGTCCGGGAACTCGTCTCGTCGCTCACCTTCGCCGACGCTCAGGCGCCCGAGGTCCACCTGCGGGCTCACGCCTGCGCCGAAGAGGTCCGCCGGATCGCCGAGCGGCACCCGGGGATGGTCTCGGCCTCGTTCGACTGGCCGGCCCGGCAGGTCGAGTTCCAGCGGGCGCTGGCCGAGTGGCGCGAGCGCCACCAGGCGGCGCTGGATGCCCGCAAGCGCGCCGGACAGGCGCTCCCGCCCCGCCTGGAGCAGCTCAAGCAGGACATCGCCCGCTATCGCGAAGTTCCGGACGTCATCCGGGCCGGACAGCAGGCCGAGGAGACGATGCGACGCGAGGAGGCGATGGCGGAGCGCGCCCGGGGGCGCCAGGGCGCCTTCCTCGGCGCCATGCTGGGCGGCCTCCTGCTCACCGCCCTCGCCATCCTGGTGGCTTTCCTCGCCTTCTACGGCGGACTGCCCACCTGGGTGGCCGGGATCGCCTTCTTCCTCCTGGGCATGGGCGTGCTGGCGGCCGTGATCGGGATCTGGGTCCGCAGCTCCGCCATCCGCGAGGTGGACCGGCGGCTCAGAGCCAAGGATGCCGCCCGCGTCAAGCGGCGTGAGATCCTGAGCCCATGGGGGGTCCGCAGCTCGGCAGAGCTGCAGCAGGCGCTGGTGGAGCATCTGCAGAAGGTGCGCTCCGACGCCACCCGCCTGGAGCTGGACCGGCAGGCAGCCGAGCAGGAGGAGCGCGGCCAGGCGGCGGGAGGGGCGCTACGGGAGCTGGTCGGATCCTGGGGCCTGCCCCAGCCCGCCCCCACCGAAGAGGCGGCCGAGGAGTCGGCCCGGCTGGTCGAGGTCCTGGCCAACGATACGATGGCCTGGAAAGCGGCCAGCCAGCGGTCCCAGGAGGCATCACGGGCCGAGTCGACGCTGGACGAGCGGCGGGAACAGCTCCGGCAGCGCCTGCACAGCGTGCTCGACCGGCTCGGCTTCGACCGCAAGGAAGCGCTCGCGGCCGGCCGCGACTTCCTCCAGGCCTGTGAGGCTGCCCGGGTCGCCCAGCGGCTGCGGACTCGGATCGAGCAGCTCGACGCCCAGCTGGAGCAGCTGCGCCAGCCGGCGCAGCGGGCCGCCGGAGAGCAGGAGCGCAGCGCCGGATACTTGCGTCAGCTCCGAGCGGTCTACGAGCCGGCCGGCATCACGGCGGCGGACCCGGAGGCGGCGGCGGCGGCCTGGGACGGCGCAGTGGCCCACGCCGAGGCCTACCGCCGGCTGGCCCCGCACCTGGATGAGCTGCGCCGCCAGGCCGGCGACGACGGGGACCAGAGCGAGTCCCTGACCCGGTTGGTCGGGGACCTGGAAGAGCAGGCCAGTGCCGCGGCCCAAGGGCTGGAACCGGCCCGGATCGAGGAGTACCGCCAGCTCCCCCTGGCCGATCTGGAACGGCAGCGAGACCAGCATCGGTCCAGCAAGGAGCGAGCCCAGGAAGAGCGGGCGCGGGCTGAGGAGCTGCTCAACGACCGCCTGGCCCAGATCGGCGACGTGGCCGCGCTCGAGGAGGAGATCGCCAGCACCCATGGGCAGCTGGAGCATCTCGAGGCGGAGGCGCACGCCTACGACCTGGCGATCGAGACCCTGGAAGGCGCCGCACGATCGGTGCGCCGCGCCGTGGTCCCGCGACTCAAGTCCCAGCTCCAGAATCAGCTGGCCTCCATCACCAACGGCCGGTACCGGGACGTCCAGGTGGGCGAGGACCTGGCTCTGCACGTAAAGGCTCACGACCAGCGGGCCTTCAAGGACGTGGACAACCTGAGCCTGGGGACGCGCTCGCTGATCTATCTCCTGGAACGGGTGGCCCTGGCGCGCATCATCGGCGGCAACGCCGAGCCGCCGCCCCTCCTCCTCGACGAGGCGCTGGTACACGCCGACCGGCGACGCTTGCGCGCGGCGCTCGAGGAGCTGGCCCGGCTGGCCCAGGAGCACCAGATCATCCTCTTCTCCAAAGACGAGGCGCTGGCTGAGCGCGGGGAGAAGGCAGGCACCTGGACCATCATCCGGCTGCCCGGACCCGCCCTGGTTGCGGTCGACGTTCCAGGAGCCGCTCCCAACGGGCCGCATCGCTCCGAGGAGGCCGAGGAGCGGGAAAGCGTCCCCAGCTCCGAGGCCTAGCCCGGCACGGTCTCGTCTCGCATCCTCACGGCTCGCCCGGCCTGGCCGCCCCGCCGGGCTCGAGCCCTCCAGGGAGGACCAGCAGGTGCGAGGCCGCTTGGCCGGACGCCGGCGGCTCGTCGCGGCGCTGCCGCCGGTACCCTCGAGCCACCGCGGCCGCGGCCTGCTGGGCCGCCGCGATCAGCTCGGGAGCGGCACGATCGAGGCTGGCCAGCTGCTCGGGATCGAGCGGGATCAGCTCGCTGACGCAGAGCTGCCGCTTGGGGTCGATGACCACGACGCCGACGAAGGGCGATTCGCTACGGATGCTGGGATGGATCTGCGACCATTCGATGACATTGCCCATGACCGCAGCATAAGCTCCCGCTTTGACAACTGTGTGTCACGAACTTACCGGGCGCATGTGCCGCTCGCGGACGGCCCGTACGCGGCCCGGCCGCAAAATTCCAGTGCGGCCGGCATGCCTGGCACGGGCCTGCTCGCGGCGCGCCCTGGCTCGCCACCGCTGCTGCGGCGTCTCGCTCCTCCGGCCTGGGCTAACGCCTGGGCCGTCGCTGATTAGCCCTCAAAACGGCCGGGCAGTCATCAGGAAGACGACCACGAGGAGCAGGAACCAGGTGATGGCCTGGATCGTGAGACCTGCCGCATCCGCGGCCGCGACCGGCTGGCCGCTGCGAGCGGCGAGCCGCAGACGGCGCAGGTTCGGAGAGAGAAACGCGCCGTCGAGGGCGGAGACGGCGACGTAGAGGAGCACGCCGAGGAGCAGCCATCCGCTGGCCAGCCTGAACCGCTCGCCCAGCCAGAGCGCGATGCCGGTGACCAGCAGCACAGCCGACCCGACCATCACCATCACCACCTGGACGCGCCAGGCCAGGTCGTAGAGCGCCTTTTGAGCGGTCTCCGCGGCACGGGCCGCGGCCGGCCGCAGCAGCAGGTGGACGGTGACGCCGCCCAGCATGAAGGCCGCCCCGGCGACATGGATGGCCCGGGTCAGTCCCATGGCGCTCTAGCTTAGCGCGCTGCCCGCTTGCCCGCCGTATTCTCCTGTTACAGTTTTTGCGTGCCGGAGGCCGCCCGACCCAGGGCTGACCTGGTCATCCCGCACGGCTGGCTGGTTCCAGGGATCACGATCGACGCGGTGCGGTCGCTTCAAAGGGACGACACCCAGGTGCAGATGGAGAAGGGCGACCTTCACCTGAACGGGATCGAGGTCCTGGTCGCGCGCAACTGGATCCAGGAAGAATTCTGGCCCCGCATCCAGGACACGGTGGCGGCCGGCTACGCGGCGGAGAAAACCTACACCTACCTGCGCGCGCACGCCGAGCGGCGCGGGCGGCGGCGGCCCCGGACCTGACCCTGGTGCGGGCCTGGAGCGAGCGGGAACACGAGATCATCGACGCGCTGTTTCGCTTCTCACCCGGATGGGGCCGGCTGGTGGGCGACCATCGATTCGACGGCGTCGTCGGCGACGTCAGCGGTACGGCAGTCGCCGCCCGGCTGGAGGAGATCGATCGTCAGCTGGGAATGCTCGACCAGCCCGACCACCTGGGCCGGGACGACGACGTCGACCGGCGGGCACTGCAGGCCCAGCTGGCCACCTCCCGCTTCGAGCTGGTCGAGCTGGCCAGCCACCGGCGGGACCCCATGTTCTACGCCGGCGGGGCGGAGCTCGACGTGAGCTGCTACATCAAGCGTGACTACGCGCCGCTCGGAGAGCGGCTCGAGGCCCTGCGCCGCCACCTGGACGGAGTGCCGGGCTTCCTGGAAGCGGCCCGTTCCAACCTGGAGCAGGCCCTTCCCCGACCCAGCCTGGACGTCGCACTCGAAGCGCTCGAGGGCTTTGTGACTTTCCTCAACCAGGAGGTCCGGACGGCCGCCCGGGACGACGCCACGACGCTGGCAGCAATCGAGCAGGCGGCCCGAGCGGTGGGCGATTTCGCCGCCTGGCTGGGCTCCCACCGGCCCCAGGCGCACGACGACTACGCGCTCGGGACAGATCGCTTCCTGCGATACCTGGAGACCCGGGAGCTGATCAGACGCGACCTCCCGACGCTGGAGCGGATGGCGCGTGACGACCTGGCACGCAACACCGCCCGTGCGGCCGAGGTCGCCGAGATGATCGCCCCGGGTGAAGGCATAGCCGGAGCGGTACGCGCCCTGGAGACACACCACCCGTCGGTAGACACCCTGATCGCCGACACCGCCGCGATGCTGGAGGGGATACGCGACTTCCTGATCGAGCACCGGCTGGTGAGCATCCCCTCCGAGGTGCGCTGCCGGGTGTCGCCGACGCCATCGTTCCTCGCCTACATCAGCGCCGCCCTGGACAGCGCCGGCGCCCTGGAAACCGTGGCCACCGAGAGCTACTACTACGTGACAGTTCCAACTCGCGAGTGGGGAAAGGCGCGGACCGAAGAGTGGCTGCGCTACCTCAACTACAGCCTCCTGGCCAACGTCTCGATCCACGAGGCGTACCCAGGCCATTACCTGCAGGCACTTCACGAGCGGCGCGCCCGCTCCCTGACCCGCAAGGTACTGTGGATTCAGAGCACAGGCGAGGGATGGGCCCATTACACCGAACAGATGATGGTGGAAGAGCAGTTCAGCCGGGATCCGAAACACGAGATGGCCCAGCTCATGGACGCGCTCCTTCGCGACTGCCGGTTCCTGGCGGCTGTGGGCCTGCACTGCCACCGGATGCCGATGGACGAAGCCGTCCGCCTCTTCACCGAGCAGTCTCACCATTCCGAGCTGCCGGCGGTAAGAGAGGCGACCCGCGGCGCCTGGGATCCGCTGTACCTCAACTACACGCTCGGCAAGCTGCTGATCTGCGAGCTGCGGCAGTCGTTCGAAGCCAGCACCGGCGGCTCGAGGCAGCGCTTCCACGACGATTTCCTCGCCTGCGGAAACCTGCCCATTCCGCTGATCGCCGAGCTGCTGCACGCCGCCTGATCGCGAATCGAGGCTGATCATCATGGATCCGCTGAGATCGCTCCAGCACCTCAGCGGCGACCTGCTGGTGGTAGCGATCGCCGGGCTGCTCTTCATCGAGGAATCGGGGGTTCCCCTTCCCTTCGCTCCGGGAGACGTCCTCCTCCTGATCGCCGGCATCTCGATCGCCACCGGCAGCGTCAACGGGGTGGTCATGACGGTTGCGGTGGTCGCAGGAATCTCGCTCGGAGCCATGACCGGACGGGAGATCTTCGCCCTGGTGGGCCGGCCGGCGCTGGAGAAGGCCGCCGGGGTGCTGGGGTTCCGCAGGGCGCTGGACCGGGTGACCGCCCGCCTCCAGCGGGGCGGCTGGCGGGCCGTCTTCGTCGCCCGTCTGGTCCCCGGCCTGCGCATCCAGACCACCCAGGTCGCCGGGGTCACAAGGATGCCGCGGCTGGAATTCCTGGCCGGGCTGCTGCCCGCGGTGATCGTCTACGTCGCCATCTTCGAAGGACTGGGGCGGCTTGCCGGCCAGCCCATCGTCGGCGTCTTTCACCGCGCCCAGCACCGCCTTTTCGTCCTGGCGATCTTCGGACTGCTCGCGGCCGCCTTCGTGCTGTCGATCCGCTGGCTGGCGGAGCGAGGGTACCTCGCGGTGCTGGAGCCGATCGTGCTCGGCGTGCGGCGTGACCTGGCCGACGAGGTCGAGGGCCTGCTCCCGGGCGCCGGCGGCGACGACGTTCGGACCCGCGAGTACCCGCTGGTCCGGCGAGTCTGGGCGGGCCTGATCGACAGCCTGCTGGTGCTGGCCTCGGCCGTTTACTTGCTCACCGCCGTATCGAATGTTCGGGGGACGGAGCTGGTGCTCGATCCAGAGGGCCTGCTGCTGCTGCTCGCGGTCAATGTCGCCTACCGGATCTCGCTCGAGGGCCTGAGCGGGCAGACCATAGGCAAGCGGCTGATGGGGATCTCGGTTTACGCACCCGGGGGCGGTCCACCCGGATGGGGACGGGCGGCCTTACGGACGCTGGTAGGGACCCTTCCCTTCCTCTGGCCGGTCGATGCCGTTCTGCTCGGAGTCGCGGCCCGCCGTCAGCGGCTGTGCGATTTCCTGACCGGTTGCACGGTCCGTCGAGTTGCGCATTAGGCCCGGTAGCCGGCCAGCAGTTCCAGCGCCTGGTCGATCTCGCTCGCGGTGTTGTAGTGCGCGATCCCGATGCGCAGGGTCCCGCCCCGGCCGGCCAGGCCGAGGCGCTCGATCAGAACCCTGGCGTAATGGTCGCCGTGCCAGGTGAAGACGCCGTGGGCGCCGAGCCATCGGGCAAGGTCCTCGGGGCGGTGCGGCTCCCAGGTCAGGGACACGGTCGGCGCCCTCTGGGCGAAATGGGCCGGGTCGGTGATGCCGTAGATGCGCACTCCCCGGATCTCGGCCAGCCCGGCGATCAGGCGCGTGGCCAGCGCCCGCTCGTGCGACTGGATCCAGGCCAGGGCCTTGAGGAAGGCGGACCGCTCCGGCCGGGCGTCACCGCCCAACCAGGCAAAGTACTCGAAGGCGCCCAGCAGGGCGGCGATGCCCTCGAAGTTCGGAGTCCCCGTCTCCCAACGGCCCGGGCCTTCGTCCGGCGCGGGCCGGACCTTGAAGGGTGCAAGGCGCTGCAGCAGCTCGCGGCGGCCGTAGAGGATGCTGACGTGGGCACCGAAGAACTTGTAGCCGGAACAGACCAGGAAGTCGCAGTCCAGGTCGCGCACGTCGATCGGCCCGTGTGGAGCGTAGTGGACGGCGTCGACCCAGACCAGCGCGCCCACCCGGTGGGCGATCGCGCTCACGGCCTTCACGTGGGGTATCGTGCCCACGGCGTTGGAGGCGTAAGTCACCGCGACCAGCCGGGTGCGGGGATT
Organism: Chloroflexota bacterium; assembly: GCA_005881425.1. Classification (GTDB taxonomy): domain Bacteria; phylum Chloroflexota; class Dormibacteria; order CF-121; family CF-121; genus CF-120. The sequence continues at coordinate 20,850 of VBIC01000039.1, read as the reverse complement.
GACCTGGCGTTCGAGGTCCTCGAGATCGAGGGTACAGTCCTCGGTCCGGATGTCCGCGAAGCGAACGGTGACGTCCAGCGATTCCAGGGCCAGCCAGGGGGCGACGTTGGCGTCGTGCTCCAGGCGCGTGACCACGATCTCGTCCCCCGACCGGAACTGCCGTCCGATGGCGCGGCTCACGGCAAAGGTAAGGGTGGTCATGTTGGCGCCGAAGACGACCTCGTCCACCGACGCGTTGAGGAAGGCCGCGGCAGCCTGGCGCGCCCGCTCGACCATGGCGTCGCTGCGCTCGCTGGTCAGGAACAGGCCCCCGTGGTTGGCGTTCATCGTCGTCCAGTAATCCCGGACCCGGTCGATGACCCGCCGCGACACCTGGGTCCCGGCGGGGTTGTCGAGGTAGACGACCGGAGCCCCGTCGCGGGTCAGGCTGAGGGCAGGGAACTCTCGACGCAGCGCCGCAAGGTCGATGCTGGAAGTCTCGACTGAGGCCGACACGCCGTCAGACTAGCCGATACGGGTCTCGGCGCTCAGCATATGTAGAATCCGGCGAAGGGGCAAAATGGCCGGCACGCCCGAAGAGGGTGCGGGGCGAGCGTCAGAGGGTCGAGCACATGGCTCGGCCCGATATTCACACGAGCCGGCTCGGCTCGGCCGGATCCTGTCTCGACGGCTAGCCCTTTGGCTCACACCATTCGCGGTGGTCGTAGTTTCTGTTTCCTTTTTGGTATTGAGCGGCATCCGGCTCCCCGCTACAGCAACGATCCACCTTTCCGGCATCTCCAGGGTGGACTTCAAAGGCCAGGTTACAGCCGAATTCTCTGCCTACGTGCAGCATGTGCATCTCGGATCTCCAAGCGGCCAGGTCGATCTTGCCCTTCCCGTGCCCGGCTCCCAGTGTCAGAACGTGGCGAAGGCCCTTGACGGCACCTGTGGCTCCACCGGCCTCACGCTGGGAACGTCGTTGGATGCGCAGTGGGACTCACCCGAGCAGGTGACATTGGTCTCGCACAAGGGCAGTGAGGTCACCCTCACCGCGATGCCACCGGAACAGGGGGGCGGGATGGAGATGGTATTCACTGGCGGCGGTCCGCCGCGACTGTGCCTGGTGGGAAGCCTCGACCGGGCCAGGCTGACCGTAGGACCGAGCGCTAAGCCCGTCACGGTCACGACCGGCGGCGCCCAGCTACCCCCCTCATGCGAAGGACTCATCCTCCATCTCATGTCTTCGCAGCCGACGGGACAATCCGCATTCCGGGTGGATCAGGTTGCCGACGCCTCGGCGACCCTGACTGGATCAGAAATGGAGGTGTCGGCCAGCGGCGAGCAGTTCACGGTGACTCCTGGCGACCGGGACGTCTCGGTCAGCGGCCCGCTGACGCTCCACAGCGAGACCCCCTTCACTCTCACCACGACGGGACCTGCGGCCAATGTCACCACCGTTACGGACGTGCACACGGCTAAAGCCACCAGCTTGTATGTGTTCGGAGCCGAACGGATCCCGACCGAATGGCAGCGGCTGTCGGCGTTGCTTGGCGCCCTTGGGCTGGTGAGCCTGGTTGTGGCCATCCTCGGACCCCTTTGGTCGCACCGGCGGAAGGAGTGAACTGGACGGTGAACACCCGCCTCGCGTCAGTCTTGATGACCGTGACGGTTTTGGGCCTGGCATGCTCGCCGACGTCGACGACTTCGCCCACTCCCGCCGGACCGACCTCACCCAGAGTGACGCAATCTCCAACCTGCACGGCGGACGCAGACCGAATTACGGCCCTCAAAGACCAGGTTCGGCTGGTGGTCTCGGGATTCACGCTACACGGCTGTAATCCGCTCAGCTCGGGAGAGGAACTGGCTGCTGATTCGGGCGGTCAGGCCGACCTGAATTTCGTTCACTCCGCGAACTGCCGGATCAACCAGCTGGAAGCGCCGGCCACCAAGGCGGCTCACCTGGTCAGCCGCGATCCTCCGGGCACCGTCTTCCGGTTGACCGACGGGGAGGCCTGGTGTTCCATGGCCTCGGGCAGCCAAGCGACCTTCTGCGGCAAGGTGACGCTGCTCGCCACGGGCGCCTTTCTCCAGGTCCGCGTGAAGTGCGACCGTGACCCGTTTGTGGAGATTGCGGTCTACGAAGGCACCGCGGACGCCACCGCCGACCTTCCACCCGGACGGACGAAAACGGAAGTCACGGATGGAAAGCTGCTTCGGATCGACCTCGTCACCGGCGAGGAGACCCCCCGCGAAGCAGCCTTCAGCCGAGCAGAGATCGAACTGCTCCACTCCCAGGTGCTGGCTCTGGCGGAGGCGCTCGGCGAACGACTCAGCTGCGAAATTGCCGTCA
>VBIC01000039.1:0-18286 GCA_005881425.1 Chloroflexota bacterium | reverse complement strand
CAAAACGCACCATCGCCCATCCCATGACGCCTGAGAGCGCCGGTCGATCAGCCGACGTCGACCGCGACCGCGTGGTAGCCCGCGGCGCCGTCTGGTAGGGTCGGCGCGGGGGCGGCGGCCTGGAGCGTGCCGCTGCCGTCTCTGGCCCGCACCTGGACCAGGTGGTGCCCGGGACCCAGCGCCAGCGCCAGCGACCAGAACCGCCAGGAGTAGGGGGAGAACTCGGGCTGGAGCTCGGCGGAGCGCCAGCCGCGGCCGCCGTCGGGACTGATCTCCACCGCGGAGATCCGCCGGTCGCCGGCAAAGGCGATTCCCGCGAAACGAACCGTGCCGGCGGCGAACTGAGAGCCGTCCGACGGAGAGTCGATCCGGGACATCGTCTTGACCACAGCCCGCTCGTCCCATCCGTTTTGCTCCCAGTAGCCGAGCTGGTCCTGGGAGGAGAATTGGGAAGATGAAGCGCGCCGGGAAGCCGTGGGCCGGCCTGAGGACCTCGCCGTTGAGGTGCGTAGCCAGCAGGTGATCGGTGGTCATCTCCGCGAGGCGGAAGCTCTCGGTGTAACCGTCGGCGCCCTCGATCAGCATCCAGGCCGCACCCGCGGGCACCGTCGCCTTCGCCAGCAGGTCGAGGACGCGGGGCCCTCGCCAGCGCCCATTGCTGATCAGGTTGCCTCCCACCTCGTTGCTGATGCACTCCAGCGTCAGCTCAAGCTCCTGGGCAGGCAGCGCCAGCAGCTCCGAGTAGGTGAGGCTGGCTCCTGGCAGCTGCAAGCGCCAGGAGGACGGATCGACCTGGGGATCACCGCCCAGGTTCTTGGAGACGACATAGAAGCTGTCCACGGGAGTGATCTCGGTCTGCGCCCGATCGCCTTCCTTCATGGCCAGCGCGGTGATGAAGCGGCGGACGTCGACCACACCGATCGCCACCAGGGCCAGGCCGACCCCGCCCAAAAAGACGGTGCGCAGGGTGCGCCTGCGCTGCTGGTCGTAGTCAGGAGCTTCCACGATCGCCGCCACCGCGCCGTAGGCCGCAGGCACGCCGGCGAGCAGGATCGCCACCTCGACGAGGAGGCCGGTGGCCGCGGTCGTGGCGCCGGCCCCCAGGAGCGCCACCACCCCGGTCACCAGGAAGACGAGTCCCAGCAGGAGCGGCATCTCGGCGCGGGGCGCGGTCCGGTGGGCTAGCACGGCGCCCGCCGCGTAGCCGGCGATGATCAGCACTGTCGCGCCCAGCAGCAGCAGCGGCCGGGCCAGGACCGTGAAGGTGCGGAGCAGCGCCGAGAAGACAGGCAGGGGAAGGACTTTGAGCAGCAGGTCACCGGCCTGCTCCGGGAGCAAAGGCACCTGAAGTAACCCGTGCGCGACGTAGTCGGCCCCCAGGCTGAGGCAGCCGCCGCTGGCGCCGGTGGCAAGGGCCCGGCTCGTCCCCTCGTCGCGCTCGATCACCGCGGTGACGGCCGGCGCAAGCCGACGTATGCCAGGACGATCCCCAGGATCGCCAGGACGACCCCGACCACCAGCCAGAGCGCCTGGCCGGTCATGAAGCTCCCCCGAATCAGGCCGGCCCCCTGTCCGATCCAGACGCCGCCGACCAGCAGGCAGAGCACGGCCGGCACCAACGCGGACCAGCGCATCTCAGGAGTATATGCGCGGTCGCGTTACGGCAGAACGACGCGGGCGGGCCGCGGCGAGCCGCAATTGCGCCCCGTAAATCTTCAGGCTTCGGCGGGCACGGCCTCCGGGCTGATCGCCTCCTTGCTGGCGCGAGCCCCCGCCTCGACCTTGGCCAGCGCGAGCTGGCCGATGTTCAGCCCCTGGATGGTGGCCAGGTCGCCCAGCGCGCGCAGGAAGTAGTTGCGCCGCCGGCGCTCGACCACGCGGCCCAGCTCGTGCTCCAGGTTCTGGGTCCCTTCGACGTAGGTGATCCGGAAAGGGTCGGTCGCCCGCCGGGGGATGACCTCCTCGGTAAGGAGCTTGCGGGCATCGCCCGAGAGACCCTCGTTGGTGACGATCACGCCCTCGCTGGCCTTGATGCGCGAGATCTTGCTGTTGAACGCGTAGGCATCGGCCAGGTTGAACTCGCGGTCTTTGAGCACCAGCAGGACCAGATCTCCGCTGAGGTCCAGGATGATGTCGGTCGCGCTCGGCGTCGCCTCCACGATCACGGAGTCCCGGCTGATCCCGATGCGGGGCAGAACGCCCGAGACGAGCGTGGTCATCCAGCGCCCACGGTCGTTGAGCTCGGCGGCGCGCTCGGTGGGCATGATGACCTGGTCGACCCGTTCCTCGCTCAGCGAGCGACCGCAGGCGCACTTCATCCAGTCCGGCGCCATCTTGGAGAGCTTGTTGGGGTCGTCTGTGCGCAGCACCGCGTTGCCGGTCCGGGAACAGACGATCACGTACTCCGACTTGATCAACCCGAGGTTGCGAATCTCTCCGAGACGGGCGGCCACGGCAGCGCCCTGCGCCTCGCCCAGCACCTTGGGCAGGTCGGAGACGGTCAGGGAGCCGACCCTTTCCAGGTCGCGGATCAGGGCCCGGATCTCCGGGGTGGTGAAGGCTGCGATCGCCTGGCTGTCCTCGGCCGACGAATCGAGACCGGGCTGGCGGGTCTTGCGGATGGCTTCGAAGTTGTGACTGCCCAGCGGGGCGAGCAGCGACCAGGAAGACGGCGTCCCGATCTCCTGGCCCATGACCTCGCCCGCCGCCGAACGCACCCGCTTGAGGAAGTCCTGCCGCACCTTCTCGCCGCCGGGGCGGAAGGCGACGCCGACCTCCACGAAGGCCGGCTTGCCGGCATGCTCCAGCTCCAGGAAGTGCACGTCGTCGGACCGCAGCTCGCGCAGCGTGGCCGAGCCTGGCCGGCGGACTCGCAGCCAGCCCACCACCGGAGCCGAACCGAAGAACAGCTCGCCTTCGTCAGCGCTCGACCAGCTCCTGGTGACATCGAACTGCAGGAACTTGCTCAGGAGGTCAATCGTGAAGCTGATCCCCGCGCTGTCGAAGATGGCCTCGCGCGCCCGATAGAGCACGCCCATGAACTCGGGGCCGTTGATCCGGGAGATGATGGTCCAGAACTGATCGCTCGAGGGCGCGACGTCGAGGCGGCGGACTTCTACAAGCAGCATTGGTCCTCAGGCTCCTTCGCGAACATGTAAAAACGGTTGATACGGCCCCGCCAGCCAGCCCTTCCCCAATGCGGTCGGCGTACAGGGCAGCTTAGGACTGCCACCGGCGGTTGTCAAACCGGGCTCCCGTCGGCAAACGTGAGTTGGCCGGACTCACACGCGGCCCGGGCGGCGGCATACTGTGGCGATGACCGAAAGGGAGGCGCTGGCGGGCGCGGCCAGGGCAGCGGACCTGCGGCTCGGCGCGCGCGATCTCGAGGCCCTGACCGGAGCCTGGCGGCGCTACCGCGAGCTGATGGCGGCGCTGGCCGAGGAGCTGGCCGAGGACCTTCCGCCCGGATGAGCACTGACGCGCTCTGCGACGCTCCCCTGACCGAAGTCGTGGCCAGCCTGGGCCGCAGAGCGGTCTCGGCGCGCGAGCTGGTGGACGCCTATCTGGACCGGATCGAACGCCAGGCCGGGCTCAAGGCCTTCATCACGGTCACCGCTTCCCACGCCCGCCGCCAGGCTGCCGCCGCGGACCGCCGGCTGGTCCGGCGGGACTCGGCGCCGCTGCTGGGCGCGCCGCTGGCGATCAAGGATCTGTTCATGACCCGCGGCGTCCGCACCACCGGCGGCTCCAGGATCCTGCGCGACTTCATCCCGCGACGCGACGCCGCAGCCGTCAGCCTCCTGCGGAACGCGGGTGCGATCACCCTGGGCAAGCTCAACATGCACGAGTTCGCCTACGGGGTGACCAGCAGCAATCCCTTCTTCGGGATCGCGCGCAATCCTCATGACCCTTCGAGGATCCCGGGCGGATCCAGCGGCGGTTCGGCGATCGCGGTCGTGGCGGGGCTGTGTGCCGCCTCGATCGGCTCGGACACCGGCGGCTCGATCCGGATCCCGGCCGCGCTCTGCGGCTGCGTCGGCCTCAAGCCGACCTACGGCGCCGTTCCGTTCGACGGCGTGATCCCACTGGGGTGGTCGCTGGACCACGCGGGGCCGATCGCCCGGACGGTGTCGGACGCGGCGCTCCTGTACGCCGTGCTCACCGGCCAGCCACCGAAGCCCGTGCGGCGGCCTCGGGGTCTGCGGATCGGAGTCCTGAGCGACCGCCTGCTACGGCCGGTCGAACGAGGTGTCGCGGCGGCCACCGAGCGGGCTCTCGAGCGCCTCCAGGGCGCCGGCGCCCGCCTGCGCGAGGTCGCCCTTCCAGAGCTGTCGATGTCGGTCGCGGCCCAGCTGGCCACCCTTCGTGCCGAGGCGAGCGCGCTCCACCGGACGTGGCTGCGGTCCCGGCCCCGCGACTACGGGCGGGACGTCCGGCTCCGCCTCCAGCTGGGCGCGCTGGCGCCGGCTTCGGACTACGTCCTGGCGCAGCGGGCGCGAGAGCGTCTGCGCGCAGGCCTGCGGCGCGCCTTCGAGCAGGTCGACGTGCTGGCCCTCCCCACCACCCCCGTGACGGCCCCCCTGGTCGGCGAGCGCAAGGCACCCTGGCCGTCGGAGCCGGTCGACGGCGCCCTGGTGCGGCTGACCTCGCCCTTCAACCTCACCGGCGCGCCGGCGCTGAGCCTGCCGTGCGGCCTCGCCGGGAGGCTCCCCGTGGGCCTACAGCTGGTCGCCCCGTGGGGAGCGGAGGACCTCCTGCTCGGCGCCGGCCGTCTCCTCGAGGACGCTAGTAAATAAAGCCGATCAGGGGGATGGTGCCGGGAAGGATGTGACGGTAGGAGACCCGTCCCCAGCCGCCGCCGGGGGTGCCGTAGTAGTTCATCTCGGAGACGAGCCAGCTGCCGTCGGCGTATACCTGCTCGACGTAGGCGACGTGACCCCAGTAGGGCGACTCCCAGGTGACCATGATCGCGCCGATCCGCGGCGCGGCCCCCTCGGGCCGGCCCCAGGCGCGAGCCCGGCCGTACCACTGCCAGGCGTTGCCGCCCCAGGGCGCCGGCCGGCGCGAGTTGACGTACCAGGTGCACTGTCCGAAGGGATAGAGGCTGCCCACCCCGGCCGAGTAGATGGGCTGGATCGGCCACTGGCGGGCGCCGGCGCGGACCACCCGGGGCTGGCTCGCCGGCACCGACGGCGGCTCGGGGCCGACACCGTAAGGGACCATCAGGAAGTCGCCGGTATGCAGCTGGTCGGGATGGCGAAGGAAGTTGAACTCGACGATCGCGTCCGCCTCGGCACGGTATTTCTGGGCGAGCGCGGCCACGGTGTCGCCCGCCGCGACCCGCACCAGCACCCCGTCCACCGGCGGGATCTCGACCACCTCGCCTTCGGTCAGCCGGTCGACGGCGCCGGGGTTGGACCAGATCATCGTGTTGACGCTGAGGCTGAACTGCGAGGCCAGCCCGCGCAGGGTGTCTCCCGCGTGGGCCACGTATCGGATCAGGTCGCGATGCTTGCTCTCAGGGTTCTGCGGTGTGGTCGGAAGCGCGGGGACCACCAGCGAGCCGCTGGTCGACCAGGAGATGCCGTCCATCGCGCGGATGCCCGAGGGCGCCCCGACCCGGGTCGGCGGGCTGGAGCTGTCGGCCAGGGCCAGCGCCGCCCCGAGCGGCACGTGGAGGGCGACCCAGGGCATGGCCACGGCGAGAGCCAGGACCACAGAGTGGGTCGCGTACCGGACGAACGCGTGGTTCAGTCGACGAACCCCCTTTCCCCTCCTGATCCCCGGTGCTGGTCCGGGCTTCCAGGGAGGCAAACTGAAAAATGGGCGCCCGCCTTGCGACCCGAGAAGTCCTCGTGACCCATCCGTTACCCCGCCGCGACGGCGGGCCAGGCGCTTTCGATGCCGCCGAGGTCATACCGATGGTCGGCGGCCAATAGAATGCAGTCCATGGCCGACGCCGGCAAGGCCGCCGGACGTGTCTACCTGGAGACCGTCCTCGCGGGACGGACCAGTCCTCCGCCGTTCGCCTCACTGCTCGGCATGAGGCTCACCGGGGTCGGCGACGGGACCGCCCAGTTCGAGATGCCCGTCACCACCGAGCTCTACAACCCCAACGACGTGGTCCACGGCGGGGCGATCACGTCGCTGCTCGACAGCGCGATGGGGCTGGCCGTGCTGAGCACCCTGCGCGAGGGCGAGTCCTTCACCACCGCCGAGCTCAACGTCAACTTCCTGAGGGCCGTGACCGCCGAGCGCGGCCCGCTCAGCTGCAGCGGCCGGGTGCTCCACCGCGGACGGCAGATGGTGGTGGCCGAGGCCGACTGCCACGACGCCGGGCGGCAGCTGGTGGCGCGAGCCTCGTCGACCAACCTGATTCTCGTCCGGCGCAGCCCGGCGGCCGGCGCCGACGCCCGTTAGAGAGAGCGCGCTGCCAGGAGCTCTTCGACGCACGAGGCCGGCGTAGCCGTCCAGCCGGCCAGCCGGATCTGCGGCGTGATGGTCGGGCCGTGGAAGTCGTCCCCACCGGTCGCGACCCAGCCGTGGCGGACGGCAACCCCGGCGAACCGTTCGATCAGGTGCTGGGACCGGGGTCCATAGGGATCCTTCGGGTCCTGGGGATAGGTCACCTCCAGGCCTCGCACCCCGGCCGCGGCGCAGGTTCGGAAGAGCAGCTCCAGGTCTGGCACGTGGCTGTACACGCCGGGATGGGCCAGCACCGTCACCCCGCCGGCCTGCTGGATCAGGGCCACCGCCTCCTCGAGCGGAAGCTCGCGGGCGCGGGGGACGTAGGCGGGCCCCTGCGGACCCATCAGGGCATAGAGCTGTTCGCGCTCCTGACCGGGGTGAGCGGCCTCGATGGCCGCCACGATGTGCGGACGCCCGACGTTGCCTTGGGCACGCGCCCGCACTGACTCCCACTCGATGCGGAAGCCGGACTCCTTCAGGCGGCGGACCGTCTCCCGCTTCTGGGCCTCGCGCTCCTGGCTGGCCACTCGCAGGCGGGCGCGCAGGGGCGCGTGGCCCAGGTCGAAGCCGTAGCCCAGGATGTGGACGTCGACCAGGCCGCGAGCCGGCTCGTCTTCGATCGACAGCTCGACCCAGCGCATCGATGCCCGCCAGGGTGTCGTGGTCGGTCAGCGCTATGGCCGCGAATCCGGCGCGGGCGTGGGCCTCGACCAGATCCTCGGGGGAAAGCTCTCCGTCACTGTGAACGGTGTGCAGGTGCAGGTTGGCGCGTCCGTTAGATTGGGCAGGCATGGTGGGCCCATTCTATGTGCCGGTCGCGATCGGCCGACCCGGCGTCCGCCCGCGCGAGGTGAATCGCTGAGCACGCCGCGCCGGCGCTCGGTCGTGGCCCTGATCCACCGCCTGATCGAGGCCAACCGGACGCGGCCAGTCCCGGAGATGCTGCACTACGCGCTCGACTGCCTGGTCGACGAGCTCGACGCCCGGGCCGCCCTCATAGGACGAATCGAGGATCGCACCCTGGAGGTGGTCGACGCCGTCTGCGCCGAGCCGCCCGAAATCGAACGTGGCACCACCCTGCCACTCGAGGAGACCCTGCTCGCCGCGGAGCGCCCGGCCCGGGTGATGAGCGTGCGCGACGCCAGCGGGGATGACGCCTTCAAGGCCCTGTCGATGCAGGAACGGTTCCAGGTCCGCGGCTACCTGGGAGTCCCGATCGGCGCCTCCCCCGAGCGGCCCTGGGGCACGCTGGCCATCCTGGCCCGGGGGCCGCGCGTCTTCAGGCCCAACGAGGTCCAGCTGGTGGAGGTGATCGCCGCCCTCATCGGGCAGCGGCTGGAGGCGCCGGAATGGCCCTCAAGCCCCGCCGTGCGCGCGCCCATCTCCATGGCGCGCCTGGCCAGCCGCGACGTGGAGGAGCCGCTGGCCATCCTGCGCGGCTACGCGGAAATGCTCAGCCGCAACCAGGTCGAGGCCGCGGATCTACCACTGGTGGCCCGCCGCCTTCTCACCCAGTCGGAGACCGTAATCCGCACCGTCGACCAGGTCCTGATCATGGCCCGGCTTCCGCTGGAGCTTGCCTTCACGGTGCGCGTGCCGCTCCACGCGGTGGCCCAATCGGTCGCCGAGCAGACGCGCGACCAGGTCGAGCAGCACGGAATGGAGCTTCGCCTTCAGCTCGACACCCAGGGCGAGGTCTGGGGAGATGCCACGCTTTTAGAGGCGGCCCTGGACGAGATGGTCCACAACGTATTCCGGCACGCCCCGCAATCCACCGTGATCCAGATCCGGCTCCGCGGCGTCGGCCGGGATCGCCTTCAGCTGATCGTCAAAGACGACGGGCCTGGAATGTCGGCGGAGCGGCTGGCACAGCTGTTCGCGCCGCTGGCCGTCCAGGACCCGCCGCTTCGCGGCCAGGGCGTCGGGCTGTATCTTCTGCGCCGGGTGGCGCAAGCCCACGGCGGCAGCACCTGGGCCAACAGCCTGGAGGGCAAGGGCACCACCTTCTACCTGGAGCTGCCGGCGGCTTCCCCGGACGGCGACACCGCGCGAGCCCGGCACACGGCGGAATCGACCCCGGCGTGAGGCGGACCCCTCCAGGGCACCGGTTTCGCGAGCCGTACGAAGGTGCGGGGCGGACCCCGCCGGGCGTGCCGCACAAGCATCCCCCGGCGCGGACAGGACGCTGCCAGGAGCAGCCACCGGCAGCACTCCTGCAGGCGATCGAGGAGTTCAACCGGGGCGAGTTCTTCGAGCAGCACGAAACCCTGGAGGCGATCTGGATCGCGGAGGCCGACCCGGTCCGCTATCTCTATCAGGGGATCCTCCAGGTCGGAGTCGGCTTCTACCACTGGAGGCGGGGCAACTGGAAGGGCGCCGTCGCCAAGCTGGGACAGGGACTGGAGAAGCTCGACCCCTACCGCCCCGATTGCCAGACGGTCGACGTCGAGCGGCTCTTCAGGGAGACCAGGGTGCTCTGGAACGAGCTTCGGCTGCGCGACGCGTCGGACCTGCCGCCCTTCCCGCCGGCCGGGCTGCCCCGCATCCACCGCGTCAGCGGCTGAGCCCAAGAAACCGCCACCACCGGCCGTTACACCTGGATGAAGCTCGGGCGACCGCGCCTGGAGCAGGCGGGGCTGGCGCTGATCGCGGCGATGGTGCTGGCTCTGGTCGGGCTTAATGCGCCGCGTGCGGCAGCCTTGCTCCAGCCTCCGGCGCCGACACCGACTCCACTCCCGGCGGAGACGCCCCCGGCCGCGGTCCTGCTCCAGGAGGAGCTGGACAGGGACCTGCAGGGCGTCTACATCGTGGTCAGCGACACCGGTTCCGGGCAGGTGAGGGTGGGCACCGCCTTTGCCGTAGGCGTGGGCGAAGTGCTCACCTCGGCGGAGCTGGTCCGGGGGGCGACGGCGATGCGCCTGATCGACCCCACAGGAGGCAGTCACAGGGCTAGCCTGGTGGCGGTCGACGAGGTCCACGCCGTGGCCCTGGTCCGCCTTCCGGCGGGGACGGCAGCGCTGCCGCTCGGGGACTCCGCCGGCCTGCACGTCCACGACCCGCTCGCGCTCCTGGGACCGGCCAAGGCGGCCGCCCTGAAGCCCAGCACGCCGGTCAGCGTCAGCGCCGTCGGAGTCCAGGCCACCGGCTCACAGGGTTCGGTAGGTGGACTCCTGACTCTGGCCGGCGACTTCCGGCCGGCCTCCAGCGGGGCCCCGGTGGTAGGTCCCGGGGGCAGGGTAATGGCGATCGCGGTCCTGGTGCCGGAGAGCGAAACCATGTCCGGCCTGGCGATGCCGATCAGCTCGCTGGTCCCGGAGCTCGCGGCCTGGCGGCAGCGGGTCGCCGGTCCCCTCCTGCCCCTCGCGGACGTTCCCGGGTCGCTGTCCCTGCGCGGCCTGGACGAGACCGCCTCGGGACCCGCCGCGACCACCACGACGTCCGCGCCCACAGGCCCGGTCAGCCTGCGGAGCGTGGCGCCAGCTCGGGCGCTGAGCAGCCAGAGCACGGTCGTGACCCTGCGCGGCTCGGGCTTCACCTCGGGTCCGCTGCTGCGGATTCATTTCCTGGCCAGCGCCAGCCTGAGCGGATCCTTCGACGGGGTGAGAGCCGCGGTCAACGACCCCAGCACCATCACCGTGACCGTCCCGGCGGGGATGCGGATCCAGGACTACGCCATCGAGGTCGTCAACGGGAACGGCTCGGTCGCCGGCTCCCGCCTGTCTTTCACAGTCGTCCCCTGACCGCCCGAGCCACAGTAGTAGGCTACGGCGCATGGAGGAGGAGCAGCAGGTGGCCTGGATCGCCACTCCTTACAGGGCTCCCGTTCTGGACACCGAGGGCAACGAGCTTGGGACTACCGAATCGCTCCTGGGCGACGAGCAATCGGACATCTTCCACGGGCTGGCTGTCAAGCTCAGGTCGAGCGGTGCGGTCGTGGAGATCCCCGCGGCCCAGGTCCAGCGGATCACCACCGTCCGCGTCTACACCACCGTCGAGCCGGACCAGGTCGACGCGCTCGCCCGATACCGGGAGGACCACTGGTTCCACCTCGGTTGGGGTGGGCTCTTCCAGAAGCGCCCGGAGTGGAAGCAGCGGCCCTGACCGCGCCCCAGACCGGCGACGGCAGCGATCCCAGGCTGATACACTCGATCCGAGTTCAGCGTGCGCTCAATGTGTCCGGCGTCCAGCTCGGGGGAGCCTGCGGCCGCGACCGGAGCGGCCTGCCCTGACCTGACCGCGGCTTCAGCCCTCACCGGAGGTCTCGGCTCCGGTGGCTGACCTCCTCCGCGTCGACAGCCTCCAGACTCATTTCCGCACGCGCGACGGCGTGGTGCGGGCGGTCGATGGTGTCTCCTTCGCCATCCCCCAGGGCGAGACGATGGGCCTGGTCGGGGAGTCCGGCTGCGGCAAGAGCGTGACCGCGCTCAGCATCATGCGCCTGATCGATTACCCCGGGGAGATCGCCAGCGGCCGCATCCTGTTCGAGGGCAAGGACCTGGCCGAGCTGGAGATGGACGAGATGCGGCACATTCGCGGCTCGGACATCGCGATGATCTTCCAGGAGCCGATGACCTCGCTCAACCCGGTCTACACCGTGGGCGACCAGATCGCCGAGGCGGTCCAGCTGCACACAGGGGTCTCGCGCAAGGAGGCCTGGGAGCGGGCGATCGAGATGCTCGACCTGGTCCGGATCCCCTCCCCGGAGAGGCGGGTCACCGATTATCCGCACAACATGTCGGGCGGCATGCGCCAGCGGGTGATGATCGCGATGGCGCTCTCCTGCAACCCCAAGCTGCTCATCGCCGACGAGCCCACGACCGCCCTCGACGTGACCATCCAGGCGCAGATCCTGGACCTGATGCGCGACCTGCAGAGCCGGCTCAAGATGTCGATCCTGCTCATCACCCACGACCTGGGCGTGGTGGCGGAGACGTGCAAGCAGGTGGCCGTGATGTACGCGGGGCAGATCGTCGAGCAGGCCGCAGTGGACACGCTCTTCCGCTCGCCGCAGATGCCCTACACCGAGGGACTTTTGAAGTCGATCCCGCGCCTGGGCATGACCCAGACCGCGAAGCTGGCGGACTCCCCGACCAGGCCCATCGTCTCGCCCTGGGGGATGGCGAAGGAGACACCATCGACCGCCCGCACCACGCCGTCGCGCGTGCGGAAATGAGTCTGGAGGCTGTCGACGCGGAGGAGGTCAGCCACCGGAGCCGAGACCTCCGGTGAGGGCTGAAGCCGCGGTCAGGTCAGGGCAGGCCGCTCCGGTCGCGGCCGGCGAATCGACGGCGGAGGTCTAGGCAGCAGGATGGCCACCACCGGCGCGGCACGCGACGAGACCACCGCCCAGCGCCCGACGGTGGTCTCCGAGCCCGACTACCTGCTCCGTGTGCGCGGGCTGCGTAAGCACTTCCCGGTGCGGCGCGGGTTCCTCCAGCGCACCATCGGCTATATCAAGGCGGTCGACGGCGTCGACATGGAAGTGCGCCAGGGCGAGACCCTGGGACTGGTCGGGGAATCCGGCTGCGGCAAGTCCACGCTGGGGCGATCGGTGCTGCGGCTGATCGAGCCCAGTGAAGGCACCATCGAGTTCGATGGCAAGGACATCACCCACATCCGGACCCGCGCCATGAAGGCGGTGCGGGCCGACATGCAGATGATCTTCCAGGACCCCATCGGATCGCTGAACCCGCGGATGTCCGTCGGCGACATCGTGGGAGAAGGGCTGCTGGTCCACGGCATCCGGCGCCGCAGGCAGCGGGAGAACACCGTACGCGAGGTACTGCTCCGGGTGGGACTGCGGCCCGAGTATCTGAACCGCTACCCTCACGAGTTCTCGGGCGGCCAGAGGCAGCGCATCGGCATCGCCCGCGCGCTCGCCCTCAACCCCAAGCTGATCGTCGCCGACGAGCCGGTCTCGGCGCTCGACGTCTCGATCCAGTCCCAGGTCCTGAACCTGCTGGTCGAGCTCAAGCGCGAGTTCAACCTGACCTACGTCTTCGTCGCCCACAACCTGGCCGTGGTCGCCTACATCAGCGATCGGATCGCGGTCATGTACCTGGGGAAGATCGTGGAGCTAGCCCCTTCGATTGAGCTCTACGCCAACCCTCTCCATCCCTACACCCGCTCGCTCCTCTCGGCCATCCCCAATACCGACCCCGGGCTACGGCGGGAGCGCATCAAGCTGACCGGCGACGTGCCCAGCCCCTTCAACCCGCCGTCAGGGTGCCATTTCCGAACCCGCTGTCCCCTGGCCAGGGCGAAGGGGACGCAGAACGGGATCTGTGCCGACCAGGAGCCGCCGCTCAAGGAGTGGCAGGCCGGGCACCTGGCCGCCTGCCACTTCGCCGGCGAGACGGCTTAGCGAATTATCTTGGGGTCGAGGGCGTCGCGGAGGCCGTCGCCGATGAAGTTGATGCAGAGCACGGTGGCCACGACCGCGAGGCCCGGGAACGTGATCCACCACCAGTTGCCCTGGATAATTGCGCCCTGGGCGCCCGACAGCGTCGACCCCCAGGAGTAGGTCGGTGGTTGGAACCCGAAGCCCAGGAAGCTGACGAAGGCCTCGAGCACGATGTTGTTGGCGATCCCCAGGGTGAAGGCGACCACGATCGGGCCCACGGCGTTGGGCAGCAGGTGGCGGAAGATGATACGCCGGGTCGGGACCCCAAGGGCCCGAGCCGCCTCGGCGAACTGCATCTCCCGCAGCGACAGGAACTGGCTGCGCACGATGCGGGCCGTCACCGGCCAGCTCAACAGCCCGAAGATCAGCGCGGAAGATCCTCGCGGCCAGCGGCACCAGCAGGAGCGCGGGGATGGTGAGGAAGACGTCGGTAACCCGCATCAGGATGACGTCGATGAGGTGGCCCAGGTATCCGGCCACCGCTCCGAAGGCGACGCCGATGACCACCGCCACTATCATCGAACCGATCCCGACGAACAGGGAAAGACGACCACCGTACAAGACCAGGCTGAAAATGTCATGGCCATTCAGGTTGTCGAGACCGAAGAGATGCCGCAGCGATGGGCCTTGCCCAGCGTCCAGGAGCGAGTACTGATCTGGTGCCTGGATGTAGTTCGGGAAAAGCACGTGCCAGACCGGCGCTCCGTAGCAGGCGATGACGATGATGACAAGCGCCAGCGCCGCCCACTTCGCCAACGGATGGTTCATGAAGCGGCGATAGGTGAGCTCACGGAAGCTGAACTGCTTGACGCCGACCGAATCGGCGTCGAGCGCTCCGGCCGAGGTGACGGAGCCAAGTGACTCGCCGGCGATCTGGCGGGTGTCAAGCATAGGAGATCCTCGGGTCGATGTAGGCGTAGAGGACGTCGGCCAGGACGTTGAAGCCCACGATCAGGACCGCCAAGACCGTGAGGATGCCCATCAGTAGCGGGTAGTCATAGGCCTCGAGCGCCTGGAAGAAGGCCTGCCCCATGCCCGGCCAGCTGTAGATGGCCTCGGTGACCACGGCGCCGCTGAAGAGGAGTGGCATCTCGATCGCGATGTTGGTGACCACCGGAAGCAGGGCGTTGCGCAGCGCGTGCTTGAGGACGACGGTGCGCTCGCTGAGACCCTTGGCCCGGGCCGTCCGGATGTAGTCCTGGTGGATGGCGTCCAGCATCGAAGCCCGCATGAAGCGCGAGTCACCCGCGATCCCGACGATGGCGATGGTGGTCGCGGGCAGGATGATGTGGCGGGCGATGTCCAGCAGCCCCTGGATCGGGTGCTGGCCGAACCAGGCGTTGTAGTCGGCGGTCAGGAAGGGGGCGCCCGTCATCCTGATGTCCACCACGCCTGCCACCGGCAGCACGTTGATGAAGACGGCGAAGATCAGGAGCAGCATCAGGCCCAGCCAGAAGGTGGGCATCGAGTAGCCGACGTAGGAGAAGAAGGTCACGAACTGGTCGAAGAAGGAGTAACGCCGGATGGCGGCCACGATCCCCGCCGGCAGCGCGATCACCTGCTGCAGCAGGTAGGCCGTGACCATCAGGATCAGGGTCGCCGGGAGCTTCTGCAGGATCACCTCCCTCACCGGCCGGTGGAGGAAGAACGAGGTGCCCCAGGTCCCGGTGACCATCGATTGGAGCCACTTGAAGTACTGGACCTGGACCGGCTGGTCGAGACCCCACTGGTGGATGATCGCCAGCTTGGCCGCCTCGCTCATTCCCCGGGCGAAGGCGAAGGCGGCCAGGGGGCCGCCAGGGATCAGCTGCATCCCGAAGAAGAGCAGGGCGGAGATCAGGATCAGGGTCGGGATCGACTGGAGGATGCGACGGCCGATGTACCCGAGCATCTGGTTTGGATTCTACTCCCGCAGGGCTTCCGATTCCTAGCTGGCTGGCGTAGCCGCGGAACGAGGGTGGCCGCGCCACCCTCGTTCCCTCAGTCGTGTCGGTCTAGGACGCTCCCTTGTGGTACCAGTCCGGCGCGTTGCAGGTCGCCAGGCAGGTGTTGACACTCGGGAAGAAGTTGCCGAAGACGTTGTCGACGCCGTACACGTCAGGCCGCTCGTAGAGCTGGATGGTCGGCGTGTAGTCGCGCCACTCAGCCTGGGCCTTCTTGTAGATGTCGACGCGCTTGGTGATGTCGATCGAGTTCTCGCCCTGGGTGAAGAGATCGGTCAGCTTGGGATCGTTCATCCGGTCCCAGTTCTGGCCCGAGGGGTTGGCGGCGGTCGGAATCTGGCCCGGCAGCGCGGTGCTGGCCCAGGTGTCCGGATCCGGCGCCCAGTTGTTGGCGTACATCGCCAGGTCGAACTGGCCGGTGGCGTTGATGCCCCCGCCCTTGAAGTCCTGGAAGAAGATCCCGGCGGGGAAGTTCTTGGTGGTCGCGATGCACCCGATGTCCTTCCAGTTGTTGATCAGAAGCTCCTCCTCGGCCGCCCGCTGCGGGTTGCCCGAGGTGGTGCTGAGCGTGAACTTGCAGGGCACGCCGTTCTTGACGCGCGTGCCGTCAGCGCCCTTGACCCAGCCGTCGGAGTCCAGCGTCGAATTGGCCTTGGCCACGTCCCGGTGGAAGGCCGGCGTGCTGCTGTCGTAGTAGGGGCTGAGCGCTGAGACCAGGAAGCTGTTCATGACCTTGCCGATCCCCTGGACCAGCTGGGTGTTCATGGCTTCCTTGTCGGTGGCAAGCTCCAGGGCCTGGCGCAGGACCTTGTCGTCCTTCCAGAGGGTGGCCTTGCCGCATGTCTGGGCGAAGTTCTGGCTGTCGCAGCCGGTGGTGTTGTTGCCCAGGTTGAAGTTCACGTACTCGTCGAGGAGCCCGTTGGCGTAAACCGCCTTGCCGCTCGAGGCGCCCTGCAGTGAGGGCAGGTCCTTGGCGATCAGGTCTAGGGCCAGGTCGGTGTCGCCCGACTT
Organism: Chloroflexota bacterium; assembly: GCA_005881425.1. Lineage (GTDB taxonomy): Bacteria > Chloroflexota > Dormibacteria > CF-121 > CF-121 > CF-120. Next base: position 2,461 of record VBIC01000039.1, on the reverse strand, counting down.
GAAGCCGGCGATCTGGGAGGACTTGTCACCGTAGATCTTGTAGGTCAGCTTGTTCAGGTACGGAGCGTGGCCGAAGAAGGAGCTTCCGCTGCGCCCCGAGTTGTAGTTCGGATTGGGGACCAGGGTCACGATGGCCGCCGAGCCGGGCGTGAAGTCCTGGACCATGTAGGGGCCGCTGGTGACGGTCGGCTTCTTGGTGAAGTAGTCAGCGGTTGCCCAGTCCTTGTGCGCGACGCTGCCGAGCACCGATTGGGGCACGGGCGGGAAGTTCAGCGTCAGGTAGGGCGAGTAGATGCCGCTCGTCAGGTCGGAGCTGAGACCGCAGTTCCCCGACTTGTTGGGTCCGAAGTGCCAGATCATGGTCTGGTCGTCCTTGACCTCGGTCGAGGTGATGTGGTCGTAGCCCAGGGTCGTGGCCGCGCCCGTGTTCGGGTCGCAGATCGCCTTGTACGTGAAGTCCACGTCCTTGGTGGTCAGCGGGCTGCCGTCCGACCACTTGAGGCCCTTGCGCAGCTTGATCGTGACGTCCATGTGGGTGTCGTCGATCTTCTTGACCAGCCCGTTGTCGGTGGTCGGGATGTCGCTGACCAGGTCGGGGATCGGCTTGTTCTGCGGGTCGAAGACCCACAACGACGACCAGATCGGTCCGCTCGCCACCTCCTGGGTAGTCGCTGCGGTGCTCGAGATGACGTTCAGGTCCTGAACCGGCTCCCAGTCAGAGAAGACCAGCTGGCCTCCCTGGCTTCCCTTCTGCGGGTTGTAGGCCGACAGAATCGACGGACCTGAGGTGGTGTTGTTTGCCGTCCCGCCGCAAGCGGCGAGGAGCAGACTCCCCACGACTCCGCCGGCGAGCACGGCCCACGGCCGCCTCCACCATCGCCTGTTCGAAACGTCCATTCTTCCCTCCTTTGGTTATCGGGTCGACATCCGATCGCGCGCCATCACACCCGGGGCGGCGGTGGGGCAAAGTCTAGGCAGCGGTTATTAGATAGTTGTTAGAAGGTTTGGACCGCGCGGGCAGCCCGTAAGTATACCGTCGGCTGGCCGGGTTCGCCTAGATGGGGCGCCCGGCCGCGGCCGGGCTCGGTTCGTATAGTGGGCGGGTGCCGCGTCCAGTGCCGGTCTCCGGCCCCTTCCTGACGCTCAGCGGGCTCTTCGTCAGCGTCCTGCTGACCTCCAACCTGGTGGCGGTGAAGCTGATCGCGGCCGGCCCCCTCACCCTACCGGCCGCGATCATCGTCTTTCCCCTCTCCTACCTCTTCGGTGACGTCCTGACCGAGGTCTACGGCTATTCCGCCGCCCGCCGGGTCATCTGGCTGGGCTTCGGCTGCAACCTGCTCTTCGCCGCCTTCATCCTGGCCGCGGGCGTCCTCCCGGGAGCGCCCGGCGCCTGGGACGCTACGGCCCAGGGCGCCTATCAGCGGATCCTGGGCTTCGCGCCCCGCCTGCTGGCTGCCTCCTTCGTCGCCTACGTCGCGGGCGAGTTCCTCAACTCCTTCGTCATGGCCCGGCTCAAGCTCGCCACCCGGGGGCGGTGGCTCTGGTCGCGGACCATCTCCTCCACCCTGGTCGGACAGGGTCTCGATTCCGCGATCTTCATCACCGGGGCCTTCGCCGGCGTCCTGCCGGGGCAGAGGCTGCTCTCCACGATCCTCGCCCAGTGGGCGGTGAAGACCGCCTACGAGGTGCTGGCCACTCCGCTGACTTATGCGATGGTGACCTTCCTCAAGCGCCGCGAGGGGATGGACGCCTATGACCTGGGGACCAACTTCAACCCCTTCAGGCTGGCAGGTTAGGACCGGCTTCCCGCGTTGCACGGCGGGATGGCGCCGGCCCGGACGGAACAAGGATCGGTTCTGGCCTTCCTGGTCACGACCTTCGTGGTTGGCTGGAGCTGCTGGGCCCCGGTCTTGGCGAGCGAGCTCCGCCTGCTCACTCTGCCGGGCAGCGTCGTGGCAACGCTGGTGACAGTGGGCCTATTCTCACCCTCCATCGGGGCCTTGACCGTGACCGCGAGGCGCAGGGGCATCGATGGCCTGCGAGACCTCATCGCTCAGGCGCTGCACTGGCGGGTCGGACCCCAGTGGTACGTCCTGGCCCTGCTTCTGCCGGTGAGCGTGCGCCTGATCGGCCTCACAGTCGGGGTCAGCCCGTCGGCCGCCTTCTCCGACGTCCTGGCCCTGGGCGCCTGGCTCAGCGTTCCACTGGCGCTGCTCACCGTAGGGCTGCTCAGCTCACCGCTGGGCGAGGAGGTGGGCTGGCGAGGTTATCTCCTCCCCAGGCTGCAGCGGCGCGTCGACCCGGCCGCGGCGGCGGTCGCGGTGGGCCTGATCACCTGTGCCTGGCACGCTCCGCTGTTCGCCATGTCCTTCATGCCCCAGAGCCACCTGCCCTACCTGCTCTTCTGCGTCAGGACCCTGGCGGTGGCGGTGATCGCGGCATGGCTCTACAACCGGACCGG
>VBIC01000019.1 GCA_005881425.1 Chloroflexota bacterium | reverse complement strand
TGCGGAAATAGCTGACCCCGACCCGGTCGACGTTGTTGGCCTCGGCGATGTCCACGGCCGGGAAGTAATGGTCGAGCCCGCTGTCCGGGTTGACCGTGCCGTCCTGGGTCCAGGTGACGCCGCCGTCGAAGGAATGGGCCATCTGAACGTCCCACTCGCCGTTCCGGTAGTCCTGCCAGACGGCGTAGAGGTGGCCGTTGTCGGTGTCGACCCCGAGCCGCGGGAAGTCGTTGGTCCGGATGTAGTGGCCCGGGATGCAGAAGCGGCCGAAGTTGCAGCGAGGAGCCCCGACCAGCACGTCGGTCCCGATCAGAGTCGGCGGACCGCAGTTCAGCTTGGCCGTGCCGGTGGTCGAGTCGCCGCCGGGCTTGCAGTGAACCGCGAGCTGCTGGTTGTTGGCGCTTGGCGTGTTGCTGTTGTTGAAGGCTACCTCCAGGTCGCCGTTGGGGAGGACCTTGGGGTCCGAGCCCTGGTCGAAATTGCACGCCGTCGCGTCGTCGGCGGGGTTGAAGAAGTTACCGCCGATGCAGAGGTCGGCGCTTAGACCGCTGATCAGCTCAGGCTTGGACCAGGTCCGCGCGTGGTTGGTCGACATCGAGCCGTAGATCTCCGAAGAGCAGTAGGCGTTGTGCGCCGGGCCGCAGGTGAAGTTGAAGACGGTCCAGGTGCCGTAGACGTTGTCGACGTTGGGGCTGCCGGGGTAGGAGTCGGCGGTGATGAACTGCTTGTCGTGGTCGGCGGCCGGGCTGTTGTCCTCGACCACGATGAACGACCGGCCTGTCTGGGGGACGTTGAAGTAGAAGGACCCGGCGGCTCCCGGCGGCGAGGCGGTCACGAACATGCCGGTGGCGTTGGTGTTGATGTCCAGGAACAGGCAGCTGAAGAAGGCTCGCCCGTGCGAGTCCCAGGCGACCGTGGGGTCGCTGGCGAAGTCGTAGGTGTGGTTGGTGCCGACGCCGCCCACGATGGTGTTGGGGCCGTCCGACTGGGGGCTGTTGAAGCGCTGCCGGAAGGGCGGCAGCATGTCGCCCCAGTGCTTTCCGTTGTCGGTCGACCAGTCGATCCCGCACTGGTTGAAGCCCACGCGGCTGTCGTTCTGTCCGGCCGTGAGCTGGATCGGGTTGGCCGGATTGAAGGCGATCTCCTCCTCGGCCTGGCGGCGAAAGCTGCAGTCCTGGTTGACCCGGACGTTGCCCTTGCCCTTGTCCCGCCCGGCGCAGCCCAGCGAGCCCGGCGTCGCCCCTGTCCCCGCGGTCCCCAGGGTGGCGGGCAGGTCGACCCCGCCGGCGGCATCGGCCGCGACCGCCTTGTCGTCGTCACCGTTGAGCGCCGCCTGCGCGGCCAGGATGACACCGTCGGACAGGAATGGCAGCTCCTTTACCTGCGTCTGGCCGTCCGGTGTGACGACCTGGCGGACCGCCGGCTGCAGGTCTCCTCTGGCCGCGCGCTTCGCCACTCCGTCATCAGCCGTTGCCGGGATCGCCGAGGTTCCGATCGCGCTCACCCCGATCGCGACCGCGCCCAGGAAGGTGACCACTCTTCGTGCTCGCACGTTCGATTCCTCCATCTTTGGGACACAGCTGATCCACCTGGTCAGACACCAGGAGTGGATGCGAACCCATGCCGTGCCGGGGCCGTCGGCTTTCCGTCCTCCCCCAGAATGCAAGCGCGATGGAGACCGGTTGAAACCGGACGCGTTAAATACTGAACGCTGATAGTCCTGATGTCAAGGATGTTATGGCCGGGTGAGAGTTAAGCTGCCTGACAGCGATGGCCCTTTCCCAACAGGTCGGCGCCCGGGTCCGCCGCCGCGAGGATCCGCGCCTTGTGACCGGCTCGGCGAGCTACGTCGACGACATCGCCGTCCCCCTAGCCGCCCACCTGGTCTTCGTGCGCGGCTACCTGGCCCACGCCGAGGTCGCCTCGCTCGAGGCCGGCGCGGCACGTCAGGCGCCCGGCGTGCTGGGCGTGTTCACCGCCGCCGACCTCGAAGGCTGGCCCACCTTCCCGGTCAGCGGACCGAGCCGGACCCGCCTTCCCCAGAGGCCGCTGCTGGCCGGCGACCGGACCCGCTACCAGGGAGAGCCCGTGGCCATGCTGGTGGCGCAGAGCCGCGAGCAGGCGGTCGACGCCGCCGAGCTGGTCGCGGTCGACCTGAGGCCGCTGCCCGCGGTCGTGGACCCACAGGCGGCCGCCGACGGCGGACCGCTGGTGCACGAAGGCCTCGGCACCAACGTGGCCTACGAATCAGGCCGCCTGCACGGCGACGTCGAGGCTGCCTTTGCCCGGGCCGCACACGTGGTGAGAGCCACGATCCGCAACCAGCGCCTGGCCGGAATCCCGATCGAGCCCCGCGGCGTGCTCGCCGTCTACGACCCCTGGCAGCCGCTGCTCACGGTGTGGACGTCGACCCAGATCCCGCACGAGGTGCGCCGCCAGCTGGCGTCCTTCCTCCGGCTCCCGGAGAGCGCGGTGCGCGTGGTCGCCCCCGAGGTCGGCGGGGGCTTCGGCGCCAAGCTCAGCGTCTACCCGGAGGAGCTGATGGTGGCCTGGGCCGCGATCCGCCTGCGGCGACCGGTCAAGTGGATCGAGACCCGCAGCGAGCACTTCCAGGCGACCACTCACGGCCGCGACCAGGTGCACGAGATGGAGCTGGCGCTCGACCAGGACGGCCACGTGCTCGGCCTGCGCGGCCGCATCCTCGCCGACCTGGGCGCCTATCCGATGGGGGCCGAGCTGGCCCGCCTCACTCGCCGCATCATCACCGGCTGCTATCGGGTGCCGGCGGCGCAGGTGGACTGCGTCGCCGTCTACACCAACAAGACGCCGGTCGCCGCCTACCGCGGGGCCGGCCGGCCGGAGGCGATCTTCCTGATCGAACGCCTGATGGACCTGGCGGCCCGCCGTCTCGATCTCGATCCGGTCGAGATCCGCCGCCGCAACCTCCTGCCGGCCTTCTCCAGCCCGATCGCGAACGTGATGGAGGAGGAGTACGACAGCGGCGACTACGGCGCCACGCTGGAGCGGGCGCTGGAGGTCGCGGGCTACGAGCAGGCGCGCGCCGAACAGGCCCGGGCCAGAGAGGCGGGGACGCTGCGCGGGATCGGGGTCGCCTGCTACCTGGAGCTGGCCGGCTTCGGGCCGGGCACCGACCTTTTCGAGAGCGCGACCGTCAGAGTTCAGCCGGACGGCGCGGTGACCGTGATCACCGGCACCTCACCGCACGGGCAGGGCCACGAGACCGCCTGGGCGCAGATCGTCTCCGCCGAGCTCGGTGTGGCCCTGGACGCGGTCAGCGTCCTCCACGGGGACACGGCCGCGGTCCCGGTGGGCGTGGGCACCTTCGGCAGCCGGAGCGCAGCCGTCGGCGGCGTGGCAGTCCAGCTCGCGGCCCGGTCGGTCGAGGAGAAGGCCCGGCGGCTCGCCGCCCACCTCCTCGAGGCCGGCCCCGCGGACGTGGTCTTCGACGCCGGCGGCTGGCACGTGCGGGGCGCACCCAGCCGGTCGGTGCGCCTGGCCGAGGTGGCCGCGGCCGCGTACGGCTCCGGGCGCCCGGCGGAGCTGGAGGCGGGCCTGGAGTCGACCCGCTACTTCCAGCCGGAGGGGCTGGTGGTGCCCTTCGGGGCCCACGTGGCCATGGTGCGGATCGACCCGCAGACCGGAGCGGTGACGCTGGAGCGGTACGTCTCGGTGGACGACTGCGGCGTGGTCCTCAACCCGCTCCTGGTCGAAGGCCAGGTCCACGGCGGGCTGGCCCAGGGCCTGGCTCAGGGGCTGTTCGAGGAGGTGCGCTACGGGCCCGACGGCGGGCTCCTCACCGGCAACTTCCTGACCTACATGGCGCCGGCCGCCTCCGACCTGCCCACCTTCACCCTGGAGCGCACGGTCACCCCCACGCCGCGCAACCCGCTCGGGGTCAAGGGGGTCGGGGAGGCGGCGACGATAGGCTCCACGCCGGCGGTCGTCAACGCCGTCCTGGACGCGCTGGCGCCCTACGGCGTGCTGGAGATGGATCCGCCCTGCACGCCGGCCAGGATCTGGGAGGCTCTGAGAAGGGCTGAGGGCTCGCCCTCAGGCGGGGCGTAGTCCGGCCAGGGCCACCAGCAGGAGCCAGCACAGCCCGAGCGCGGTGAGGGCCCAGCCGGCGAAGGAAACGAGCCGGTGGCGGCGCCGGCGGCGGCGCCATCCTTCCCGGATTCTGGAGCTGGACTGGAGATCGGTCTGCATCATGTCTGGTGGTGCTTAACCTGCCATCAATACTATCAGGAATGGCCTCCGGCCCCAAAGTCCGCTGGGGCGCCTCAGAGCTCCAGCTTCCACTCCCGGAGCTGGTCGAGCGCCCCGTAGGCGGTCAGGTCGAACTGGACCGGGGTGATGGAGACGAAGCCGTCCTGGACCTTGGTGGTATCGGCGTCCTCCTCCACCTCCTGGACCCGGAACTGGCCGTCGAGCCAGTAGTAGGTCTGATTGCGGGGGTCGACCCGCTTCTCGAAGCGCTCCTCGACCCGGGAAGCCCCCTGGCGGGTGATGGCGATCCCCTTGATCTCCTCCTCGGGCAGGTTGGGGACGTTGACGTTGAGCAGCGTCTTGTCGGGCAGGCCCCGCTTCAGGACCTCCTCGGCGAGCTTGCGGGAGAACCGCGCCGCGTAGCTGAAGTTGGGGTTGGTGAAGGTGGCCAGGGAGACGGCGATGGAGGGGATGCCCAGGATGCGCGCCTCGGTGGCCGCGCTCACGGTCCCGGAGTAGATGACGTTGGTCCCCGTGTTCGAACCCAGGTTGATCCCCGATACCACCAGGTCGGGAGGACGGGGCAGGATGGCGCGAACGGCGATCTTGACGCAGTCCGCCGGCATCCCGTTGACGGCATAGCCGAAACGCACGTTGCGCCGCACCACCTCCTTGGTGCGCAGCGGCTGAAGGGTGGTGATGGCGTGCCCCACCGCGCTGCGCTCGGCATCCGGCGCCACCACCTGGACCTGGCCCAGCTTGCGCAGCTCCTGCCAGGCGGCGAGGATCCCCTGGGCGTAGATGCCATCGTCGTTGGTGAGCAGGATGAGGGGGCGCGTCGCCGGCTTGACGGGTGGGGCGCCGCGGTCCATGACCACTGGCTCAAGTATGCCGCCCGACCCCGTCAGAGGACCGGCCCCGGCGGTCCCTATACTTAGCAACGAACTCTGCCGGCCTTCTCCTCAGGAGGTCTCGATGGACGATCCGATCCTGGAATTCCTGCGGTCCCAGGTCAAGAACTGCAAGTGCCGGGTCTGCGGCCAGAACCACAAGGGGTTCCACCTGCGCAAGGTCGGCAGCCACCAGAACAAGCTGGTGGTGCAGGTGACATGCTCACGCTGCCGCGACTCGTTCTTCCTGCACGTGGAGTTCGCCGGCTCGATCGTTAACGCGGTCGAGGAGATGACCCGGGTCGCCGCCCCCTCACCTCGGGACGCCGACCAGATCGAAGGCGACCCCCTGACCACGGACGAGGTCCTCGACGCCCGCGAGCGGCTCAGCCGCTTTTCGGGCAAGCTGACGGACCTGATCAGCTAGCCGGCTACGCGAAGGCCGGCGTAGCCGCCCCGATAGAAGACCAGGGGCGCCTGTCCGCCCCGGATCTCCAGCTCGACCACCCGGCCGACCACGATGGAGTGATCGCCGCCGTCGTGGACAGCGTGAACCCGGCACTCGATCCAGGCGATGGCGCGCTCCAGGATGGGACAGCCGGTCGAGCCCAGGTGGAAGGTACCGGGCCGGAACTCGGGGACCGCAAGCCGCTGGTTGTCGGCGAAGAAGCGGGCCAGCCCCTCGTCCGCCTCGCCCAGGATGCTGACTGAGAAGACGGCGGAGCGGCTGACCATGTCGTGCATCACGGTCAGCTTCTCGACGCAGACCAGGACCAGGAGGGGCACCAGCGAGAGGGAGGAGAAGGCGCTCACCGTCATCCCGTGGAGCCGGCCCTCCAGGGCGGTGGTCATGACCCCCACGCCGGAGGCGAAGTGGCCGAGCGCGTGGCGGAAGGCGATCTGGTCGGGATCGGCCACCAGCCCATGTTATACTCGGAATATCCGACTAGTCCGGTCGGAGATATATGAGATTCTCAACTCGAACCGAATACGGGATCCGGGTCATGGTCCGCCTCGGCCGGCGCTACGGGAGCGGGCCGATCTCCCTGGCCGAGCTGGCGGAGCAGGAGGGCCTGCCCCTGCCCTACCTGGAGCAGATCGCCGGCCAGCTGCGCCGGATGGGGCTGGTCTCCAGCCGGATGGGAGTCAAGGGCGGCTACTCGCTGGCCCGGCGCCCGGAGCAGATCACCATGGCCGACATCGCGCTCGGCCTGGAGGGGTCGCTGGCCCCGGTCAGCTGCCTGGCAGCGGGCGGAGGCCCCGGGGAGTGCACTCACGCCGAGACTCCCTGCTCGGCGCACGGCTTCTGGGAGCGCCTGCAGACCACGATCACCGCCACCCTGCAGGGCGTCACCGTCGCCGACCTGATGAAGGAGGCGCAGCCGGCATGATCGAGAAGGACGTCTCGAACGCGGGCATGGCACGGGGCGTGCCGCCCGTATGGGCCGACGGGCACGCCCTCGACGTGGGCGCGATCCGCCGCCAGTTCCCCATCCTTAAGCGTGAGGTCAACGGCCATCCGCTGGTCTACCTGGACAGCGCCAACACCTCGCAGAAGCCGGAGCCGGTGATCGCGGCGCTGGACGACTACTACCGGCGCTACAACGCGAACATCCACCGAGGCGTCTACCAGATCGCCGAGGAGGCGACCGCCGCCTACGAGGCGGCCCGGCAGAAGGTGGCCCGCTTCGTCAACGCCAGGAGCGTGCGGGAGATCGTGTTCACCCGCAACGTCACCGAGGCCATCAACCTGGTCCGCTACAGCTGGGGCCGGGCCAACGTCCACCGGGGCGACCGCATCCTGCTGACCGAGATGGAGCACCACAGCAACCTGGTTCCCTGGCAGCTGCTGGCGGCCGAGACCGGGGCCGAGCTGGACTTCCTGCGGATCGACTCCCAGGGCCGCCTCGATCTCGAGGGGCTGGATCGCAAGCTCGAGGGCGTCCGCCTGCTCGCCTTCGCTCACCAGTCCAACACCCTGGGCACGATCAACCCGGTGCCGATCCTGGTTGCGGCCGCCCGCCGCGCCGGGGCCCACGTCCTGATCGACGGCGCCCAGGCTGTGCCGCATATGCCGGTCGACGTCCAGGCCATCGGCGCCGACTTCTACGGATTCACCGGCCACAAGATGTGCGGCCCGACCGGGATCGGAGTCCTCTGGGCCCGCCGCGAGCTGCTGGAGGCCATGCCGCCCTTTCTGGCGGGCGGGGAGATGATCAAGCGGGTCAGCCTGCGCAACGCCAGCTGGAACGAGCTGCCCTGGAAATTCGAGGCCGGCACCCAGGCGATCGCGGAAGCCATCGGCCTGGGCGCGGCGGTCGACTACCTCTGCGGACTCGGGATGGCGGCCGTTCGGGAGCACGAGCGGGCGCTGGTGGACTACGCCCTGGAGCGCATGCAGGACGTCTCAGGCATCACCCTCTACGGGCCGCAGGATCCCGACCTCCACGGCGGCGCGATCTCCTTCAGCCTGGCCAACGTGCACCCCCACGACCTGGCCACCCTGATCGACCAGGAGGGGATCGCCGTCCGGGCCGGTCACCACTGCACGCAGCCGCTGATGGAGACGCTCGGCGTGCCCGCCACCACGCGGGCCAGCTTCTACGTCTACAACCGTCCCGACGAGGTCGACCAGCTGGTTGGCGCCATCGGCCGGGCGCAGAAGGTGTTCACGGGATGAGCAGCGACCTGTACCGCGAGCAGATCCTCGAGCACTACCGCAACCCGCACAACTTCGGGGAGATCCAGGACGCCGACATCACCCAGGAGGGCGACAACCCTCTCTGCGGCGACATGATCACCATGTACCTCAAGCTCGATGACGGCCGCCTGGGATCGGTGAAGTTTCGCGGCCGGGGCTGCGCCATCAGCCAGGCCTCGGCCTCGATCCTGACCGACCTGGTGATGGGCAGGCCAGTGGATGAGCTCAAGCGGTTTCCGACCCAGGCGCTGCTCGACGAGCTGGGCATCCCGATCAGCCCGGCGCGGATGAAGTGCGCGACGCTTTCGGTCAATACCCTGCGGGTGGCGCTGGGGGCCGGTGTGGAGGATGAGGACGATGCCGATTGATGGCAAAACCGCGCGGGTAGACTCCCAGAGGAGCAAGATGGCTGATTTTCAGATCGAAGACCTGCGGGTCAGCGTCGAGGGCCGCGAGATCCTCAAGGGCATCTCGCTGGGCATCGACAAGGGCGAGGTCCACGCGGTGATGGGACCGAACGGCTCGGGCAAGAGCACGCTCTCCCACACCCTGATGGGACATCCCAACTACAAGGTGCTGGGGGGCCGGGTGCTCTTCAAGGACCGCAACCTGCTGGAGATGCCCACCGAGCAGCGGGCCCGGCTCGGGGTCTTCCTCGCCCTGCAGTACCCGGTCGTGGTCCCGGGCATCACCATGTCGAACTTCCTGCGCACGGCGCTGAACGCCAAGCGGGGCTACGACGGAAAGGACAAGTCGAAGGCGATCGCTCCCAAGGAGTTCCGGGCACTGCTCAAGAGCGAGATGGGCGTGCTCCACATGGACGACTCGTTCCTCTCGCGCTACGTCAACGAGGGCTTCTCGGGCGGCGAGAAGAAGCGGGCCGAGATCCTGCAGATGGCCGTGCTCAAGCCCGAGATCGCCATCCTGGACGAGACCGACTCGGGCCTGGACATCGACTCCATCAAGTTCGTGAGCGAGGGCGTCAACCGGATGCGCGGCCCCGAGCTGGGCATCCTGCTGATCACTCACTACACCCGCATCCTGGAGTTCGTCCGTCCCGATTTCGTGCACGTCCTGGTCGATGGGCAGTTCGTCCTCTCGGGCGGCCCCGAGGTCGCCGCAGCGCTGGAGAAGACCGGCTACGCGGAATGGGTCAAGGAGCCGCAGGCAGCGGCCCAGGAGGCATAACCCAGATGGCAATAGTTCCCAAGATCGACGTCGGCGACAACTACAAGGAGAAGTACGGCTTCTTCGATCCGGAGAAGTACGTCTTCAAGGCCAAGCGCGGCCTGAACGAGGAGGTCGTCAAGGAGATCTCCTGGATGAAGAACGAGCCGGCGTGGATGACCAGCTTCCGGCTGCGCGCCCTGAAGGTGTTCTTCAAGAAGGAGATGCCGACCTGGGGCGCCGACCTCTCGAAGATCGACTTCGACAACATCTATTACTACCTGAAGTCGACCGAGAAGCAGGGCAAGACCTGGGAGGACGTGCCGGCGGACATCAAGCGCACGTTCGACCGTCTCGGCGTGCCCGAGGCGGAGAAGAAATTCCTGGCCGGGGTTGCTGCGCAGTACGAGTCCGAGGTCGTCTATCACTCCCTCCACAAGGAGCTGGAGTCGCGCGGGGTCATCTTCCTCGACACCGACACCGCGCTGCGAGAGCACCCCGATCTCTTCAAGGAGTACTTCGGGACCGTGATCCCGCCCGCGGACAACAAGATGTCTGCGCTGAACAGCGCGGTCTGGTCGGGCGGCTCGTTCATCTACGTGCCCAAGGGCGTAAAGGTGGAGATCCCGCTCCAGGCTTACTTCCGGATCAACGCCGAGAACATGGGCCAGTTCGAGCGCACCCTGATCATCTGCGACGAGGGCAGCTTCGTCCACTACATCGAGGGCTGCACCGCGCCCATCTACACCACGGACTCGCTGCACTCGGCGGTGGTGGAGATCATCGTCAAGCGCGGCGCCCGCTGTCGCTACACCACGGTCCAGAACTGGTCCACCAACGTCTTCAACCTGGTCACGAAGCGGGCGATGGCCTACGGCGACGCCACCATGGAGTGGGTCGACGGCAACCTGGGCTCGCAGATCACGATGAAGTACCCCTCCATCTACCTGATGGAGCCGGGCGCCAAGGGCGACGTGCTCAGCGTGGCCTTCGCGGGCAAGGGCCAGCACCAGGACGCCGGCGGCAAGGCGGTCCACGTGGCCCCCAACACCAGCTCCAACATCGTCTCCAAGTCCATCTCCAAGGCCGGCGGCCGGACCTCCTATCGGGGCCTGATCAAGGTCTATCCCGGCGCCAGGAACTCCCGATCCTTCGTCCGCTGCGACGCGCTGCTGCTCGACGAGAACTCCCGGTCGGACACCTATCCCACCACCGAGGTGGACGAGGAGCAGGTGAAGATCGGTCACGAGGCTACCGTGAGCAAGGTCTCCGACGAGCAGCTCTTCTACCTGCAGAGCCGCGGGATCACGCGGGCCGAGGCCGAGACGATGATCGTCAACGGCTTCATCGAGCCCTTCACCAAGGAGCTGCCGATCGAGTATGCGGTCGAGCTGAACCGCCTGATCCAGCTCGAGATGATCGGCTCGGTCGGTTAGCGAGGGCGATGGGTTTCACGCGCGACGCCGTGGAGCGGCTGAGCGCGCTCCGCGACGAGCCCGCCTGGCTGAAGTCCAGGCGGCTGGAGTCCTTCGGGGTCTACGAGCGCACGCCCATGCCCGACACGCGGCGGGACGCGGACTGGCGCCAGGTCGACCTCAAGGGGCTCGACCTGGAGAGCTTCGAGCCCTTCCAGCAGCCCGACGGCGCCGCGCCCGCGCCCTCCATCCCCGAGTCGCTGGGAGTGCTCGCCCAGCGTGGGACGGGCGCCGCGACGGCAGCCAGCTCTGCCGCCGAGCTGGAGCGCCGCGGGGTCGTCTTCTGTCCCCTCTGGGAGGCTGCGGTCCGTCACCCGGAGCTGGTCGAACGCTACCTCTTCTCGGCGCTGCGTCCCGACCGGGACAAGTTCAGCGCCCTCCACTCCGCCTTCTTTTCCGGCGGCACCTTCCTCTACGTGCCCGACGGCGTCAGCCTGGAGCGTCCCCTGGTCGGCCAGTTCTGGTCGGCCGGCACGGGGGGCAGCACCCTGCCCCACACCCTGATCGTGGCCGGCAAGGGATCGCGGTTCGAGTACCTGGACGAGTTCCTCGACGACGGGGCGGCGGTATCCTACGTCGCCTTGCATCGCTGGGGTGAGCAGGCCTGGCAGTTCGCCGGCCAGAGGGTGCGGCTCAACCGGGACGCGCAGTTCCAGGGCGTGAATGTGGGTCTGGGCGGGCGGTTTGCCCGGCTGCGGATGGAGGCCCTGCTCGAGGGCGAGGGCTCGAGCGCCCGGCTGCGTGGGCTTTTCTTCGGGACCGGACGGCAATCGTTCGATTTCAGGACCCTCCAGGACCATCTGGCCCCGCACACCACGTCCGACCTGCTCTACAAGGGCGCGCTCCGCGATCTGGCCCGCAGCGTCTATGTCGGCGTGGTCCGGGTCGAGAAGAACGCGCGCGGGACCTCGGCCAACCAGGCCAACCGCAACCTGCTGCTATCCGAGAAGGCGCGCGCCGCCTCCGAGCCGATCCTGGAGATCGAGAACAACGACATCCTGCGCTGCAGCCACGGGGCGACCGTCGGACCGGTCGACCCGGAGCACCTTTTCTACCTGACCAGCCGAGGCATCCCGGAGCCGGTCGCCGAGCGGATGCTGGTGCAGGGCTTCCTCTCCGAGGTCCTCGACCAGATCCCGGTTGCCTACGCCCGTCAGGTGGTGGAGGAAGAGCTGGCGCGCCGGATCGGCTAGCCTTGCGCCAGCGGGTGGCGTCGTCAAGGGACCTGCCGGAGGGCTCGCTGCTCCGCGTCGAGGCCGGCGGGACCGCCATCTGCCTGGTGCACGCCGAGGACGGCAAGGTCTACGCCATGGGCGACACCTGCACCCACGAGGAATACTCGCTCAGCGAAGGCGAGCTGTGGGACATGTCCGTGGAGTGTCCGCGACACGGCTCTCGCTTCGACGTCCGTACCGGCGCCGTGACCGGGCTGCCGGCGGTGATCCCGGCGCGGACATATCCGGTAACGGTCCTGGACGATGACATCTACGTCGAGCTCGAGGACTAGAATCGAGGCATGAGTGAACCCGAGGCGGTCGCGGCCAGCACCGACTCCAACGGCGCGGCGGCGGAGCAGCTGCGTAACCAGGTGACCGACGCCCTCTCCACCTGCCGGGATCCGGAGATCGGGCTGGACATCATGAGCCTGGGCCTGGTCTACGACCTCGCTCTCCAGGAGGGCAAGGCCCACGTCAAGATGACGCTGACCGCGATCGGATGCCCCTGGGCCCAGGACCTCTTCGACGAGGTCAAGGCCAAGGTGGAGCAGGTGCCCGGCATCAAGGAGTGCACGGTCGAGCTCGTCTACTCGCCGCCCTGGAGCGTGGACATGATGTCGGACGACGCCCGGATGGAGCTCGGCTTCCTCTAATAGAGGCTGGACCGGGCGCGCCGGCGCCCGATCCGGCAGCGGACCTCAGAAGAGGAAGGCGGCGGCGAAACAGGCCAGGCCGGCGCCCAGCATGCCAAAGGGAGCGCGAAACCTCATGCGGCTGCCTAAGGCTTCCAGGAGAAACAGGATGACGGCCACGATCAGCAGAATCGTCCGAATCGGCATGAACGACCTCCTTTCGATGAAATCGGATCGAAAAACGCCCGCGAGTGTGACCGGAATTCGACCATTTTCCAGCATCGCCGTTGAACGTTTCCCGAGGGTCAGCGCCTCGTGACGGTCCGTAAGGTGCCTGTGACCCGCCTGCCACGGCCGTCGCAAGGATGCCTTCATATCATGACCAACGCCCCCCGAGGTAGAGCGGATGGTACGGGGGAGTCGAGGACCGGAGAAGAGCTTGTCGCTTCTGGAGCGAATTCAAAAATCCCACGGCGAGCCTGGCCAGCCAACGCCATCCTCGAGGCCTGAGCCGCAGCCCCCGGCGGCGCCCGCCGCCCCGCCCAGCCAGGCCCCCTGGCGGCCCCAGGCCGCTCCGCCACCCCGTCCGGCGCCGGCCCGGCCCGCTGTCCCGCCGTTCCAGCCGGCTGCCGCGCCACTCCGGCCGGCTCCCTCGACGGCCCAGCCAGCCCGCGCCGAGCGCCCCGCGCCCCCTCCAGCCCCAACCCCGCGTCCGGCGACCCTGGCGGAGAAGGTGGCGGCTTCGGCCGCCGCGGCCCCGCCGCCCTCCAGCCGCGCGTCAGCCAACCTCAACGACCTGCCCGCCGCGGAGCGGTTCCACCGGATCAAGTCCGCGGTCCACGACCGGATCATCGGCGAGCTGGGCGAGAAGGCGAACGAGCTCGACCGGGAGGCGATCAGCCAGCGCGCCGAGGAGGCGCTCGACCTCTACCTGAGCGCCCGCCGGATTGCCCTCGACAAGGCGACCCGGGAGCAGCTGCTCGGCGCTCTGCTGGCCGACATCCTGGGCTTCGGGCCGCTCGACCTCCTGCTCAACGACGACGCCATCTCGGACATCATGGTCAACGGACCGGAGAAGGTCTACGTCGAACGCAACGCCCGGATGCAGCGCGCCGCGATCAAGTTCGACAGCGACGCGCACCTGATGCAGATCATCTCCCGGATCGTGACCGGAGTCGGGCGGCGGGTCGACGAGAGCTCGCCCATGTGCGATGCGCGCCTCCCCGACGGCTCTCGGGTGAACGTGATCATCCCGCCGCTCGCGGTCAGGGGCGCCGCCGTCACCATCCGCAAGTTCCGCCGCGACCCGCTGCAGGTCACCGACCTGGTCCAGAACGGGACCCTGACCCCGCAGATGGCCGACTTCCTCAAAGCCTGCGTCAACGCCCGCATGAACGTCGTGGTGGCAGGGGGCGGGTCATCGGGCAAGACCACGACCCTCAACGTGCTCTCCAGCTTCATCCCCGCCGACGAGCGCATCATCACGGTCGAGGACGCGGCCGAGCTCCAGCTCCGCCAGATCCACGTCATCAGCCTGGAGTCACGCCCGGCCAACGTGGAAGGCAAGGGCGGCGTGGGCATCAGGGAGCTGGTCATCAACACCCTGCGGATGCGGCCCGACCGGATCGTGGTGGGTGAGGTCCGCAGCGGCGAGGCGCTGGACATGCTCCAGGCCATGAACACCGGTCACGACGGGTCGCTGACCACGGTGCACGCGAACACGCCACGCGACTCCATCTCCCGGCTGGAGACCCTGGTGCTGATGGCCGGCATGGAGCTGCCCTCACGGGCCATCAGGGAGCAGATCGCCTCGGCCATCAACATCATCATCCAGCAGAACCGGATGCGGGACGGAACGCGGAAGGTCACCTACATCTCGGAGGTCACGGGCATCGAAGGCGACCAGATCTCGCTCCAGGACATCTTCGTCTACAAGCAGAGCGGCTACGAGGACGGCAAGGTATCGGGCCTCCACACCGCGACCGGCGCCCTGCCCCGCTGCCTGGAGCTGCTGGAGGCCACCGGCAACATGGTTCCGGTCGAGTTCTTCAACCCGGCGGCAGGCAGTGGCTACGTCAAGCAGAAGCACGTGAAGGTCGTCGCCAGCGCCGCCTGATCGCGCTCGACGGCTGGGGCCGGGAGGGCGCTTACAATGACGGGTGCTGTGCAGTCGAGTGTCGACCGCCGCCAGGAGCTATCCTGGGTGCTCGGCGGTCCGCAGGGAGGGGGCATCAACGCTTCGGCGGAGCTGTTCGCGCGGGCCCTGGCCCGTGGCGGGCTCTGGGTCTTCGCCAACATCGAGTTCCACTCCAACATCATGGGCAAGCACAGCTACTACCGGGTGACGGCGGCGCCCGCGGCGATCCATTCCCACCTCGACACCATCGACATGCTGGTGGCGCTCGACGAGGAGACGCTTTTCGGCGACGCCCCGCAGCGCAAGCAGTACCCGAGCCACACCGGGCACGTCCACGAGGTGGTGGCGGGCGGCGGCATCGTCTACGACGCCGATCTCAAGATCGATCAGACGCGTTTCAAGCGCCAGGACGTCCAGCTCTACCCCATCCCTTACCTCGAGGTGCTGGAGCAGGCGCTGACCTCGCTGGGCAGGCCGGGACAGGCCCGCAAGCACATCGTGATGCGGAACACCGTCGCTCTCGGCGCCTCGATCGGCCTGATCGGCTACGACGAGGCGCTGGTGGAGGCGATCATCCGGGAGAGCTTCAAGGGACGCAAGGCGGAGGCCGCCGACATGAACGTGGCCGCGATGCGGACCGCCGCCGCCTACGCCCGCGACCACTTCTCGGTCCGGCCCCGGGCGCAGCTCCGCGCCCTGCCCGAGGGCGAGCGCAGGCATCACGTGATGATGAAGGGAGTGCACGCGGTCGCCATCGCTAAGCTCAAGGCCGGCCTCGGACTCCAGACCTACTACCCGATCAGTCCCGCCACCGACGAGAGCGTCTACCTGGAGAGCCAGGGGCCCGCTCACCAGCTGGTGGTGATCCAGGCGGAGGACGAGATCGCGTCGATCAACATGGCGGTGGGAGCCGCCCACATGGGCGTGCGGGCGGCGACCTCGACGGCCGGTCCCGGCTTCGCCCTGATGTCCGAGGGAATCGGCTTCGCGGCCATCACCGAGGCCCCGGGACCGGTCGTCTTCCTCTGGCAGCGGGGCGGCCCCTCGACCGGCCTGCCCACGCGCTCGGAGCAGGCGGACCTCCAGTTCGCCCTCCATCCCGCACACGGTGACTTCCCCCACCTCGTGGTCGCGCCGGGTGACCTCGAGGAGGCTTTCTACCACAGCTTCGAGAGCTTCAACTGGGCCGACCGCTACCAGATCCCGGTGCTCGTGCTCCTGGACAAGTTCCTGGCTTCCAGCTTCTTCACCGTCGGCAAGATCGACATGAGCCGGCTTCGGATCGACCGCGGACTCCTCTATCAACCGGCGACTCCGGAGAGGGACGGCTATCGCCGGCACGCGCTCACCGCCAACGGAGTCAGCCCGCGCTCGGTGCCGGGGACCGCGGGCGGGATCTTCTCCACCACCAGCGACGAGCACGATCCCCAGGGGCACATCACGGAAGGTGTGGAGAACCGGATCGCGATGATGCGCAAGCGCATGGTCAAGCTGGAGACCGCCGCCCGCGAGATCCCGTCCTCGTTCAAGCTGGAGCTGTTCGGGCCGGGCGAGGCCGACGTCACTCTGCTGGGCTGGGGTTCCAGCAAGGGCGCGATCCTGGACGCGATCCCCGCGCTCGAACGCTCGGGCCGGCGGGTCAACTTCCTCCAGATCCGGATGATGCGGCCGTTTCCGGTCCAGGAGGTCAGCGCCATCCTCGGCCGGTCGAGCAGCATCGTCCTGATCGAGGGCAACTTCTCCGGCCAGCTGGGCGCCCTGGTGCGCGAGCAGACCGGTATCGAGCCGGCCCACCGAGTCCTCAAGTACGACGGCCGGCCCTTTAGCCGCAACGAGGTCGTGGAGGGCGTGGAGCGGGCCCTGAGCGAGCGGCAGCCGGAGGTGATGGTCTCCCATGCCTGAGGCCACCGCGGCCCGCCGGTTCACGCTGCAGGAGTACAAGACCGACCAGCACGTCGACTGGTGTCCGGGGTGCGGCGACTTCGGCATCCTGAGCTCGATCCAGCAGGCCTTCTACCAGCTGCAGATCCCGCCCCACCGGGTGGCGATGATCTCGGGAATCGGCTGCTCCGGCAAGACGCCCCACTACGTCGACACCTACGGCCTTCACACCCTCCATGGCAGGGCCCTGCCGGTGGCCACGGGCGCCAAGCTGGCCAACCACGAGCTGACCGTGGTCGCCGTGGGCGGCGACGGAGACGGCTACGGGATCGGCGCGGGCTACTTCCTCAACAGCGGGCGTCGCAACCTGGACATCACCTATATCGTCTTCAACAACGGGGTCTACGGCCTGACCAAGGGCCAGGCCTCTCCGACGCTGGCCAAGGGCCTGCGCACCAAGTCCATGCCCGAGCCCTCGATCCAGGAAGGGATCAACCCGATCGCGGTCGCGCTGGGCGCGGGATACACGTGGATCGGCCGCGGCGACGCCCTCGACGTCAAGCACCTGGTCTCTTTGATCGTAGAGGCGATCCGGCACCGTGGGACCTCGTTCCTCGACGTGTTCCAGACCTGCCCCGTCTACAACGACCTGCGCACCAAGGAGTGGTACGCGGGTCAGGACATCGGGCGGGCGCGGCTGCAGCGCCTGGACCAGGACCCCAGCTGGGATCCGCAGGTCAAGCAGCCTGATGACCTGGCCGAGGTGGTGCAGAAGAAGGTGCGGGCGCTCCAGGCGTCATACGAGACCGGCGATCGCCTTTCCGTCGGCGTCTTCTACAAGATCGCCCTTCCCACCTACGAGGACCAGATGGCGGAGAAGGTGCCGGCGCTCAAGGACCACCCGCTGGTCGATCTCCCCCTCGACCAGCGCGACATCGAAGGCCTGCTGCGCAGCTTCGAGTAACTACGAAGAAAGGCGGTAGCTGGAAGGGACTATTGCCGACAGATCCTTGAGCAATGGACTCAGCTCGGGGAACGCCATGGCGTGGGTCCAGGCGCCTCCCGCGGTGACCGTCCGGCATCCCGTGGCTTCGACCGTGACCGTCCAGCGGTCGCCGTTCGGATAATCGAACTGCAACCTGAACGCCGAGCCGTCGTCGGCCGGGCAGGACGTCACGCCGTCACCCGAACGATAAGGCAGAGCATTCAGGTCGGCGATGACCTTGCCGACCCGCTGATCGGCGACCGTCAGAGTCGCTGATCGTTGGCTCTCGCCAGCCGGAATCGACGGTTGCCACGTCACGGTAATCGTCGTAGGACTTCCGGTTACGATCGGCTCCGACCGGGTCCCATTCGTCTGCGTGGGCGGCGAGCCTGTCATCCTGCCGCCTACGACTCCCGCCGTAAGGGCTATTGCCGCGACCATGGCCAGAATGGGCCAGTTGGAGCCGAGACCGTTGCGCGAACCCACTGGAGAAACCGGCATGGTATGAGGAGCAATGACCTGCGACGGCCGCTTTTCAGTAGACCATCAAAGGCAGGGCTGTTATGTAACGACCTACTGACAGTTGTTGTAGGACACAGTAAAGGTCGTGTTGTTGGATAGGCTGCCGGTGTTCGCTAGCAGATGGCTGTAGTCGCTGCTGAACATATTGATGTTCTGGTTCTGATAGTTGCCGACGCCGTGGCCAGAGCTTGTGCCATTGACCCAGGCGTCCTTGTAATTGAGATAGAAGAAGTTCGATAGGGGCACCAAGCCTCCGTTATGGGACCCTCGTTCGATCACGAAATCGGCGCTATCCCCCGTGTAGTGGCTTGTGTACGTATAAGTCACGCTGCTCGTGCCGTTCGCGTAACTGTAGACGTAGAACTCGTAGTACCCGCTGAAGTGCTCCGTCATCGCGACGAAGCCGTAGCCAGCGGCACCGTAGATGTTTATGGCGACCACGTTGCCTTGGTCAGGCAGCACTTCAGACCAGGCCTGATGCTGGGCGAGTCCAGGGACATTCATCGCGGTTCCATCCTGTGCCAGCACGCTCGAAGCTAAGCCGCCCAAACCGGCCCAGGTCAGCTCGTCGCTTCCGGCGCAGGATGAACCGACCGAGACCTCATTCCAATAGCCTTCGGCCAGAAAATAGTTTCCGATGTTGCCAGTCGCAGCCCAACCGGCCCAGTTTGTCAATGCGTATGTGGCCTGGACGTCGGTCGGATGCTTGACTGGAACTGACGCCAGGAAAGCTGGCGGCGTGACTATCTCGAAATTTAACATCATCTTTAGCCACGGTCCAAGAGCGGCCTGATCAGTTGGACGCTGAGGCAGCCCATACTCACTGAGCTCTGCCGGAGTTGCAGTCAGCGGATCGAATCCTGAGGG
>VBIC01000140.1 GCA_005881425.1 Chloroflexota bacterium | reverse complement strand
TGGGGGGCGATCGCCGAGGTCAAGGCGGCCGTCAGCATCCCGGTCGCCGGCAGCGGTGACCTGCGGACGGCGGAGGAGGCGGCCCGCCGGCGGCGCGAGACCGGCGTCGACGCCGTCATGCTCGGCCGGGGCATCCTGGGCAATCTCTGGCTGATCCGCCAGGCGACGGCCTTGCTGGTCGACGGGGAGACGGTCCCCGACCTGGACTGGCCGGCCCGGGTGGGGCTGGTGCGGCGGCACTGCGAGCTGGTGCTCGAGTACTACGGCGCCGAGCGCGGCTGCCGGCTGCTGCGCAAGTTCATCGCCTGGGGGTTGCGCGGCTTCAAGGGCGCGCCCCGGCTGCGCCAGATGGTGAACGCCATCAGCCGTCCCGAGGATGCCGCTGCCGTGCTTGACCAGGCGCTCCTCCTCGACCCCGGCCAGATCGGCGACGGCCTCGAATTCGACGACGTGCCCGAGGCCTGCCAGGCGGTCGCCTGACCCCGACACGGAGCGCTGCCGGCGACCGGCCGCGGCGCGGCGGATTCCGTATAATACGGCGTCCCCGAAAAGGGAAGGGAGAACTCCGTGGACAATGACAAGGTCGTCTACATCACCCAGCAAGGCCTGAACCGGCTCCAGGCCGAGCTGGAGCACCTCCGTTCCAAGCGGCGCCCGGAGGTGGCCGACCGCATCCGCCAGGCCAAGGAATTCGGCGACATCAACGAGAACGCCGAGTACGACGACGCCAAGAACGAGCAGGGGTTCGTCGAGGGGCGGATCCTCCTCCTGGAGAAGCTGCTCCGCAACGCGAGCATCATCGAGGGCCAGCACGCCAAGGGCATCGTCGAGGTCGGCTCGACGGTCAAGGTCCACGACGAGTACGGCGACGAGTCCTTCACCATCGTCGGCTCCGCCGAGGCCGAGCCCACCAAGGGACGGATCTCGATGGAGTCGCCCGTCGGCAAGGCGCTCCTGGGCCGGCGCGTGGGCGACGACGTCACCGTCACCACCCCCGGCGGCCTGAGCAAGATGCTGATCGTGGAGGTCGGCTAGGCCCATCGCGACCTCCGGCGTCCCCCGCTCGGCGGACGTCGTGATCGTGGGCGGCGGCGTGGTGGGATGCGCCACCGCCTTCTTCGCGGGACGCGCCGGGCTCAGCACCGTCCTCCTGGAGAAGCGGCCCGCGCTCGCCACTCTGACCACCCCCGTCTCCAGCGGAGCCTTCCGCCTCCAGTTCGACAACCCCGAGGAGATCGCGCTGGTGCGCGAGAGCGTCGCCCTCTTCGACGAGCTGCAGGACCGCGGCCACGACCTGGAGCTGCGCCGTCAGGGCTACCTCTTCGTGGCCACCACGCAGGACGGTGCGGCCGCCCAGGCAGAGCTGGTGGCGCGGCAGCGTGAGTGGGGGCTGGACGACGTCGAGCTGATGAGCGGGGAGGAGGCCCGCAGGCGCTTCCCCTACCTGGCGGAGGGGCTGTGCGGCGCCCGCTTCCGCCAGCGCGACGGCTGGCTCAACCCGCGCCGCCTGAGCCAGGCCCTGGCCGCCGAGAGCGCCGCGACCGTCCTCCTGGACCGTGAGGTGGTCGGACTGGAGCGGCAGGGCGATCGCGTCACCGGCGTAAGGCTGGCGGACGGGGTCGTGTCCGCCGGCTGGGTGGTTATCGCCGCCGGGCCGCTCTCCGCTGGGCTCGCCATAAAGGCCGGCATCGACCTCCCCATCCAGCTGGTGCGGCGGCACAAGCTGGTCGTCCCGGATGCGCCGCAGGTTCCCGGCCGGGCGCCGATGACCATCGAGTATGAAACCGGCGCCCACTGGAGGCCCGCGCTGCGCGGCGCCTACGGGCTCTGGACCGCGCCCGCTCCCGCCGAGGGCGCCCGTGAGGACCTGCCGGCGTCGGCGGAATTCGGCTTCGGTCTCCTCGACCCGCGAAGCGACCACGCCCTGGCCCGGGTCGCACCCTTCTGGAAGGAGGTATGGGAGACGCCCGGTCTGCAATGGTGGCTGCAGGCCGGCTATTACGACTACACGCCCGACCGGCGGCCCCTGCTGGGACCGACGCCAGTCCCCGGCCTGGCGCTCAACACCGGCTACAGCGGCCACGGGATCATGGGCAGCGGCGGCGGAAGCCGGCGCGTCATCGACGCCATCACCGGCCGGATCGAGCCTCGGGACAACCCTTTGCGTCCGGACCGTCCGATGCTCGAACGCCGTTTCGACGTTCTGTAGA
>VBIC01000018.1 GCA_005881425.1 Chloroflexota bacterium | reverse complement strand
AACCTGGTACTAGACCATTCGTAGAGTGGTTCCTACCCGGGCGCTGAAGCCGCCCTGGTGATCGCGCTGCGGCCATCGCAACCACCAGCGACCATGGAGGGAGGAGAGATATGGACACACGCACGCACGGCCCGACGATCGCCACGCTCGCGGCACCTGGCCTGAGACCCCGATTCCTTCGAAGCGTGGGCATCCTGATCTCAGCGGCAAGCCTCTTCATCGGCGCGCCAATTGTGGCCCTGGCGGGAGGAAACCCGGCCCAGCCGACGAGCGATCGCCAGCTGGCGCCGACGCTGAGCAGTCAGCTGGCGACCCTGACCCCGGCCCAGCTCAAGATTTACAAGGTGAAAGTCGCCTCCCACTCGACGCCTACCGCGACCAGCCCGAGGATCGCGAACTGCCCATTTACCGGCGGACCGACCATCGCCGCAGCGCCCGGTACCGCCAGCTGCTCCTACGGCCCCCGGACCTCGGTTTGGATGAACCAGCAGCAAGAGGGCAACAACAACACGTGGTGCGGCCCGGCGACCATCTCGATGATGTACTCACACTGGAGCATCACCGTGACCCAGGCGCAGGCGGCGTCGGACATGGGCACGAACGCCGACGGCACCTCCCGCGGCCCCATGCAGACGGAAGCCAACAGGTATCAATCGCACAATCCCTATGTCTGGCAGAACGTCGGTCCGGGCGGGGGCGGGACGGTCAACGACTCGGGCCCCACGGACCTTTACAACTACGCCGCGGACGACATCGCGAACTGGAATGCGCCGGTCGGGTACAACGTCGAGACCTATGCCTACTACCACGGACATCCCTTGTGGCACTACCCGACGCAGGACTACAAACACTACTTTCCCGGCTACGCGTACGATTACAACAACAACCTCGGCGTGCAAGACGACTTTTACGGCGGTGAGCAGGACTGGTACTACTACAAGAACCTCTGGATGGCGGTCGACGACATGACCACTAAATTCGGCGGGTACGGTGGGTTCATCCCGAACCAGATCCTCTGGTAAACGGATATCCGTGTCGGTGAGCGGCAGGTGCCAGTTCGTGCTGGCACTTGCCGTCATCCTCGTGACCGGATGTCAGACGGCGCCGCAGGGGCAGCCGTCGACTCCGCCGTCAGGGAGCGCAACGGGGTTGGCCGGCGGTCTGCCCACGCCAACCCTGGTCACGATTACCTCCGAGCATCCGGTGCTGCGCCTCGGTCCCTTCGGGGTCGGAAACCTGGCCTGCAACGGCCAGACGATGGCCTTCTCCACCTCATCGGCGCCGCGCCAATCGCGAAATGACCTGATCAAGGTAGCCGGCATGGACGGAAGCAACGTGCACGTGGTAGCCCGAGCCACGCACGGCGGTACCCTGACTGACGCCGTTCCGGTCAGCGCCGATTGGGTCGTCTTCCTCGAGTACGCCCAGGCCGGGCAAGGCGCGAGCGCCAACTTCTGGTACCTGAACGCCGCCAGCCTCCGCGACGGTCACCTGGTCGGACTGGCATCGGCCACGGCGCCGCCCGGAGCCCTTGAGCTGCCGACCTATGCCGTCTCCGGCAACCAGGTGCTGTGGGCTCAGGTGGCGCCCGACGGGAGCCAGGCGCTGCTCACCCAGGACCTCGCAGTCGGAGCCAGGAGCCAGGTCCCACTGCCCGCGTATATGCGCCCCTTCAGCCCCAGCATCGCCGGCTCGACGGTGGTGTTCATCGACGATGAGACGTCGGCGCCTGCGTCCGCCGACGTGCAGCACGGCGGATCACTACAGCGGATCGACCTCGGCAGCGCCAGCATTCGATCGCTCGAGAGGCCGGTTGTCTACGCACCCGTCACGAACGGGAAGACCGTGATCTGGACGACCGACGCACAGGACCCGCTGCATCCCGGCCCGAACCTGGTCTGGAGTCCAGTCATCGGATCCATCGACGGCGGGCAGCCGAGGCGGCTCGCCGCCGTCGGCGACCTGACGCTGCTCAGCGACGAGTTCGCCGCCTGGCCGGACCACGAGACACGCGACATCTTCGCCTACCGGATGAACTCTGGGCGCCTGGCCGAGATCCGCGTGGCTGGTCGGGACGACCTGCGAGCCGTGCTCGCGCTCTGTGGTTCGACGCTTCTGTACGCGCTGCCGCCAGAGGTCGACGGCGATCAAAGCGTGATACGGTCTATCGACTTGGCTCACATCCTGCCCGGCTGAGCCGGCGGGAGCGTCGGGTCAGCAGTCAGCTGGGACCGAGGTCCCTGATCTGCCAGCGCGGGTCCTACCGAGTTACGTCAGCAGCTCGGTCAGGTCCTCGGCGCCGCGGACGGCGTAGTCCGCGTAGCAGTTGTTCATCACCGCGTGGACCTCTTTGGCCTCCTGGGCCATCGACTTCAGCCGCGGCACCCACTCCGCCAGCTCCCGCTTCTTGTAGAGATACTTGAAGCGCTCGGCGGCGGTCAGGCCTTTCTTTTCCCACGTCTCTCGATTGCGCCCGTGGAAGCGGACCATGGCGAATGACGCGGTGGTCGCCAGCACCACAGGCACGCTGGAGCTGAAGCCCTGCGGCTCGTCGACCACCACGTAGGTCAGGCCGAGTCCGCGCAGGAATTCGAAGACCCGAGTCCGGCGGTCCTCGCGCATCCAGGCTGCCTGCCGGAACTCGATGGCGAGCGTGAAGTCGGGGAGCCACTCCCTGAGGTCTTCCATGAACCGGTAAGAGGTGGGGGAGGGCAGGAACCACTTGGGAAACTGGAAGAGCACCGCCCCCAGCTTTCCGCTCTCGCGCAGCGGCTGCAGCCCTTCCCGGAAACGGTCCCAGATCAGCTCCCGGTCCCGGGCGCCGAGGTCCTTGAAATAGACGTTGGCGCCTTCTTTGGGCTGAAGCCGCTCCCGGACGTCCTTGGGCAGGCGGGCCGCGGGGCTCGGGTGCTGGGTGAGCAGGGCGAAGGCCTTGGCGTGAAAGGTGAACCCGATGGGCGTGCGCTCGACCCAGAGCCGTGCCGTTTCCGCCGAGGGCAGCGCGTAGAAGGTGCTGTCGACCTCGACCATGGGGAATCGCTGGGCGTAGAAGCGAAGGCGTTCCTCGGCTGTCGTCGCCTCCTTGGGATAGAAGGTCCCCGCCTTGACCAGTGTGGGCTCGGTCCAGGAGGAGATGCCCACCCGGATGACCCCAGTCATGGGCTAGAGCCTACCGAAGGATTCGGCGTCCCCATCGAGTTGAACCGGTAGCGCCCGCCGCGCCGCCATGCAAGCCTACCAATCCGCCCCCTGCCCCACCTGCGGCATCACCTGGAATCCGCCCGGGGCGCAGGCCTGCGCCAACTGCCGGACTCCGCTCGCGTCGCCGCCGGCTTATGCGCCCCCGGGGTACGCGCCTCCGGGGTACGCGCCCGGCCAGCCGCCTGCTTACCCGCCCGGCCAGCCGTCCGCTTACCCGCCCGGCCAGCCCGGACCGGGCTACCCGGGCCAGGCGCCTCCCGCGTACCCGGGCCAGGCCCAGCCCTACGACCCGTCCGGCTACCTGCCCTCCTGGCAGGGTCAGCCCTATCCTCCGCCCGCCGGATATCCTCCCTACGCGCAGGCCCAGGCACCGGGCTATCCGCAAGGCGACCCGTACGCCCAGGGCCCCTACGCCGGGACGCCATATCCGTACGGCGTGCCCCAGGACGCCCAGCTGCCGGCCGGGTCGGCGACGGTTGTCGCCTTCGGCCGCTCGATCGTGGTTCCCGCGTCGCTGGCCGCTCTCCTCGCCCGGGCCCAGGGTTCCGGGCGCAGGCTGGCCCTGGGGACAGGCGCCGTCCTGGCGCTGCTCCTCCTGGTCTTCGCCGTCCTACCCGCCGTGGCCTCGGCCCAGATCGCCGGGGCCGGGCAGGCCATCGCCGCGGCGGCCAGCCATCAGCGCTCGGTCGACGCCGCGATGGCGCTCTTCCTCCATCCGCCGACCGCACCCCTGAACGATCCCGCGGCGGAGAAGGCCGCCACCTCCAGGCAGCTTGCCCAGCTCCAGGCCGCCTTGAGCGGAGTCCAGGCCGACGAGTCCGCGGTCCGGGCCCTCGACCAGCATCTGGGCTGGCTCTCGATCGTCGCCCTGCCCAAGGGCGCGGCCATTGCCGCCGAGCGCCATCGCACCGCCGCCGCGCTGACGGCTCTCGTGGAGGCCGACCAGGTCCTGACTGCCGGCGTCGATCAGGGGCGCCTCGCCCTCCCACTCGACGACGCCTTCGCCGACTACGCCAGGATGGGCGCCGCCATGGCTCGCCACGACCTCGGCGCCGCCGGCGCGCCCTACCCTGACGCCCGGCAGAAGCTGGACCAGGCGGCCCAGCTCGCCCTCTGGCCCGGCGTCCCCGCCATCGCCGCGCAGGAGGTCAAGACCTTCAGCAGCCTGGTCGACGACTACGAGCGGATGATCCAGGCGGCCCAGGCCAAGGACGCGGCTTCGGTGCAGAAGTACGCGGCCCTGGTCCAGACCGGGACCAGGGCGATGAACGCCTACGGGCCGGGCGCCTTCCAGGACTCGAACAGCAAGAGCTTCACTCCGCTGGTCAAGGCCTACGACGCGGGCCTGAAGTCCGCGGCCTAGGCCGCTTCGGCCTTCCGGCCGCCTGCGGGCGGTCCAGAGTCCCGCTCTTGCCGCCGCTCTTGTGGACCAGCTCGATGCCCTCGATCGTCATCCACCGGTCCGCGCTCTTGACCATGTCGACGATGGTGAGCGCGGCGGCCGCGACAGCGGTCAGCGCTTCCATCTCGGCGCCGGTCGGGGCCAGGCATCGAACCCGGCTGCGCAGGCGGATCCCGGGCAGCTCGGCGTCGGGGGTGCAGTCCACCTCCACCAGGGAGAGTGGCAGCGGGTGGGTCATGGGGATCAGCTCGCTGGTGCGTTTGGCGGCCTGGATGCCGGCGATCTTGGCAGTGGTCAGGACGTCGCCCTTGGTGACGGCGCCGGACGTCAGCAGGCGCAGGGCCTGTGGCGTCATGCGCACCGCGCCCTCGGCGATCGCCTCGCGCTGGCTCAGCGGCTTCTCCGTGACGTCGACCATCCGGACCCGGCCGCTCGGGCCGGTGTGGCTGAGCCGCGGCCGCGTCACGGCTCGCCGCCGCGCAGCGCGTCGAGGTCGTCCCTGCGGAAGTCCTTCTGCACCGTGCCCGCCCGCACCCCGCGGAAGATGGCGTGGTCGCCGAAGCGGTCCCGCAGGGAGTCGAGCCGCTCGTCGAGGGCTGCCCGGCCTCCGCTTCTCGTCTCCAGCAGGCTCAGCTGAGCGGCCCTCGCCTCCAGGTTCTGGACCCCGGCGCCGATCAGGCGTACGGGCCGGGTTGGGTCCAGGTGGGCGCGCAGCAGAGCGCGCAGGGCGCGGGCCAGCTCGTCGTCGCGATCCGTGGGAGCCGTCAGCGTGGTCTGGCGTGACTCGGTCTCGAACGGCTCGTAGCGCAGCTTGAGGACCACGGTGCGCGCCGCCATGCCGTGGGCCCGCAGGCTGTGGGTCACGTCCTGCATCAGCGCCTGGGCCGTCTCGTAGAGCCGCGCCCGGTCGAGGACGTTGGCGTCGAAGGTCGTCTCCCGGGAGATGCTCTTGGGGTCGCCGGGCGGGACCACGGGCGTGGGGTCGACGCCGCGCGCGTGCTCGTGGAGCACCCGTCCGAACTGTCCGAACAGCTCCGCCAGCAGGGCCTGGGGTAAGGCGGCGAGCTCTCCGATGGTGTGCACGCCCAGGCGCTCGATCCGCACCGCTGTCGCCGGCCCGCAGCCGGGCAGCTTGCGCAGCGCCAGGGGCCCAAGGAAAGCCGCCTCCTCGCCGGGCGGCACCACCACCAGGCTGCGCGGCTTGCGCAGCTCGGAGGCCACCTTGGCCACCAGCTTGCAGCTCGCGATCCCCACGCTCAGGTCGAGGCCGCACTCCCGCTTGACCTGGTCGCGCAGCCGCCGTCCCACCTCGAAGGGGGGGCCGAGGAGGGCCTCGGCGCCGGTCAGCTCCAGGTAGGCCTCGTCGAGCGCGATCGGCTCCACCAGCGGCGAGTAGGCGTCCAGGATGCGGAAGACCTGCTGCGAGGCGGCCCTGTAGGCGGGGAAGTCGCAGGGCAGGAAGACCGCCTGGGGACAGAGACGGCGGGCGCGCGAAAGCGGCATCGCGGACCGGACGCCGAATGGACGAGCCTCGTACGAGGCGGCCGAGACCACGCCCCGCTCGCCCGGCGCTCCGGCGCCGCCGACCACCACCGGCCGCCCGCGCAGCTCGGGGCGGCGCAGCTGCTCGACCGAGGCGTAGAACGCATCCAGGTCGACGTGCATGACGACCCGCATTCAGTTACCAGGCGAAGCCAGTCACGGCACCCGTGGCCGCGACACGCGGCCGGTGACATAGCCGTCGGCGACCATGGTGATGAACTGATAGACGGCGTCTTCCGGGCCGGAGATCGGACCGGGCTGGAATGCCCGGGACGAGACGCCCCGCTGCACCGACTCGCAGGCCGCCCAGTCCTCTTTGTTGGTGACGTCCCAGA
The DNA here is from genome assembly GCA_005881425.1 of Chloroflexota bacterium. Classification (GTDB taxonomy): domain Bacteria; phylum Chloroflexota; class Dormibacteria; order CF-121; family CF-121; genus CF-120. Next base: position 4,650 of record VBIC01000018.1, on the reverse strand, counting down.
ACTCGGTGGCGTATGAGGGATCGAAGCCACCGCCCGCCAGCGCCCTGGGGCTGAAGAGGTACTCGCATTCGACGCGGCTGGAGTCGGGGCCGACCGGCTCCACCCGGTGGGTGAGCACGTAATCGGGGTGGAGGCTCAGATAGAGGTTGGGAAAGACACCCAGGTAATAGACCTGCCGGCGCTGCCGGTCGGACAGCCCGGGCAGCGGGAAACCGCCGCTCCGGCCGCTCATCGACATCGTCTGAGCGTGCTCCATCAGGTCCATCGATCCCCCCACCCAGGCCCCGGTCGGAGCGTAGTTCTCGCCGCTGTCGCTGGGGGTGACCCGGCAGAGCTCGGGATGGATCTGGGGGCAGTGGTAGCACTCGTGATAGTTCTCACCGATCAGCTTCCAGTTGGCCCGCACCAGGTAGCTCTGGCGGGCGGCGCTCACCAGCCCGGCCGGCGCGTAGGCCAGGACGTGCTCCTCCAGGTTGCCCAGGTGGCGGGCCAGGTCGGGCGCTTCGCCCGAGACGTTGACGAAGAGCCAGCCGTTCCACTCCGAAAGACGCATCGGCGCCAGTCCGTGCTCCCCCACCTGGAAGCTGGCCCGGCGGCCGAGCCTGGGTGCCGAGCGCAGGCGGCCGTCGAGGGCGTACTCCCAGCCGTGGTAGGGGCACGCGACCCGCTCGCCGGACGCCGTCTCCCCGGCCTCCAGCAGCTCGTGCCCGCGGTGGCGGCAGACGTTGAAGAAGGCGCTCGGCGTCCCCTCCGTGTCCCGGAGCAGGAGGGCGGACTCGGCGCCGGCCTTGACGGCCCGCCGGTCGCCGGCCTGGGGCAGGTCCGCCGACCGGCCGACGCAGACCCAGGAGTCCTCGAAGAAATGGCGCATCTCCCAGGCGAACGTCGCCGGGGAGGTGTAGGCCTCGCCCGGAAGCCCGGTGGAGGCGCCGAAGGGCGCCAGCGCCCCTTCCAGCCGAGCCGGCTCGATCGGGAGCAGCACGGTGTCCATCTGAACTCAGCGGCAGTATAGGCGTCGGCTCCCGGATCGGCCTCGCGCAGGCGGGGGTGACGCCCCGGTCACGGTCCGGCGAAGGCCGTGTTACGCGGCCCCATCCGTCGTATCATGCCCGCGCTGGCGAGGCCCGCCGGTAACCCTCAACCAGTCCCCGATTCCCTCCAACGCCATCCCTCCCTTCCGGCGGGCCTCTTCAGCCGTCCACCCTCGCAGCAAGGAGCGTCTCACGCTCGCGTCATCCCCCTGATGCGCAACTGGCTGGCTGGCCTGGAACCACGCAAGCTGATCGGCGCGGTCGAAGACATGTGGATGTTCGGCCGCTGGATCGCCGCCGCCCTGGGGCTGGTGGGCGTGTCCCTCTTCGTGGTCAAGGGGGGCCTGACCTCCGGCCAGCCGGCCCCGGCCACCACGCTCCTCTCCGATCCCACGCCGCTCATCGCCCAGAGCGGCGAGGCGATGCGCTCGCTGCGCAGCCTGAAGCTGTCGCTGGGCGGCACCATGGTGGTCGGCGGCTCCAGCGTCCAGGTCACGGGAGAGGGTTCCCTGACCTATCCCAACCAGGAGACGATGTCCTATCAGCTGCGGGTCCCGGCCGGCGTCCCTGGGCTGGACGACACGGTGGTGGGGATCGACGAGAAGGTGGAGGGAGGCCATCGCTACGCCCGCTACCAGGGCCAGCCCTGGAAGGACGTGACCAACGGGAAGACCGGCCAGCTGGCGCCGGGCCTGGATCCGATGGACAACCTGCAGTTCGCCAGGTCCTTCCGCGCCGCTGACGACCTGGGCGACCTGGTGATGGACGGCGTCTACGTCCACCACTACTCCTTGAACGTCGACCCGGCCAGGTACGTGGCTCAGCTCCAGGCCGATCCCGGCACGTCGCTGAGCGCCGCGGACGCCGCCGAGCTGAGCACCGCCGGGATCCAGGTCGAGGTCTGGATCGCCGCCAGCGACCACTACATGCACCAGCTCAAGATCTCGATGGTGGCGGGCAGCTTCCGCTACGACATCGTCTACCGCTACAGCGGCTTCGTCGCCGGCGGCGGGCCTACTTCCGTTTAGTGCGGCCGGCCGCGGGCAGACCGTTCGCGAGCCGCAAATGCGCCCGGTAGATCTCTAGACGGGCACTCGTTCGCGCTCGGGCGCGTGCTTGCGCTGCTGCGAACGCAGCGTATGCTCCCTCAGGTCGTCCTCGGTGAGATGCCCGGCGGCGATCATCAGCTCGACGAAGCTCACTCCCAGGTGGGGCGCGGCGCGGCGCAGCACCCAGGGCGGTGGATTCTCCTTGTTCTTGTTGATCGCCTGGTAGAAATAGATCTGGTTGAGATCGCAGCGCACTGCGAGCCGGTGCAGCGAGATGTTCTGCTCGCGACACTTCCGCTTCAGATATTCGCGGAACTCCACGATGCCCTCCTGGCCCTGAGGCCCCACTCCGCGTGTCAATTATGCGTCTTCTCCCGCCGGCCCGTGGTCCCCTCCCGCTCGAGCAGTCCGGCCACCACGTCTGCCACCTCGGAGAGCCGGTCCACCGTGAAGTCCGCCTCCCCCTCCTGATCCTCCTCGCGCCGCCACTCCCGGAGCAGGACCGCCCGCATGCCCAGCGCCTTCGGCCCGCGCACGTCCTCGCGCAGGCGGTCGCCCACGAACAGGGTGGCCTGCGCCGGGACGTCGAGCTTCTCCAGCGCGGCCCGGTAGATCGCGGGGTGCGGCTTGCGCAATCCCACCTCGGAGGAGAAGGTGAGGCTGTCGAGATGAGGCAGCAGCCCCAGGACCTCGATCTGGCGGCGCATCAGCCGGGGGCGGTAGGCGGCGTTGGAGACCACCCCCGTCCGCAGGCCGGACTGGTGGAGACGGCGCAGGGTGGGTAAGACGTCGGCGCCGACGTGCACGCTCTCGAGCCAGCCCTCCTGCTCCAGCTCCATCACCTGCTCGATCAGCTCCGGGGCCAGCTCGAGGCCGATCCGTCGCAGCGCCCGGTCGTAGATGCCGGCGATCTCCACCTCCTCCGGCCGTCCCGCCTGGTAGTCCGCCTGGATCTCCGCGTCCACGACCATGGAGATGTCCCGGATCAGCGACTCCGCCTCCGGGATCTCGCGGGCCAGCTCCTTGCGGAGCAGCTGGTTGATGCGCTGGTAGGCGTCGCTGAGGCGGGCGTGCGGGTTCTCCTCGAAGTGGATCAGGGTGTGGCCGTAGTCGAAGAGGACCGCCGCGAGCGCCGGCACGCTCATCGGGCCAGCTCCCGCAGCGTGGTCAGGTTCTGGAGGCCTTCCAGCATCTCCTCGCCCGGGGTCTCGAGGATGAAGGCCGCGTGGGCGAGGGCCGGGTCGTGGAGCAGCTCCCGGAAACCCTCCATCCCGATGTTGCCCTGGCCCACGTGGTGGTGGCGGTCGGCCTTGCCGCCGCAGGCGACCGTCGTGTCGTTGCAGTGGCAGGCGCGGACCCGCGCCGCCGGGACCAGCTCCACCAGGCGGTCGATCGCGGCCCGCATCCCCTCCTTCCCGGCCAGGTCGTAGCCCGAGGCGTAGGCATGGGCGGTGTCGAGGCAGACGCCCAGCCGGGGCGCGTGCTGGGGCAGCGCGTCCAGGATCTCGGCCACGTCCTCGAAGCGGGAGCCGATGTAGGCTCCGCCTCCCGCCGAGATCTCGAGCAGCAGGCCTGACCCACCCGCGGCCCGGCTCAGGACGGCGTCGAGCGCCTTGACCGCGCGGGCGATTCCGGCCTCACGGCCTTCGCCCATGTGGCTGCCGATGTGGGCGACGACGTCGTCGCAGCCGTAGGCGGGGGCCCGCACCAGCTCTTCGACCAGGGCGTCCTGGGACTTCTGATAGAAGGTCGGGTTGGGGCTGGCCAGGTTGATCAGGTACATGGCGTGGGAAAGCACCGGGCGCACGTCCAGGCGCTCCATCTCCTTCCGGAACTGGTCCGTGGCCCGCACGTCGACCGCTGCCGAGCGCCAGGCGCTCGGGTTTCCGGTGAAGAGCGCGATCGTGTCGAGGCGCAGCTCCGCGATCGACGCCGCCGCGCGCTCGAGTCCCCGTCCGGTCCGCACGTGCATGCCGATACGGCGCTCGGGCATGGCCATCCATTCTATGATTCGACGGCTGGCCGGTGGTCCTCACTGCGTAGACTGGAGCGATGGCGATTGTGCGCGACGGGCCCTATCGGGTAACCACGTTTTCGGTGGGCCCTTACGACAACAACGTCTACCTGCTCACCGACGTCAAGGCCAGGGAGGCCCTCCTGATCGACGCCGCCAACGAGGCTCCGCGCATCCTGAAGGAGCTCGAGGGCCTTCACGTCAGCACCATACTGACCACCCACGGGCATGCTGACCACGTTCAGGCGCTGACCGCGGTCCGGGGTTCGACCGGGGCCCGCTTCGCCTGCCATCCGGACGACGAGAAGATGATGCCCATCCCGCCCGATCATCGCGTCGGCGACGGCGAGGTCTTCCGTTTCGGCGACCGGGAGCTGCGCGCCGTGCACACGCCTGGGCACACCCCGGGGAGCACCTGCTTCACGATCGACGACCTCCTCTTCAGCGGCGACACGCTCTTTCCCGGCGGACCGGGCAACACCAGCGGCCCGGGAGCGAGCTTCCCCACCATCATCCAGAGCATCCGCCGCAGCCTCTTCACGCTGCCCGACGAGAC
>VBIC01000017.1 GCA_005881425.1 Chloroflexota bacterium | reverse complement strand
AGGCTGTGCGGCCGGAGCGCTGCCAGCGCCTCGGCGGCCAGGTCCTCCAGGCGGCGCGCATCCTTGCGGTCGAGCCGCCAGGGCGTGCGCCGGAAGAGGGCCAGCACCCCCACCGGCCGTTCCAGGGGCGGCGCCAGCGCGATCGCCGCGAAGCCGCGGTAACCGGCATCAACCCAGGCGGCTTCCTCGGACGTCAGGGCGGTGGCGGCCAGGTCCTCCACGCTCAGCACCTCGCTGGAGGCGAGAGCCGCCGCCAGGAGCCCGCCCTTGAAGGCGCTGCCCGCCTCGGGTGCGGCCAGTGAGTCGGTCGGGACGCCCGCCCGGAGCACGAAGCTGCGGTCCTCGCCGGTCGTGAATACCTGGCTGGCGTCCACCTGGAGCAGGTCCAGCGCCTGCTGCGCGGCCGCCAGCAGCACCGTGTGCAGCCAGCCCGGCACCTGCTCCCCGACCAGCCGCGCCGGCGCCGCCTGCGCGCTTTCCCCGGCCGGGATTGGGGCCGCCTCTGCCGCGGGCGCCGCCGCGTCCTGGACAGGAGTGGCGCTGGCCTCCATGGGGCTGGCCTCGCCGGCGGAGGATTCCGGCGCTGCGGACCGCGTCCGGGCCATCGAGCTGGCGAACAGCGTGAAGAAGTGGTCCAGTACGGCCCGCTCAGGCGCTGCCACCGCCACCCCGGTCGCCGACACCATGTCGTCGACCGTGCGCCAGGCGGGAGTGGGCGAGTCGCCGGGACGCGTACTCGCTCCGCCCCGGCCGTCGACGCGAAGCTGGCGGATCAGGCCCCGCAGCCAGGAGGCGGCGGCGGCGCGCTCGGCATCGGGTGGACGCTCCCCGCCGCGCGCCTGGGCGAGCTGGTCGGCGATGTCCACGAAGTTCACTTCGAGGTAGTGGAGGAGAACGTCCTGCATGGAGTTCGTGCCGCCGATACCGATTATCGAGAACCATAGCGGACGCGCTGTCAAGGGGACTTCGGCGGATGCTTCGGCGAGGACTTTCAGGTACAAGAGAATGAGGTGCCACCGGTATAATGACCAAGTCGCGGCGCCACTGGGGAAGATCTCTTTTTGACTGCTGAAACAGCCACGGTACGGCTCTCCTACGTCGTCAATCACGACGTGATGCGGGCCGCATTACAGAATTTCTACGCCCGGACCGGGGTCCAGCTCGGCGCCGACGCCGCCGACGGGTATCAGATCCCGCCCGGCGTTCCCGCGCCTGACTTCTGCCTCTTGCTGCAGAACTTCGGCCGCTGCGAGCTGGGCCACAGCACCGCCTCACTCAATGGAGAGATTCCGCAGCTGCGCTTCGACGGCGCCCAGGTCGCCCACCTGGTCATCCCCATTCGAGACAACAGCCATGCCCTGGGGCGCCTGATCAGTGAGCCCTTCGCCGTCGCCTCCCCCGACTTCCCGACCGTGTACGAGCTGGCCCGGTCGCTGCCCATCCATCCGGACAACCTGATGCGGGCGGTGGGCGAGATCCGCGTGGTGGCCCCGGGCGAGATCATGGAGGCGGCCAACCTGGTCCAGACCCTGGTCCAGCACGTGGTCGCCCAGAGCTACAAGCACCAGGACGAGCTGAGCGTGCTCCGGGCCTTCGACTCGATCATGACCAACCTCAGCTACGAGGTGCTGACCGACATGATCCTCAACCTCAGCACCCGGCTGCTGCGCGGGCGGGCGGCGCTGCTCGTCCTCCAGGGCGAGCAGGGGGAACGCGAGGAAGCCTACTCGGGACCCGAGCCCGACGACTCTGGCGACCTGCGCCGGCTGCTGGGGGAGATGAGCGACTTCGTCCTCCAGTCACGCCGCCCCTTGTCGGTCCCGGACTCCTCGCAGAGCCCCTGGAGCCAGCACCTGCTGGGACGTTCGGACGTGGCGGGGTCGGTCACGATCACACCCCTCCTGCAGCAGGAGCGCGTCCGGGGCACGCTCGGAGTCTACGGACCGGAAGCGAGCCGGGATCCGGAGTCCGACCTGCACCTGCTATCGATGCTGGCGGCTCAGTCGGTCAACAGCCTGGTCATGCTCGAGCGGCTGGTCGCCAGCGAGGAGCAGGCGCTCACCGACGGCCTCACCGGGCTCTACAATTACCGCTTCTTCCAGGAGCACCTCCAGCGAGAGCTGAGCCGGGCCTCCCGGAGCAAGGCGCCCCTCTCCTTGATCGTGCTCGACATCGACAACTTCAAGGTCATCAACGACACGCACGGCCACTCGGTGGGCGACCGGGTCATCCGCCATCTGGCCGACTCGATCCAGCGGCACACCCGCAAGGCGAACGTGCTCGTCCGCTACGGCGGCGACGAGTTCTGCATCATCGTCACCGAAGGAGACCTGGAGACCGCCCGGGCGGTGGCGGAACGGATCCTGGCCGAGATCCGGGCGAGTCCCTACGGCGACGAGGCCCACGGCATCCCCAAGCTCGACCTCTCGGTGAGCGCCGGAGTGACCAGCTACCGGCCGGAGGAGGACAACGCGTTTTCCTTCTTCAAGCGCGCCGACGAGAACCTGCTCACCGCGAAGCGCACCGGCAAGGACCGCGTCGTCGCCGCCTGAACTGTTGCCGCCGGGCGGCCCTTGCTATCCGCCGGCCCAGCCGATTTCCAAGCCGACCATCCAGCCGGCGCAGGAAGCCACCAGCTGCGCCCGCGAGTGGACGTCGTACCGCGAGAACAGGCGGTCCACGTGACACTGCACGGTGTGCGGCGACATGCCGAGGCGCAGGGCGATCTCCTTGGTCGAGTGTCCCGACGCGATCAGTGACACGATCTGCGCCTGGCGTGGCGACAGGTGCACTCTACGCCGCTCGCTTCTGTCATCGCGCCTCCCCATCGCTGGCACCCCCTCACCGCTGACAGGTCGAACGAGACTCATACAGTAGCGCGTCATGACCCGCATTGAAAGGTCGGGCATTTAGGGGACAGCTCTTTCCCCGACTTGTCGCTGTTTGCATCGCATGGCACCGTCATCGGGTGGGGGCAAGCATGGGCGCAGCGGCTGCTGCTGCGGCGCACGCGATCCCGGCGGTTGCGCAGGTGATCCCGGCGGTCGCGCTGGTCTGGGCGGCGCTGCTCAAGGCACAATCGCTGGACGCCTTCGGGCGCACGCTGAAAGCCCTCGGGGTGCCGCGGCTGCTGGCGCCATCCACCGCGATGGCCGTCGTCGCGGCGGAGTTCGCGACCGGCGCGGGCCTCCTCCTCATCCCCGCCTCTGCCTGGCCGCGGCTGCTGGTCTGCCTGCTCGCCCTGGCCTTCGCCGGCGCCGGCCTCACCGCCATCGCCCGGAAGCGCTCGATCGCCTGCAGCTGTCTCGGCGCCGTGGGCAGCCACAAGCTCGGCCGGCGCCAGGTGGCGCTGCTTCCCGCGTGGTTGGCCGTCGCCGGCCTGGCCCAGGCGCGGCCTCCGGACTGGACGCTGCAGGAGGGCGGGCTGTTGCTCGGGTTCCTGCTGCTGAGCCTGATCGCGACCCAGATCTACCGGGAGATCCCGCTCTGGCGCGAGCTGCACGCCGACCGGATCACCATCGCCGTATCGATCGCGCAGTCGACTCAATCAGGAAAGGGAGGAGGTGACCACTGATGATCCTGACGCTGGCGAGCCTCGCGCTGATCTGCGCTATCGGCGCCGTGGTCTTCATCCAGTTCGGCGCCATGATCGAGATGTTCGAGCAGATCCGGCAGATGCGCATCTATCTCGACATGGTGGACAAGCCTGGCCAGCGGCGCCGGCCTGCCGGCCAACCTGGACGCCGTCCCCCGGGCGCTCGTCCTGTTCCTTTCCAACAAGTGCGAGACCTGCCGGACGCTCGCCGCCGCCCTCGACGGCGGCGCCCTGCCGCCTCACCTGTGGGTCGTGGTCGTCCCGGTCCTCTCCGGGGATGCCAGCCAGTTCCTCGAGGACTTCCGCCTCTATGGAGACCGCATCCTGGTCGACGCCGACCACGCGATCACGGAAGCCATCGGCCTGGACATCACCCCCGCCGCGATCGCGATCGAGGAGGGGCGGATGGTCGAGGCGCACACCGTGCCCACGGTGCGCCAGCTCTACGCCTCGCTGCCGATGGTCGAGCGCAAGCGCGCGCTGGCCCGCAAGCAGGTCCGGGAGGCCGACCTGGTCGTCGTCGCTACTCCTTCCGACGCACGCTGAACGCTGTCGAACGAGATTTCTTGAAAAGGAGGTGAACACCTTTGATTGACGAGGGACTGGTCGCGACCGAGTTCGAAGTCGAGAGAAATCGTCGTGGATTCCTGGGCTGGCTGGGTAAGATCGGCATCGGCACGGTCGGCGGCGTGGCCGGCCTGATGACGACGACGACCGCCGCCGCGGCCTGCTGCAGCTATCGCTGCTGCTGCCTGAACTACTGTCCGCCCAACTGCCCGATCAACAGCTCCGGCTACTACTATTGCAAGAGCGGCTACACCATGCATTCGTGGACGTGCTGCTCGGGCAGCCCGCCGTTCCAGCGGCTCTACGCCTGCGGCGAATGCGTTCCGAACGGCGTCAACACCTGCTACTCCTCGAGCTACTGCTCGGCGCTCTGGACCGTGCGACCCAACAGCTGCTGAGCGACTCCGCTAATCGCAACTCCCCTTCGGGGAAAGGAGGTGCCCATGGCGACGGCGCTGCTGCCCCTCGTGGCGATGGCCGGTGCGGTCCAGGTCTTCAGTCTCTGAGGCGTCTCGTTCATCGGGTACCTCCGGCCCCTCGTGAAGGGGCGTTCATCCCCTGACCTCGCCTATCGCCGGCCGATGGGCACGCTGTCCCTCGGCTTCGCAGTTTCCGCGCTCGCCATCTTCGCCGTCGTTTCCCTCGCGGGCGAGGCGCTCTTCGGCTGGCTGCACCGAACGCCGGCGCCCTCCCTGGTGGCGGCGGCGGCGCTCGCCGCCCTGGCGCTGGTCGACCTGGGCGCCTTCGGACTGCACACGCCCATGTGGCGGCGGCAGACGCCGAAGCAGCTCTTCCACCGGTTCGGGCCCAGCGCCGGCGCCCTCCTCTGGGGCCTGGACACCGGGCTGGTGGTGACCACCTTCCGGGTCACGTCCCTATCCTGGGCCGCGCTGGCGCTGGCTGCGCTGGGGCTGGTCCCCTGGTGGAGCGGCCTCCTCTACGCGATCGGGTTCACCGTGCCGGCGGCCGCGCTGGTGCTCGCCGTCCCCGCCCATCCCTGGTCGCCTGAGGACCTGCAGGAGCCGGTCTGGCTCCAGTACCGGATCATGGCGCTGGAGCCCGCGATGCGCCGGGTTGCCCTCCTGGCACTGCTGGCCGGAGCTGCGACAGCCGGCGCCCTGACGGTCTGGGGCATGGCGTGATCCCGATCGCCCGCGCGGCGGCCTCCATCCTCGTGCTCGCGGCGGGGTGCGACTCCGCCACGAGCTCCGGCGCGCCTCAGTCCGCCCCCGTGACCGAGCGTCCGGCTGCGGGAGGCTGCGCCTTCACCCCCGCCGCCATCGGAGGCCGGCCGGCCTGGGCTCCGGACCCGACGGACGCTACAACTCCCTACGTCCTTGCGACGCCCCCGACGGCGGTCGCCATCCTGGTCGCCCAGCCGGTGCGCGCCGGCCACCCGACCAATCCGGCGAACAAGGTCGTCTTCGGCGTCCGCTCTCCGAGGCTGGGCACCCCGCTCCGGATCGAGGCCAGGGCCACGACCGGCGACACGGTCCATCTCGCGATCCCCGCGGACGTCGTCGATGCGGAGGTCTACATCACCTATCTCGACCTACCCGCCCCGGGATGCTGGCGGCTGAACCTGAGCTGGGGAGCGCCTCAGGCTACGACCATCCTCTTCGTAGACGTCGCTCCCTGAAACGTCAGTGACGCATCAACGCCGGGCGCCCAGGTATGTGCCCAGCACGCCCGCCAGCCCGAGTCCAGCGAAGACGACGGCCGCCACGAGCGTTAGCGGCAGGTAGCAGCTACTTGCGGAGGGACTGCTGCTCGACGCGCTGCCGGCCGTCGCCGTGCAGAGCCTGGCCGTCAGTAGAGTCGAAGCCAGCGTCAGGAGACCGCCCACGCCAAGGCCGGCCAGAGTCAGCGGGAAGACCAGGCGGTCACGCGGGATCGCAGCCGCGGCCAGGCCCACGATCACAACCGCCAGCACCACCCCGGTGGCACCCAGCGCGACCGATGCGAATCCGCCGGCAATGCCGGCCACGATGCCAATCACGACCAGAAGCCATGACCTTCGCCTAGGGGTTGTAGCCATTGGCGCACCAATTTTGCGGCTTCCAGCCTGGGGCTGAGTTTCGCCACCAGAACTGCCAGGTGCAGTACCAGGATCCGTCGCCATTGCCCTGCATCGTATTGAGATACGTGTTGTAGTACACGGTTCCAGTGGGGTCGAATACCCCTTGATACCCGAAGCCCGCCTTACCACTGATGGTACGCGACCAGCAATACTGGCAGCCGTTCGAGTACCAGAGCTGCTGGTAGTCCAGCCACCAACCGCGGCTGGGCCATAGCTCAGTGTGATAGACGGTGGTATTCCACTGGTTCGTCGTGTACACATAGGAGCCATAGGCGTTCCAGACGAGGGTCGTATAAAGGGCGTTCATCAGAATGTTGCAGCAGTCCCAACTCCGCTGATAGACGGTCGCCTCCGGATCGCCGGCGCTGACGCGCCCGTGACCGATCACATACTGCGGCCCCGAGGGCGCCGCCGGCATTTGCGAGATGGGCACCACTCGGTCGGGCGCGAAGACCAGCCTGCAGTCGGCGGTGACAGTTCCTTCACTCACGACGGCGAAACCGCGCGCCGGCATGGGTACTGAGCGGACGGCTCCCAGCGTGGGGCAGTTGATATTACCGGCGGCGGCAGTTGTCGAACCTATGACCGGGCCGGTCATAAGAACAGCGACGAGGATCAAGACGACGAGACTGCGAGGTTTCACCGGTCGAGCCCTCCCTCATCGATATTCGATGTTTAGGCCAGTTTGCATTCGTTGACAAGCAGGCGCATCGGTGAAAGGAGGGGGACAGACGTTCGTTAGTGACGGCGGCGAAGCGGACGGCCGAGCAGGCGGCGCAGGACCCATGGCATCGCGGCCGCGACCAGCGGCCGGCGCAGGAAGGCGGACCACGCCGCCAGCCTGGGCGCCAACTCGTCGAACGTGTGCTGGAGCTCGAAGCCGTGCCGGTTCAGCCGGTCCGCCAGGTCGGCGAAGCGCTCCGCCTCCTCCGCCGTGAGCTCCGCCAGCGCCCGGGCTCGCGCCCGTGCAGCCCGCTGGGCGCGCCAGGCCGTGCTTCCCCCGACGACGAGAAAGACGGCGCCGGCTGCCACCAGCACCAGGGCGACGGCAGGAAGCGGCGCTACGCCTCCTCCTCCTCGGTCCCGCGCACGCCGGCGATCGTGGCCACCGTGTCCCCTTCCTCCAACCGCATGATGATCACGCCCTGGGTCTGACGGCCGCTCTTGCGGATGTTCTCCACCGGGGTGCGGATCACCTGTCCACCCTCGGAAATGACGATCAGCTGCTCCTCCTCGGGGCTGATCACCACCCGCATCCCGACCAGGGGCCCGGTCCGGTCGGTTACAGCCAGGGTGTAGACACCCTGGCCGCCCCGGCTGTGCGCCGGATACTCGTCCACCGGCGTCAGCTTGCCGTAGCCGCGCGCCGAGACCACCAGCAGGTGGGCATCCTTGCGAAGGATGTCGAAGCCGGCTACGAGCGCACCATCTCGCAGGGTGATGCCGCGGACGCCCTGCGTGTCACGGCCCATGGGCCGGACCTGCTTCTCGTTGAAGCGGATTGCCTTGCCGTCGGTGGTGGCGATGATCAGCTCGTCCGAACCTGAGCTGAGCTTGACCCAGTTGAGCTCGTCACCCTCGTTCAGGTTGATCGCGATCAGGCCGTTGCGCCGGACCTGGCTGTACAGCCGTGCCGGCGTCTTCTTTATGGTGCCCTGCCTGGTCACCATCACCAGGTAGCGGTCTTCGGCCCAATCGGTGATCCCGATCACCGCCGTGATCTTGTCCTTGGGGTCGATGTCGATCAGGTTGGCGATGGGGAGGCCCTTGGCCTGGCGGCTCACGTCCGGGATCTCGTGCACTCGAAGGCGGAAGACGGAACCGTGGTTGGTGAAGAAGAGCATGTCCGAGTGGGTCGACGAGATCACCAGGTGCTCCACGAAGTCCGACTCCACCCTGGCGGCGCCGAGCACGCCCTTGCCGCCACGCCGCTGGGGACGGTAGGTGGTGGCCGGCACGCGCTTGACGTAGCCGCGATGGGTCAGCGTCACGACCACGTCCTCCTTGGGCACCAGGTCTTCCTCGTTGAGCTCCACCGACCCCTGGAAGTCGAGCTGGGTGCGGCGGGCATCCCCGTACTTCTTCTTCAGCTCGTTCAGGTCGTCCTTGATCAGGCTGTCGATCTTGGCCTGGTTCTTCAAGAGGTCTTCGAGATAGGCGATCCGCTTGATGATCTCCCCGTACTCCTCTTCGACCTTGCCCCGCTCCAGGCGGGTCAGCCGTCCCAGCCGCATGTCGATGATTGCCTTCGCCTGGCGCTCGGAGAGCTTGAAACGCTCCTGCATCCGCTCCTGAGCCTGCTTTTCGTCCTGAGACTCGCGGATGGTCTTGATCACCGCGTCCAGGTTGTCGAGGGCGATCTTCAGGCCCTCCAGGATGTGCGCCCGGTCTCGCGCCCGCTCCAGCTCGTAGCGGCTTCGCCGGGTGATAACTGTCCGCCGGTGATCGATGTGGTGCTGGAGCAGTGCCTTCAGGTTGAGCACCACCGGTCGGCCGTCCACCAGCGCCAGGGAGATCACGCCGAAGGTGGTCTGCAGCGCCGTGTGCTTGTAGAGGTTGTTGAGGACGGTCAGGGGACGCGCGTCCTTCTTGAGCTCGATCACGATCCGCATTCCGTGCCGGTCCGATTCGTCGTTCAGGTCGGCAATCCCCTCCAGCTTCCGCTCGCTGACCAGTTCCGCGATGCGGCCCACCAGCGTCGCCTTGTTGACCATGTAGGGGATCTCATGGACGATGATCCGCTCGCGACCGCTCTGTGCCTCCTCGAAGCTGACCCGGGCCCGCACGATCAGGCGCCCGTGGCCCGTACCGTAGGCGGCCGCGATCGCCTCCCGGCCGATGATGATGCCTCCGGTGGGGAAGTCGGGTCCCCTGATGATCTTCATCAGGTCCTCGGTGGTGGCGTCCGGATGGTCGATCAGGTGGGCTTCCCCCTCGCAGACCTCGGTCAGGTTGTGCGGAGGGATGTTGGTGGTCATCCCGACGGCGATCCCGGTCGATCCGTTGATCAGCAGGTTGGGGATCCGGGCGGGAAGGACCGTCGGCTCCTGGCGGGTGGCGGCGTAGTTGTCGACCCAGTCCACCGTGTCTTTCTCGATGTCGACCACCAGCTCCGCTGCGATGCCGCTCATGCGGGCCTCCGTGTACCGGTAGGCCGCCGCGGCGTCGCCGTCGATGGAGCCGAAGTTCCCCTGGCCGTCGACCAGCGGATAGCGCAGCGAGAAGTCCTGGGCCATCCGGACCAGCGTGTCGTAGACCGCGGCGTCGCCGTGCGGGTGATAGAGCTTGAGAACGTCGCCCACGATCGCGGCGCACTTCTGGTAGCGGGCGCCTGCGGTCATACCCTGCTCGTTCATGTTGTGGAGGATCCTGCGCTGGCCCGGCTTGAGGCCGTCCCTTACGTCCGGGAGCGCCCGGCTGACGATGACGCTCATCGCGTAGTCCATGTAGCTCGAGCGCATCTCGCTCTCGAGCTGCAGGGGCAGGATGGTGCCGATGTTCAGGGGTTCCATGATCAGGTCACCTCTTCGCCAAGGAAGTGTGGGCGGCAGCCGCGCCCGGCGCTAGCGCTGTCCGTTCGCTTCAAACCGCTTGAGCAGGATGCAGGCGTTCTGGCCGCCGAAACCGAAGGAGTTCGAGAGCGCCACGTCGATGCCGTGCCGGCGGGCCTGGTTGGGCACGTAGTCGAGGTCGCAGTCGGGGTCAGGGTGCTCCAGGTTGATCGTGGGGTGGACCATGCCGTGGTTCATGCTCAGGATGGTGGCGATCGCCTCAACCGCGCCGGCCGCTCCCAGCAGGTGCCCGATCATCGACTTGGTGCTGGAGATCGGAATCTTGCCGGCACGCTCGCCGAAGACCCGCTTGATGGCGGTGGTCTCCGACTTGTCGTTCAGCTGGGTGGAGGTGCCGTGGGCGTTGATGTAGTCGACGTCCTGGGGCCCCAGCCCGGCGTCGTCGAGGGCCTTCTGCATGGCGCGCGCGGGGCCATCGCCGTCCTCCTCGGGCATGACGATGTGGAAGGCGTCGTCGGTCACGGCGAAGCCGATCAGCTCGGCGAAGACCGCCGCCTCACGGGACTCGGCGTGCTCCAACGTCTCCAGGACGAGCATGCCCGCGCCCTCACCGGGGACGAAGCCGTCACGCTGTGCGTCGAAGGGCCGGCTGGCCTTGGTGGGATCGTCCACCTGGGTGGAGAGGACCCGCATGGCGGCGAAGGAGGCCAGGCCGAAGCGGCAGAGATTGGCCTCGGCGCCGCCGGCGAGCATGACGTCCGCGTCTCCGCGCTGCAGTACCCGATAGGCGTTGCCCAGCGACTGGGTCGAGGCGGCGCAAGCGGTGGTGTCGGTGTTGTTGGGCCCTTCCAGGCCGAAATGGATGGCGATCTGGCAGGATGCCATGTTGGGAATGACGCGGGGGACGAAGAAGGGCGAGATCCGTTCCGGTCCGTGCTCTCCGCGCAGGGTGAAGGCCTCGATCTCCTCGGCGATCTCCCGGAAGCCGCCGATGCCGGTCCCGACCTCGCAGCCGATCCGGGTCCGGTCCTCGCGGCCGAGGTCCAGCCCGGACTGGTCCAGGGCCATGCGCGCCGCCGCGATGCCGACCTGGCTGAAGCGGGCCATGCGCTTGGCTTCCTTGAAATCCATGTAATCCTTGGGGTCGAACCGCTTCAGCTCGGCCACCGTCTTGACGGGCAGGTCGTGGACGTCGAAGGAGCTCGCGATCCCCAGCCCCGACCGCCCCTCGATCAGGCTGTCCCAGTACTCCTCGAGGCCGTTCCCGTTGGGCGCGAGCACACCCATCCCGGTGATCACCACGCGATGCTCGCGGCTCTCGCCGTTCCGGTTCATGTCCGTCATGTTACGTCCCTGGACGGGCCCTCCGTCGAGCTCGGGACGGGGGACGTTACGCGGCGGCTCATGGCCGACGCGATCGTCGCCACCACCTCGTTGCGCACGGCGTCCCTGGCCACCCGGATCGCGCTCACGATCGCCCTGGCGTCCGAACGGCCGTGCGCGATCACCACCACGCCGTTGACGCCGAGCAGGAGTGCACCGCCGAATTCCCGCCAGTCGGCGCGACGGCGCAGGGCCTGGATCTTGGGCTGGACCAGGGCGCCCCCGATCAACGCCAGCGGATCGCCGCGAACCGCGTCGCGAAGGCTGCGAAATAGGAACTCGGCGGCGCCCTCCGCGGTCTTGATCAGGACGTTCCCGGTGAAGCCGTCCGCGACCACGACGTCGGCCAGTCCACGAAAGACGTCCTTGCCCTCCACGTTGCCGGTGAAGCGCAGACCCTCCTGCCGCCGCAGCAGGGGATCGGTTTCCTGGACCAGCTGGTTTCCCTTGCCTGCCTCTTCGCCGATGCTGAGCAGGGCGACCCGCGGCTGGGCGATGCCCAGCAGGCGCTCAGCGTAGACGGCGCCCATCAAGGCGAACTGGACCAGGTGGTCAGGACGGGCATCGGCGTTGGCGCCCACGTCGAGGATGAAGCAGTCGCGCCCGCTCAGCGTCGGAAGCCGGGAGCCGATCGCCGGCCGGTCGACGCCAGCGATCCGGCGCAGGCCGAAGAGCGCTCCGGCCATGATCGCTCCGCTGTTCCCGGCGCTGACGAAGGCGTCTGCCCGGCCCGCAGCCACCATCTGCACGCCACGCACGATCGACGACGCCTTCTTGCTCCGCACCGCCTGGGCCGGGTGCTCGTCCATGGCGATCACCTCGGGAGCATCCTCGATCTGCGCCCACTTTCCCGCGCCGGCCGCGGTCAGCGCCTCGTCGACCTGGCCCTTGGGCCCCATAAAGACGATGTCGACGCCCAGGGTCCGGTGCGCCTCGACCCCGCCCGACACCACCTGGGCCGGCGCGTGGTCCCCTCCGACCGCGTCCAGGGCGATTTTCAGCGAGCGAGGCTCGGGACCTTTGGGCATGGGGGCGCCTCTAGACGTCGAGGTTGCGGACAGTCTTGGCGTGCGTCTGGATGAAGTGCTTGCGGGGATCGACCTCGTTGCCCATCAGGATGTCGAAGATCTTGTCCGCCTCGACGGTGTCCTCCACCTCGACCCGCATCAGCATCCGGTTCTCCGGGTTCATGGTGGTGGACCAGAGCTGGTCCGGGTTCATCTCGCCCAGACCCTTGTAGCGGCTCACCTCGGGCTTGCCCGTCATCTGGGCCAGCTTGCGGTTCTTCTGCTCCTCGGTGTAGGCGTAGGAGACCTCCTTGCCCCGCTGGATCTTGTAGAGAGGCGGATGCGCGATGTAGAGGTTGTGGGCGCTGATCACCTGCGGCATGTAGCGGAAGAAGAAGGTGAGCAGGAGAGTGCGGATGTGAGAACCATCGACGTCAGCATCAGTCATGACTATCACGCGATGATATCTGAGCTTTGTAATGTCAAATTTCTCGCCGACGCCCGTCCCGAGCGCGGTGATCAGGTTGCGGATCTGTTCCGAGGTCAGGATCTTGTCCTCCCGCGCCTTCTCGACGTTGAGGATCTTGCCTCGCAGGGGCAGGATCGCCTGGAAGCGCCGGTCGCGCCCCTGCTTGGCCGAGCCGCCGGCCGAATCGCCCTCCACGATGTAGATCTCGCACAGGCTGGGATCGCGCTCCGAGCAATCCGCCAGCTTCCCCGGCAGGGTGGCGGATTCCAGCAAGGATTTGCGCTGGACCAGGTCGCGTGCCCGCTTGGCGGCCTCGCGGGCCCGCGCCGCTACCAGGCACTTTTCGATGATCCGGCGCGCGTCCGGTGGATTCTCCTCCAGGTACTGGGTGTAGGCGTCGGAGAAGACCGTCTCCACCTGGCCGCGGACCTCCGAGTTGCCCAGCTTGGTCTTGGTCTGGCCCTCGAACTGAGGCTCGCGCAGCTTGACGCTGATCACCGCCGTGAGGCCCTCCCGGACGTCGTCGCCGGCGAGGTTGGGATCCTGCTCCCGGACCAGGCCCGCCTTGCGCGCGTATTTGTTCAGGACCGAAGTCAGGGCCGACCGGAAGCCGGTCACGTGGCTGCCGCCTTCGACGGTGTCGATGTTGTTGGCGAAGGCGAGGACGGTCTCGGCGAAACCCTGGTTGTACTGGAGCGCGACCTCGATCGTTGTGCCTTCGATCTCACGCTCGGCGTACATGGGACGCAGGTTGACCACGCCCTTGTCGCGGTTGAGATGCTTGACGAAGGCGACGATGCCGCCCTCGAAATAGAAGGTATAGGTCAGATCCCGCTTCTCGTCACGCAGGACGATGGTCACGCCCTTGTTGAGGAAGGCCAGCTCGCGCAGGCGGTGGGCCACGATGTCCCACTGCCAGCCCGGCTCCTCGAAGATCTGGGAGTCGGGCATGAAGCGCACGTAGGTGCCGGTCGTATCCGCCTTGCCCACCGCCTTGAGGTCGGTGACCGGCTTGCCGCGACGGTATTCCTGGAAGTATTCCTTCCCGTGACGCATGACCCGAACCTCGAGCTTCTCGGAGAGGGCGTTGACGACTGACAGCCCGACACCGTGCAGGCCGCCGGATACCTTGTAGCCGCCACCGCCGAACTTGCCGCCGGCATGGAGCAGCGTGAGTACGACCTCCAGCGCGGGCTTGCCCCGGTCCTTCATGATGTCGACCGGAATGCCGCGTCCGTTGTCGGCCACGGAGGCCGATCCGTCCGCGTGCAGGGTCACCTCGATCCGGTCGCAGTATCCGGCGAGGGCCTCATCGATGGAGTTGTCGACGATCTCGTATATGAGGTGGTGGAGACCCCGGTTGTCGGTCGAGCCGATGTACATCCCGGGTCGCCGTCTGACTGCCTCCAGACCCTCCAAAACCTGAATGGCCTTGGCGTCGTAGGCTGACGGCGTGCTCTCTTTCGGATTCAGCAAATAGGAGGGGGCCTCCGCGTATTCGAATTCTACCAAAATGAAGCTGAAATCGACCTATGCGCTCGCCTAAAGCAGGGCCTGGGACCGGTCACAGGATCTTGGACAGAAACTGCTTTGTCCGGGGGTGCTGGGGAGACCCGAAAAAGCGGTCCGGGTGAGCCTCCTCGACGATCACGCCGTCGTCCATCAGGACCGCCCG
>VBIC01000080.1 GCA_005881425.1 Chloroflexota bacterium | reverse complement strand
GCGTATACACGCTCGACAGCAAGCGGGTCCTGTCCGCGGCCAGCTGATCCTTTGCCACCCGCACAGCGATTGGCTAGGGCTGGAGCAGGAGGCGCAAGCCGACCACGGCCAGGGCTACCGAGAGGAGCCGGATCAGGTTGTGGCCGGACAGTCGCTGCGAGAGCAGGGCTCCGAACTGCCCGCCGACGACCGCGCCCGCGGCCAGCGCGAGGGTGATCGCGGCGAAGTGGGCGTAGTCGCCGCGCAGCAGGTGGGTGAGGGTGCCCGCGCCGGCCGTGATCAGGAGGACGAAGAGCGAGGTGGCCACCGCGATGTGGGCCGGGAAGTTGAAGAAGGTGGTCAGCAGCGGGACCTGGATCACGCCCCCGCCGATGCCGAGCACGCTGGCGGTGAAGCCCAGCACCAGGGAGGACGCCGCCGCCAGCAGCAGGTTGAAGCGGTAGCGATAGGCGGTCCCGACCGAGTCGGTCAGCGAGCGCTCGATGGAGGCGGTGTCGGGCCAGAGCGCGTACCTGGCTCTCGGATTCACGGCCAGGAAGAGGCCCACGGCCAGGAGGAGGCCACCCATGACCAGGTCGAGCAGGCGTCGCGAGAGCGCTCCCGAGACCAGGGCCCCGATCACCGCGCCCGGGAGCGTGGCGGCGCCCAGGATCAGGCCCGACCGCACGTCCACCCGGCGCATGCTGAAATAGCGAGTGGAGCCGGAGACGGCGTTGGCGGTGACCGCGGCCAGCGAAACCGCCGTCAGCTGCGCCGGCGAATCGTGCGGATAGAGCAGCAGCAGGACGGGGGAGAGGATGAAGCCGCCGCCGGCCCCGATCAGCGTTCCGCCGGCGGCGAGGACCGCGCCCAGCGCGACCCAGGCCAGGAGGCTCAGGGGCTCAGGGCGTCCGGAGCGGACGGGACCGGACGCGACTGCCGCTTGCGGATCTCGCTCGTGACCGCGCCCACCACCGTCCCGACGTCGCCGATCACGGCGTAGTCGGCCTGGGCGACGATGGGCGCGTCCCTGTCGGTGTTGATGGCCAGGATCTGTTTCGCCGCCCGGCAGCCGACCATGTGCTGGATCGCGCCGCTGATGCCGCAGGCGATGTAGAGGTCGGGCGCGATGCGGGTGCCGGTCTGCCCCACCTGGTCGGAGTGCGGCCTCCAGCCCAGGCTGGTCACCACGCGCGAGCAGCCGACCGCCCCGCCGAGCAGAGCGGCGAGCTCCTCGAGCGCCCTGAAGCCCTCGGCGCCGCCCACTCCGCGCCCGCCCCCGACCACCACCCGGGCCTGGGCCAGCGAGATCCTCCCGCTGCCTTGGTTGGGCTGGGGCGAGAGCGTGACCCGAAAGTCCTTCTCGTCGAGCGATGGGCGCCGGACCTCCACGGTGACCTCGGTTCGGGCCGGCTCCGCCTCGGCGGTGAGGGCGTGCGGGGCCACGGTCAGCAGCTTGACCTCGCCTTTGAGCCGCGCCTCCTCGAGCAGGCTGCCGCCCCAGCGCTGGCGGGTGACCAGGAACTCCCCCGCAGCACCCCCACCCCACCCTCCCCCCTCAAGGGGGAGGGAGATGGTGACCTCGGTGCAGTTGGCGGCCAGGGGCAGACCGAGCCGGGCCCCGAGGTGGGCCATGACCTCGGCGCCGCGGTCGCTCCCGGTCCCCATGACCACCGCCGGGTGCGCCCCCTGGACCAGCTGGACGACGGTATGGGCCCAGGCTCCAGGCGCGTAGGCGCCGAGCCGCTCGTGGTCCGCGACGTGGAGGAAGCTGACTCCGTAGGACGACAGGATGCCGGCGCTGGCAGCGCCGCCCGGGCCGATGGCCAGGGCTTCCAGCGCCTGGCCCATCTCCCGCGCCAGGCGCCGGGCCATGGTCAGCAGCTCCAGGGAGAGCAGCGTGGGCGCTCCCTCGACCTGCTCGATTACCGCGGCCACGCCGCTCACAGCAGCCTCAGCCGCTGGAGGAGATCGACTACCTGGGCGCCCGGCTCGCCATCCCCGCCCAGGATCCGCACCGTGTGAGCCGCCTGCGCCGGAAGCTCGAGCCGCACCTTCTCCAGCCCGCCGTCCCGCCACTGGACCTGGACACGCTCGATCTCCTTCTTGCGGGCCTTGAGCCGTCCCGGCAGCGAGGGGTAGCGGGGGAGGTTGAGGCCTTCCCTGACCGTGAGCACCGCGGGCAGGGCCAGCTGGGCCGTCTCCCAGCCGGAGTCGGTCTGGCGCCGGACGCCCACCTTCCCGGCCTCGACCTCTAGCCCCTTGACCCCGGTGACGCAGGGCAGGTCGAGCGCGTGGGCGACGCGGATGCCGACCTGGTAGCCGGCGCTGTCAGCCGACTCGTTGCCGAAGAGGATCAGGTCGTACGTTCGACCTGAAGAGCGCTCGCGCTGGATCGCCTCGACGATCGCGCCCGCGGTGGCGACCGGGTCCCACTCCCGGCCGTCGGTCTCGAGCAGTATGGCGCGGTCGATCCCCAGGGCCATCGCGTCGCGCAGCTGCTCGATCGCCGGCTCCGGCCCCAGAGTCAGGACCGCGGTGCTTCCGCCATGCTTCTCGATCAACCGCACCGCCTCCTCCACG
>VBIC01000016.1 GCA_005881425.1 Chloroflexota bacterium | reverse complement strand
ACAGAAACTGCTGCGTCCGGGGATGCTGCGGAGACCCGAAAAAGCGGGCCGGGGGAGCCTCCTCGACGATCACACCTGCGTCCATCAGGACCGCCCGGTCGGCCACCTCGCGGGCGAAGCCCACCTCATGGGTGACGCAGACCATCGTCATTCCGGCGCGGGCCAGGCTCTTCATGGTATCGAGCACCTCGCCCACCAGCTCCGGGTCCAGGGCGGAGGTCGGCTCGTCGAAGAGCAGGACCTTGGGGTCCATCGCCAGCGCCCGGGCGATGGCCACCCGCTGCTGCTGCCCACCCGACAGGCGCGCCGGGTAGGCGCCGGCCTTGTCCTCCAGTCCAACCTGTTTCAAGAGCGCCTGTGCCCGCTCGCGCGCGTCGGCGCGGGCCAGGCCGCGCACCTGGACCGGGGCCTCCATCACGTTTTCGATCACGGTCATGTGGCCGAACAGATTGAATCGCTGGAAGACCATGCCGATCTGGGACCGGCTCCTGGCCACCACCCGGTCGGGCTGCTCCGCCAGGCGGCCGCCGGGCAGCTCGCGGTAGCCGATCAGATGGCCGTTGATCTCGATCCGGCCCTGGTCGATCTTCTCCAGGTGGTTGAGGCAGCGCAGAAAGGTGGATTTGCCCGAGCCCGACGGCCCCATCATGACCACCACCTCGCCCGCGGCGACGTCGAGGTCGATGCCCTTGAGCACCTCGAGCGCGTGGTAGCGCTTGTGCACTCCCCGGGCTTTGATGACGGGTTCCTTCATCTCATCGGCCCCGCCAAGCCGATGGCCCGGCGCCAGAAGGGCAGCATGGCGGGCATCGGGATGTCGCGCCGTTCGCCGAAGCGGGCCTCGATCCTGCGCTGGATCGCGGTCAGGAGCGAGGTGATCGCCAGGTAGTAGACGGCGGCCAGGGAGAGCGCCTCGAAGTAGCGGAAGTTGACCGCGAAGTAGGCCTGCGCGGTGTCGAGCAGCTCGGCCACCGCGATCACCGAGAGCAGCGAGGTATTCTTGCTCATGTTGATGTACTCGTTGAAGGTGGGGGGCACGATGATGCGCAGCGCCTGGGGGATCACGATCCGCAGCATCACCTGGCGCTGGCGCATCCCCAGGGCGCGGGCGGCGTCGAACTGGCCCGGGTCGATGGCCTGCAGTCCGGCCCGGATGATCTCGGTCATGTAGGCCGCCTCGTTGAGGGCCAGGGCCAGCGTCCCGGCCACCAGGGCGTTTCGGGTGATGGGATACAGGTACTTGGGATTCCCGGTCAGCTCGGAGAGGCCGTCGTACCAGAACAGGATCTGGAGCAGCAGGGGCGTACCCCGAAAGAGCCAGAGGTAGAAGTCGACCGGCAGCCTGACCAGCCGGTTGCGCGAGGTCCGGCCGAGCGCCAGGGGGAAACCCAGGAGCACCCCCGTGGTCTGGGCCACCACCGTCATCACCAGGACCAGGACGGCCGCCGCCAGGAACGGACTATGCCAGGGCGGCCAGAGCACGCTCCAGAAGAAATCGAAGTCGAAATACGCCGGCACGATCATCCCGACTCCCACGTGCCGATCATTATGGAGGGCCGCCGGGGTCCTGCCCCGGCGACCCCCTCACGCCAGCCTATGAGCTCTTGCGAATGTCTCCGTCGGAAAGGCCCCACTTCTTGAGGATCGAGTCGTAGGTCCCGTCGTCCTCCAGGGACTTGAAGGCCTGCTGCACCGGAGTGAGCATGGCCGTATCCCCCTTCCGAATCCCGATCCCTTCCGGCGCGATCTCGATGATCCCACCGGACAGCTTGAGGCTCGAGTCCTTCTTGATCTCATAGGCCGCGACGGGCGAGTCGGTGAAGTGGACGTCGACCGTCCCCTTCTTGAGCTGGTTGAGGGCCTCGGTATCGACGTCGAAGGCGTCTATCTTCACCTGGTTCGAGGCGCAAGCGCCGCCTGACGCGTTGAGCCCGGTGGCCTCGTCCTGCTCCGCCGTTCCCTTCTCCACCGCCACGTGGAGCCCGCACAGGTCCTCGATCTTGGTGGGGTGGCGGGAAGAGTTCTTGGTCACCACGAACGACTCCCCGGCCCGGAAGTAGGGAACGAAGTCGACCGTCTTCTGGCGCACGTCCGTGATCGTCATCGCCGAGATGATGACGTCATAGTGCTTGGCGGTCAGCCCCGGGATGATGCCGTCGAACGTCGTATTGATCCAGTCGGCCTGCAGGCCCATCCTGGACGCGATCGCGTTGCCGAGGTCGACGTCGAAGCCCTCCGGGATCTTGGTCCCCAGCTTGTAGGACTCCTGCGGCGGGTACTCGATGTCCGAGCCGATGCTCAGGGTGCCGTCGGTGAGCAGCTCGGTGTTGGGCGGTGGACTGACCTTTGCGGCGCTGCCGCTGCCGGCCGGGCTCGGCGAGCCTCCGCATGCGGCGAGCAGGCCGGTGGCCAGGGCCAGGACGATCGGGATTGAGCGCTTCATGTGCGGTACTCCTCCCCCTTGATTTTCGATGCTCCAGATTGTATGCAACCGCGGGCTCAGCCCACCGGGACGGCGGCCTGGGCCGCCGGCTCGGCCTCTGGCGCCGCCGGCGGGCGCCAGCGCAGGTCCGGTTGACGGGCCGCCCGCGCCTCGTCCAGCCGCCCGACGGGCGCGAGGTGCGGCGCCCCCCGCA
The DNA here is from genome assembly GCA_005881425.1 of Chloroflexota bacterium. Lineage (GTDB taxonomy): Bacteria > Chloroflexota > Dormibacteria > CF-121 > CF-121 > CF-120. The sequence goes on along the minus strand of VBIC01000016.1, from coordinate 25,715 downwards.
GGCGCTCCGGATCGCTGGCGATCTCCTCGGCGATCTGCTCGAAAGCCTTGATGAAGGCGTCCAGGGTGGCCTTGGACTCCGTTTCCGTAGGCTCGATCATGAGCGCCTCGGGCACGATCAGGGGGAAGTAGATGGTCGGCGGATGGTAGCCGAGATCGATCAGACGCTTGGCGATGTCCAGGGCCCTGACGCCCTGGGCCTTGGCCCGCCGGGCAGACATCACGAACTCGTGCAGCGAGGGTCCGGGGAAGGCATCGTCCAGGTAGCGGCGGAGGTGATGACGCAGGTAGCTGGCGTTGAGCACCGCGTTCTGAGCCACCTCGTGGATGGTGTTGCCGTAGGTCCGGATGTAGGCATAGGCCCGCAGCAGCATGCCGAAGTTGCCGTAGAAGGACCGCACCTTGCCGATCGAACGCGGCCGGTCGTAGTCGAAGGCATACCGCTCGCCGTCCCGCTCCACGGTCGGAAGGGGCAGGAACGGCGCCAGGTGGCCCTGGACTCCGACCGGGCCGGCGCCCGGCCCGCCTCCGCCGTGAGGCGTGGAAAACGTCTTGTGCAGGTTCAGGTGGACGACGTCGAAGCCCATGTCGCCCGGCCGCGCCACCCCGACCAGGGCGTTGAGGTTGGCGCCGTCGTAGTACATCTGGGCTCCCACCTCGTGGGCCAGGCGGGCGATCTCCAGGATGTCCTTCTCGAAAAGGCCGCAGGTGTTGGGATTGGTGAGCATGATGGCGACCGTCCGGTTCGACAGCTTGTCGCGAAGGTCCTCCAGGTGGACCATGCCGTCGCTTCCCGACTTGACGGTGATGGTCTGCAGACGGGAGAGGGCCGCGCTCGCCGGGTTCGTCCCGTGGGCGCTGTCGGGCACGATCACCTGGTCCCGGCTTTCGCCGCGGCTGCGATGGTAGGCCTGGATGATCCGCAGGCCGGTCCACTCGCCGTGCGCGCCGGCCGCCGGCTGCAGGCTCATCCGGCTCATACCGGTGAGGGCGATCAGCGCCTGCTCCAGCTCCCACATCAGGCGCAGCGCGCCCTGGGCCTGGTCGGCCGGGTGATAAGGGTGCAGCTCGGCGAAGTCCTCCAGCCGCGCCAGCGCCTCGTCCACGGTCGGGTTGTACTTCATGGTGCAGGAGCCCAACGGGTAGAGGCCGGTGTGCAGGTTGAAATTGAGCCGGCCCAGGCGTCCGAAATGACGTGCGACCTCGGGCTCGCTCAGCGAAGGGATGGGGGGCGCGCTCCGGCGCCGCAGCTCCGCCGGCACCAGGCTGTCGAGCGGTCGCTCGGCCACGCCGCTGGCGGGCAGCCGCGGAGCCGGATGGTCGGCCCGGCCCAGCTCGAAGAGCAGCGGCTCGCTCATGGAAGAGCCTTGAGGTAGCGGTCCAGCCCCGAGGGATCGTTCATCTCGGTGACTGCGACCAGCAGCTCGTGGTCCCGGCCGGCGACGAGCCGGCGCAGCGGCAGCCCGGCAAGAATGCCGCGGGCCAGCATGGCATCGTGCACCGCCTGCGCCGAGCGTTCTGACCGGACCACGAACTCCCACAGGAACGGACCGGAGAAAGCCAGCCGGTAGCCGGGCCGCTCCGCGATCCTCTCCGCCAGCGCATGGGCCCGCTGGACGCACAGCTCGGCCAGCTGGCGCAGGCCCGCCTGGCCCATGTGGGCCAGGTAGACGGTGGCCGCGAGCGCCATCAGCGCATGGTTGGTCGTGATGTTCGAGGTCGCTCCCTCGCGGCGGATGTGCTGCTCGCGCGCCTGCAGCGTGAGCACGAACCCTCGCCGCCCCTGCCCGTCGACGGTGGCCCCCACCAGCCGGCCTGGCATCCGTCTCAGCAACGCCTGCCGGCAGGCGATGAAGCCGAGGTACGGTCCGCCGTAGGAGAGCGGAATGCCGAGCGGCTGCCCGTCGCCGACCGCGATGTCGGCGCCGTACTCCCCCGGCGGCGCGAGGAGAGCGAGGGAGATCGGATCGACGGTCGCGATCAGCAGGGCGCCCGCGCGGTGGGCCAGCTCAGAGATGGGAAACGGGTCTTCGAGGAGGCCGTAGAAGTTGGGCTGCTGCAGGATTACCGCCGCGGTCCGGGAGGAGACCGCCGCGGCCAGCGTCTGCGCGTCCACCCGGCCATCCTTGCCGGGGACCAGGGCGCGCACCTCGTAGTCCTGGGCCTGGGCGTAGGTCCTGAGCACCTGGACGTATTCGGGGTGCAGCATCCCGGCGACCACGACCTCGCGCCGGCCGGTGTGCGTCGACGCCATCAGGCTCGCCTCCGCCAGAGCCGTCGCGCCGTCGTAGAGGGAGGCATTGGCCAGGTCGAGTCCGGTGAGGAGAGCGATCATGCTCTGGAACTCGTAGGTCGCCTGGAGCAGTCCCTGGCTCGCCTCAGCCTGGTAGGGCGTGTAGGTGGTGTAGAAGTCGGGGCGCGAGATGATGGCGTTGACGATCGCCGGGGAGAACCGCCGGTAGGCGCCGGCGCCGATGAAGCTGTTGGACGCCGTGACTCGCTGGTTGAGCCGTCCCAGCATCCGGAAGTAGGCGCCGAGCTCGACCTCCGAGAGCGGATCCGGGAGCTGGACCTGGTCCAGCAGCAGCGGCGCCGGAATCTGCCGGAAGAGGTCATCGATCCGGTCGAGCCCGATGTCCTGGAGCATCAGGTCGCGCTCGCCCTGTGCGTTGGGGATGTAGCTCACGCCTGCTCGGCGCCCTCGACGAGCCGCTTGTAGGCGGGCTCGTCCATGAGCCGCGGGTTCGCGCTTACCCCGCGGAGCTTGAGGATCCAGCCCCTGCCGTAGGGGTCCTGGTTGACGTACTCGGGATGATCCTTGAGCGCGTCGTTGACCTCGGCGACCTCGCCGGCCACAGGGGTGTAGAGATCCGAGGCGGCCTTGACCGACTCGACGACGCCGAAGCGGGCCCCGGCTTCGAGCCGCTGCCCGACCGCGGGCAGCTCGAGGTAGATCACGTCACCCAGCTGGGACTGGGCGTAGTCGCTGATCCCGATGGTCGCGCCAGCCTCCTCCTGCCGCACCCACTCGTGAGACTCGAGGAAGCGCAGGCCGCCTGCGTCAGCCATCTTTCCCTCCCTTCATTTTTGGATGCGGCCGCCTGTAGAACGGCAGCGCCACGACCTCGCCCGCAGCCACCGCATCGCGGACTCTCACCCCCAGCCGTGACCCCGGCTCGCCCCACTCCACCTGCACGTAGGCCATGGCGATGTTGTAGCCCAGGCTGAAGGAGACGTTCCCCGACGTGACCGTGCCAACCGCCTCACCCTCGCGCACCACCGCGTACCCGTGGCGCGGGATGCTTCGATCGAGCATCCGGAGGCCGACCAGCCTTCGGGTCAGTCCCCTTCGCTGCACCTCGAGCAGGGCTTTTTGGCCGATGAAGTCCTTGTCCAGGCTGACGGTCCACTCCAGGCCGGCTTCCAGGGGATTGGTCTGCTCGTCGATGTCGTTGCCGTACAGCCGCATCCCGGCTTCCAGCCGGAGGGTGTCGCGCGCGCCGAGCCCTGCCGGTTTCAGTCCGCGGCCGGCGCCTCGTTCGAGGAGCAGCCGCCAGAGCCGGGGCGCGTCGGCGTTGGTGCAGAAGACCTCGAAGCCGTCCTCACCGGTGTAACCGGTCCGCGAGAACCGGCAGCGCACGCCGGCCAGCGCGCCGTCTACGAACCTGTAGTAGCGCACCGGGCTGAGGTCCTGGTCCGCCGACTCCTGGATGATCTCGAGCGCACGCGGGCCCTGGATCCCGAGCAGGGCAGTCTCGCGACCGGCGTTCGATACCTGTTCCCCGCTTGAGGCGTGATCGGAGATCCAGGCGAAGTCGCGGTCCTGGTTCGAGGCGTTGACCACGAGCTGGTAGCCAGCCTCCTCGGCGTAGACCAGGACGTCGTCGATGATGCCGCCGGAATCGGTGCAGAGGAGCGCGTACTGGATCTGTCCCGCCCGCATCCGCACGACGTCGCGCGAGACCATCCGCTGCACCAGCCTGCCTGCTGCCTGGCCGCGGACCTGGATCTCGCCCATGTGCGAGAGGTCGAAGAGTCCGGCGGCCTGCCGCACCGCGAGATGCTCCTCGCGGATCGAGGAGTACTGGAGCGGCATGGCCCAGCCGCCGAAGTTGGTCATCTGGGCGTGCAGGCGCAGGTGCTCCTCGTACAGAGGCGTGCGCTCGATGGTTGTCGCGGGCAAGGTCAGCCGGTCCTGATGTCGTCGGCGTCGAGATCGTTCAGGTAGTCGAGGAGCTCCTGGTCGTGGACCACCCGAGCCCCGTCGAGCATCTCCCGGATGACCGTGATCCGGCCCTCGTCCCACTGCAGCAGCCGGGCCAGCTCGGCGACGGTCGGCGCTCGCCCGAGCCTGGCCCCGAGCAGCCGTCCGGCGGACTCCAGGAGCCGGCAGGCGGTAACGAAGGCCTCGTCGTTGCGCTGGGCCTGCGCGGTCTGGGCCAGGACGTCGGCCATCACGGCCGCGATCGCCAGGCGCAAGCGCGAGCGGAACTGCGGCGACGGTCCTGCGAAGTGCTCGATGGCCGAGATCAGGCCGACCGTCCCCTCCTGGAACAGGTCACCGAAGGGAACACCGCGCGCGCGCCGCTCATGGGCCGCCTCCAGGACCAGGTCCAGGTTGTGCTCGATCAAGCGCCTGTCGGCCGCCTCCCGCTCGCGCCCGTGAGTGCCGAGCAGGCGCGCCTGCTCCGCGTCGGAAAGTCGCGGATAACGGGCCACCTGGGCTCGATACTCCTCTTCCTCCGCCTCCCGGGCCCCGTTCGAAGGAGCGTCGGACACGGCTTCCATTGTATCGGTGGGGTCTTATGATCGAGGCATGAGAAGGGGTGCCGGCGGCCTGGCGGCCGCTGCGATCGGGGTGGCGGTGCTGGCCCTGGCCGGGGGCCCGGCGGCGGCGGCGGCCACCGACCAGCATGTCGTGGTCGCGACCCTCGACGGGGTGATAGACCCCATCACCGACAGCTACGTGGTCAAGGCCGTCGACCAGGCTGCCGCCGGGCACGCCACCGCCCTGGTCATCAGCCTGGATACGCCCGGTGGTCTCGACACCTCGATGCGCGACATCATCAAGCACATGCTGGGCGCGCCCGTCCCCGTGGTGATCTTCGTCTCACCGTCCGGGGCACGCGCCGCATCGGCCGGCCTCTACATCACCGAGGCGGCGGACGTGGCGGCGATGGCGCCAGGGACCAACATCGGATCGGCGCACCCGGTGACGATCGGCGGGAGCAATCCCGTGCCCAACCCCAGCGCCAGCCCCTCCTCGGCGACCGACATCGAGTCGATCAAGGTCGAGAACGACGCCGCCGCCTACGTGCGGGCGCTGGCCTCTCTCCACCATCGCAACGCCGCCTGGGCCGAGCCAGGTGGTCGACCTCGAGAGCCGCGACCTGGGCACGCTGCTCCAGGCGCTCGACGGCCGGCAGGTCACAAAGGGCGGCAGGACCTACACCCTCCGTACCGCGGGCGCCGCGATCGACCGGCTCGAGCTGAGCGACTTCGACCGGCTGCTCGAGGCGCTGGTCGATCCCAACATCGCCTACCTGCTGCTGCTCCTGGCCATCATCGGGATCGGCTTCTGGGTGACCCACCCGGGCCTCGTACTGCCCGGGGTGGTGGGGGCGATCGCGGCGCTCCTGGCAGCCCTGAGCCTCTTCAACCTGCCCACCAACCTGACCGGCCTCTTCTTGATCGTGGTCGCGGTGGTGCTCTTCGTCATCGACCTCAAGGCCTCGACCCACGGCGTCCTGACCACCGGTGGGATCGTCGCCATGGCACTCGGCGGCCTCCTCCTGATCGACACCGGTTTTCTGGCTGAGGGCGTCAACGTCGGCCTGCTGCTGGCCACGCTGCTCCTGATCGGCGGCACCTTTGCCTTCATCCTGCGCAAGGTGATCGACGCCCGCCGGCGGCCGTATGCCGCGGGCGAGGAGAGCCTGGTGGGTCGCACCGCCCGCGTCCGCGAGCGCCTTGCGCCCTCGGGCATGGTCTTCATCGACGGCGCCCTCTGGCGGGCCACCTCGCGGTCCGGCGAGCTGGACGTCGGCGCGCCGGTGCGGGTCGTGGCGGTGCGAGGCCTGGAGCTGATGGTCGAGGCTCTGCCTGTGCAATCTCCCTCCGAGCGCCCTCGGCGGGAACCCCTTCCCGGCTGAGGGCGGCGAGCACACTCTAAGATTGGTCGAGCCCCGCTGGAGAGCGGGTGCGAAGGGAGGAGAATCCGGTGGACATAGGCGCGCTCGTCGTCCTGGCGGTGATCGTCGTCGTGGTCCTGGTTGCCCTGACGTCCGCGGTTCGCATCATCAACGAGTACGAGCGTGGGGTGCTCTTCAGGCTGGGCCGGTTGATGGATCTCAAGGGTCCGGGCCTGCGCCTGATCATCCCCTTCGGGATCGACCGCCTGGTCAAGATGGATCTCCGGACGGTGACGCTCGAGGTCCCACCCCAGGAGGTGATCTCGCACGACAACGTGACCATCAAGGTCAACGCCGTCATCTACTTCATGGTGGTGGATCCGAATCACGCGGTGACCAAGGTGGCCAATTTCATCAACGCGACCTCGCAGATAGCACAGACGACTTTACGGAGCGTGCTGGGGCAGTCCTCACTGGACGAGCTCCTCGCCAATCGGGAGAAGATCAACTCCACCCTGCAGCGCATCATCGACGAGCAGACCGAGCCCTGGGGGATCAAGGTCTCGACCGTCGAGATCAAGGACGTCGAGCTGCCCCAGACGATGCAGCGGGCCATGGCCAAGCAGGCGGAGGCCGAGCGGGAGAAGAGGGCCAAGATCATCCACGCCGAGGGTGAGTTCGCGGCCGCCCAGCAGCTGACCGACGCCGCCACGGTGATCGCCCAGCAGCCCAGCGCCCTCCAGCTGCGCTACCTCCAGACCCTGACCGAGATCGGAGTCGAGCGGAACACGGTGATCGTGTTCCCGATGCCGATGGACATGCTGCGCGGGTTGCTCGAGGTTGCGGGCGGGGCTCAGCCGCCTGCCAAGGCGCCTTTGGCTGCCGCCCGCCGCTGAGGGCGGACCGGCCAGACACTGATGGCCGACGTCCTCACGCTTGCCGCGCTGGCCGCCGTGCTGGCCTACTTCATCGTGGCCAACCTGGGCGAGCGCAACCGGGTGGCCCGCATCCTGACCCTTGCGGCAGGCGCCGCGGCGGCCGCCGTGGCGGTGCTCGCCGGGCTGGCGGTTCTGCTCGTGTACGCCCTGAGCACGGCCATCGGCCGGAGTGTGGCGGGGGGAACGCGCGGCGCGGTCACCATCGCCCTGCCGCTGATCGGTGCCGGAGCGCTCGGCCTCCTCTACCTCTGGCCACCCGTCCAGCGCGCCGCGGCCCGCGTCCTCCCGCTGCGGCCCGGCTCGCCGGTGGGCTACGCGGCGGTGGTCCTGGCCCTCCTCTTCACCGGGCTGCAGCTGGGAACCCAGCTCTCTGAGGATGTCCTGAGCGCGATCGCCGCGGGGCCGCCGCTGACCAACACCGACATCGTGGCCCAGGACGTCCCGCTCCTCCTGCTCGGCTTCGTAGGGGTCGGCATCTTCCTCCGCCGATCGACCCGTGAGACGCTCGCGCGCCTGGGACTTCTGCCCCCTCGCGCCCACTGGTGGCCGATCGCCGCTGCCGGCATCCTGGTCTTCATCCTGCTCGGAGCCGGCATCGAGAAGGCGGCCTCGGTGCTCACCCCCGGCACCCAGGAGCAGGTGAGCCGGGTGACCACCGCTCTCTTCAGACGCTTCGACAACCCCGCCGCGGTGGTCTTTTTAGCCGTCATCGCAGGAGTAGCGGAAGAGGTCGTCTTCCGAGGCGCCCTCCAGCCCCGGTTCGGACTGGTGGCGACCGCCTTCCTCTTCGCCACCGTCCATACCCAGTACGGGATCACCTTCGCCTCGCTGGAGGTCTTCGTGCTCGGCCTCGGGCTGGGCTGGCTGCGCTCCGCCTCGGGGAGCACGCTGCCCGGGATCGTGACCCACGCCGGCTACGACCTCGCGGTCGGCCTGATCGGCCTCCTCCACTAGTCCCCCGGAGCTTCTCCACAGCGGCCTTCCCTGGCGAACGTCCGTACGTGCGTGCCTGGGCCATATAATGACCGGCAAGCCCGCTCCAGCACCGAATTGGCAAGAGTCTACGCAGTCGTCAACCAGAAGGGCGGCGTGGGGAAGACGACCACCGCCATCAACGTGGCGGCCAACCTTCCAGCGCTGGGGAAATCGGTTCTGCTCGTCGACATGGACCCGCAGGGCAACACCACCAGCGGCCTCGGGGTCGATCGCCGCCGGCTGGAAGCCAGCGTCTACCAGAGCATCGTCGACGGCGCCGACGTCAATGCGGCGATCCTCAAGACGGTAACCGCCGGCCTCGACCTCCTGCCCTCCGACCCGGCGCTGGCGGGCGCCGAGATCGAGCTGATCAGCCTGCCGCGGCGTGAGCGTCGCCTGCTCTACGCCCTGGACAGCCTGCGCAGGTCGTACGACTACGTCATCATCGACTGCCCGCCCTCGCTCGGCCTGCTGACCGTGAACTGCCTGGTCGCAGCCGAGTTCATGCTCATCCCGATCCAGTGCGAGTACTTCGCCCTGGAAGGGCTGGGAGCGTTGACCTACACCACGGCGAGGATCCAGCGCGATCTGAATCCGAGGCTGAAGATCGGCGGCATCGTCCTGACGCTCTACGATGCGCGTACGGCGCTGGCGGGACAGGTGGCAGCCCAGGTCCGAGAGCGCTTTCCGCAACAGACCTTCCGCACCGTGATCCCCCGCAGCGTCCGGCTGAGCGAGGCGCCCAGCCACGGGCTGCCGATCACCGAATACGACCCCACCTCGCGCGGAGCGCTGGCCTACCAGGAACTCACAAGGGAGCTGATCGCCACATGAACAGGCGTCGTGGACTCGGTCGCGGGCTGGAAGCGCTGATCCCGTCCGGGGATGACCTCGATGCGCCGGGCGGCGGCGCCAGGCCGGCCGGACCCCTGCAGGTCCCGATCCGATCGATCCGGCCCAATCCGGACCAGCCCCGGCGCAGCTTCGAGCCGGCGGCCCTGCAGGAGCTGGCCGAGTCGATCCGCGAGCACGGGATCCTGCAGCCTCTCCTGGTTCGGGAGCGGCCCGAGGGCTACGAACTGGTCGCCGGCGAGCGCCGGCTGCGGGCGGCCCAGCTGGCCGGCCTGGAGAAGGTGCCGGTCGTGGTCCACGAGCGCCTGATCACGGGCGCCGACGAGCGGCTCCAGCTGTCGCTGATCGAGAACCTCCAGCGGGTCGACCTGAATCCGGTGGAGGAGGCCCGGGCCGTTCGCCGGCTGCTCGACGAGTTCGGCCTGACCCAGGAGGCCGTCGCCGAGCGCCTGGGCAAGGGCCGGGTGAGCGTGGCCAACGCGGTCAGGCTCCTCGCTCTACCCGAAGCCGCGCTCTCCGCGGTGGAGGGCGGGCTGATCAGCGCGGCCCACGGACGGGCGCTCCTCGGCCTGCGTTCGGTGGCTCAGCAGCTCGCCCTCCTGGACCGGATCGTCCGCGAGCAGTGGAGCGTGCGCCAGACCGAGGAATGGGTGCGCATGAATCAGGCCGGGCCGCCGCCGCCCCGGGCGATCCGCGCCCGCAAGGGCGTGAGCGCGCAGACCCTCGCCCTGGAGCAGGAGTTCCGCAACGCCCTGGGGACGAAGGTCATACTGACCAGGTTTCGGGAGGGCGGGCGCCTGACCATCGAGTTCTACAGCGACGACGAGCTCGAGGCTCTCCGGACCAGGCTCCTGCGGGACTAGGCGCCCGAGCGCCTGTCAATCAAGAAACAGGTGCCGGCCGATCGCCCCGGCTACTCCCGGATCCAGCGATCGAGCGTGCGCTCGTAATCGTGGATCTCGTGGTCCTCGAAGAAGAGCGCGATCTCAGCTCCCGCCCGGGCCGTCGAATCGGATCCATGGATCACGTTCATCCCCAGGTCGAGGGCGAGGTCGCCGCGGACCGTCCCCGGCGCCGCCTTGAGAGGATCGGTCGCACCCATCAGGGATCGCACGACCGTGACCGCCTCCCGGCCCTGCCAGACCATGGCCACGATCGGGCCCGAGGTGATGAAGCGGATCAACCCCTCGTAGAACACCTTCCCCTGGTGCTCCGCGTAGTGGCGAGCCGCCCGCTCGGACGGCAGCTGCATCAGCTTGAGGGCTACCAGCTTGAGGCCCCGCCGCTCCAGGCGGGCCACGATCTCGCCCACCAGGCCCCGCTGGACCCCGTCAGGCTTGACCAGGACCAGGGTGCGCTCAGCCGGCGCCGATCCCGTCGCAGCCAATCAGGGGCCGGTGCTCAGCGTCGGTCGCGAGGTCAGCAGGCCGAACTCGTTCAGGGGCCAGATGCGGATTTCCGCCTTGCCCAGGATCGAGCTCGCGTCGATGGGGCCGAAGACGCGTGAATCGCTCGAGTGGTTGCGGTTGTCCCCCATCACGAAGTAGTGATCCGGCGGCAGCACGTAGTCCTGTCCCGTGGCGGGCCAGGAGTTGCTGTAGGTCCACTTCTCCGGGAGATAGGGTTCCCGCAAGATCTCGCCGTTGATGTACACCGTCCCGTGGTCGATCCGCAGGCGGTCTCCCGGGACCGCGATCACGCGCTTGATGAAGTCACGGACGTCCGGATCCGGCGGTTTGAAGATGACGATGTCGCCCCGCTGCGGCGGGTGCAGCTTGTAAGAGATCTTGGAGGCCACCAGCAGGTCGTTGTTGGAGAGGGTCGCATACATGCTGGATCCCAGGACGTGGACAGTCTGGACCGCGTACTGGATGACCAGGTAGAGAGCGAGCGCGAGGAAGACGATCTCGAGTGTGTCGCGGAAGAACGACTTCTGGCGCCCCGAGGCGGGCTGGGTGGCTCCAGGTTGCGCGACGCTCACGCTGCTTCCATCTCGCGGGACTTCATTCTAGATGCCGACAGCCCCCACCGCCCCCGTCCTGTCGATCAGGCTATCTGCTTCAAGAACGGCGCCTCGCTCCGGAAAGGCCCGATCACCGCCAGCTGCAGGCTCTGGCTGAAGAGCTCACGGGCGACTCGCGTCAGGTCCTCGGCGGTGACCGCGTCGATCTGCGCCAACGTGTCTTCGATCGCCTGGATCGTGCCCATCAACGCCTCCTGCCCGCCGTACCAGGTCGCGACCGTGCTGGTGCTCTCCATCTGGAGCAGGAGACGGCCCTTGTAGAACTCGCGGGCCTTGGTCAGCTCCGGCTCGCTGACCGGCTCCTCGCACAATCGCCGCAGCTCGGACACGATGGCGGCCACCGCGCGAGCCGCTTGCCGCGGCTCCGTGCCCGCGTAGATGCCCAGCACGCCGGTGTCGTAGAGCTTGTTCACCCAGGAGTGCACGTCGTAGGCCAGCCCGAGACGCTCGCGCACCTCGAGGAACAGGCGCGAGCTCATGCCTTCTCCGAGCACTGTGTTGAGGATGTCGATGATGTAGCGGTCCTTGTCCATGTAGGAGGGCGCGTGAACCCCCAGGCAGACGTGAGCCTGCTCCGTCTTCTTGGACTTGAGGAGCACCCGGGGACGCTGGCCATTGGCGACCGAGGGCAGGAAGGCCGGCGGATCCGCCCCGTTGCCGCGCGGGCGCAGGTGCGGCTCGATCAGCTCGATCGCCTGGCGATGGGACAGCGGACCGGCCACGGTGATCACCAGGTTGCGCAGCAGGTAGTGGCGCTCGAGGTAATCCAGCAGGTGCTCCCGGGTCAGGCCGCGAACCGAGTCCTCGGTGCCGGCGACGTCCCGGCCGAGGGGGTGGTTGGGCCAGGTGATCTGCTCGAACAGGCTGTGCACGTGATCCTGGGGCGAGTCCTGGTACATGCGGATCTCCTCCAGCACCACCGCTCGCTCCTTCTCCATCTCCTCCTGCTCGATCAGGGGCCTGAAGAGCATGTCACCGAGGACGTCCACGGCCAGCCCCGCCTTGTTCCGGGGAACCCGAGTCCAGAACATGGTCAGCTCCTTCTCGGTACCGGCGTTCAGAACCCCGCCCACGCCCTCGATCGCCTCGGCGATCGCCTTGGCCGAGCCGTAGCCGGCCGAGCCCTTGAAGAACATGTGTTCGAGGAAATGAGACACGCCGGCCTGGGCGTCGGTCTCGTAGCGGGAACCGACTCGAAAGAGGGCGGCCAGGCTCACCGACGGCCGGTCGGGCAGCTCGGCGGTCACTATGCGGGCCCCCGACGGCAGCGTTTCGAGGACGTAGGCAGGAACGTTGGGGGGCACGTGGTCAGTATATCCTAGGGTCAAGACCGCCCCTTGGCGCCGGATTCCCGCCCTGTGGACCCACGTCTTGTGGAAGCGACCATGCTGCGATTCGAATTCAGCCAGGCGGCCACCGAGGTGCTTTTGGTGGTCAGGGGCCCCGACGCCGGGCGGGTCGCTCGTGCCCTCTTCGGACGGCGTCCGCCGGCCGGACGCCTGACCTACCTGAGCTGGACCCGGGGTGGTCCCAGGGCCGCTGTCTGCTGGTTCCCACCGGACCGCCTCGAGCTGCGAGCTCCTTCCCAGCCCCCGTGGCCCGCGGACCTGGCTGACCGCCTCGCCGCGCTGGCGGGGATGCCGACTCCCGCGCCGGCGCCCTTCCGGTCCGCCGTCGAGGGCGTGATCCGGCGGGTCGAGGCCTGGGACGGCGCGGAGGTGGACACCGGCGCCGGCGCGCAGGAGCTGGCCCGCGACCTGGAGGGGCTGCTGGCCGTGGCCCCGGGCGCGGCTGCGGCGCGGCAGGTCGAGGCCGCCCGGGACGCGCTCGACGACGGGCTACCGGCTGACGCCGTCATTGCCTCGCTCTACGGCGCACTCTCGGCCGCCGGGGAGGCGGCCGAACGCTATCCCTCGGGCGGTCGCTCGCTGCCGTCGGCCGGCCCGCCCGGCCGGGGCTCGCCGAAACGCGGCCGGTCGCCGAAGCGCGGGCGGTCGCCGTAGCGGGGACGGTCGCCGTAGCCTCCGCGATCTCCGTAGCCCTCGCCGGCGACTCGCGCCGGCGGCGGCGCCGGCATCGCGGCGCGAGGGCTGCCTCGTCGCAAGGCCGCCGCCCCCTCGGGCAGGATCGCTACCCGCCGGTTCGGCTCCTCACCGTGGCTCTCGGTGCGCACTCCGGGCTCCTTCTCCAGGGTGATGTGGACGATCCGGCGCTCGTAGGCTTGCATCGGATCCATCAACACCCGGTCTCCGGTGCGGCGCACCCGCTCGGCCATGCGCAGCGCCATCTCGCGCACCGTCTCCTCGCGCCGGTTGCGGTAGTGCTCGACGTCGACCACCACCCGGCGCCGGTCGGTGCGGCCCTCGTTGAGGATCAGGTTGACCACCGTCTGAAAGGCGCGCAGGGTCTCGCCCCGCCAGCCGATGAGCAGGCCCAGGTTGTCGCCGGTGACGTCGATCATGACCGGATCCTCGACCTTCCGGATGTAGACCTGGCCCAGGATGCCCATCCTGGTCAGCAGCTCAGCCACCACCTGGCGGCTGCGCCGGGCGTAGGTCTCGTGCAGGGTCACCCGTACCTTCGCCGGCGGCCCTTCCTCGATGACCTCGACCGCGACGTTCTCGCGGGCCTCCTCGAGCTCTTCTAGAGCCCGCTCGATCGCCTCGTCAACTGACTTTCCGCTGGTTTCGACGCTCGTCATTCCTTTCCCCCTTGCGGAGCAGCGGCCAGGACGGTCCCGATAGGGATCCCCAGCCGGTGATGAAGTACTGCTGTCCGATCGAAAACAGGTTGCTCGCCACCCAGTAGAGCGCCAGTGCGGCCGGGAAGTTGAGCGAGATGAAGCCTATGAACACCGGCATGATCATGGTCATGTTCTGGGTCATGGCCTGCTGGGTCGGATCCATGGCGGCGGTGCCCCCGGGCGGGGTCATCATCTTGGTCTGGACGAAGGTGGTGAGCCCGGCCAGCAGCGGCAGGATGAAGAGTCCATCGGGGGCGCTGGCCCGGGCGGTTAGGCTGTGAATCCACAGGAAGTGCAGGTCGCCCACGTGGAGCGACCGCTGGGCGCCGAAGATGGTCCAATAGAGCGCGATCAGGATGGGGGCCTGGAGCAGGGCCGGGAGGCAGCCGCTCATCTGCGCCAGGGGGTTGATCCCATGCTCGCGGTAGAGGGCCATGGTCGCCTGGTTCAAGGCCTGGGGGTCCTTGCGGTGCTTCTTGCGCAGCGCCGCCAGCTCAGGGGCGATCCGCCGCTGCTCCGACTGAACCCTGCGGGAGGTGGTGATCTGGTACTGGAAGACCGGGGAGAGGATCACCTTGATCATCAGGGTGAGGAGCACCACCGAGACCCCGAAGGGGCCGATCGCCTCGGCCAGGGGATTGCCGGAGAGGAGATGGATGAGCCAGTTCAGCACGGTCTGAATCGGGACGCCGACCAGGTTCCACCACGCGTACCAGATCGGATGCCAGGCCTGGCCGCACGGCTCGCAGAAGGAGGCCGCCCTCACGGGACCGGGTCCCACCCACCGGCGTGGAAGGGGTGGCAGCGGCCTATCCGCCTGATCGCCAGCCACCAGCCGCGGCGCCAGCCGTAGCGCGCGATCGCCTCGTAGCCGTACTGGGAGCAGGTGGGGTTGTAGCGGCAGCCTCCGATCAGGCCCAGCACCGGGCCGAGGCTCGATCGGTAGACCCGGATCAGCATCAGGGATGCCTGGGTCACGGCCGTTCCACCGCCTTCTGCCAAACCTCGTTCACCTCGTCGCCCAGGCGGGCGGCGTCCGCCTCGATCGCCCCAGCCCTGGCCACGATCACTACGTCCCGTCCCGCCCGGCTGCGGCGCGCCCGCAGCCGGCGTTTGATCCGGTTGCGGACCACGGCGTTCCCGAGCCGGCGCGACACCGCCAGACCGATTCGCGGCAGACCGCTCTCATTATCTCGTACGTAGGCGGTCAGGCAGGCCGTACCCATCCGCCGGCCCGCCCTCAGCACCCGGTCGAAGTCCCTCGAGCTGCGCAGGCGCAGGCGGCGCCTCACCGACCCCGGCGGCCCGTGGGCGCCAGCGTACGCCGACCCTTGAGCCGGCGTGCCTTGAGCACCTTGACCCCGCCGGGCGACGCCATCCGGGCGCGAAACCCGTGGACGCGGCGACGCTGTCGCTTCTTGGGTTGGTTGGTCCGCTTGATCTTGTCAGCTCCTGAGGGGGATCGGCCGCCTGATTATAGGCGACGCGACGCCAACCTCCGAACGCCTCAAACGCTCGCATCGCACTGAAGCGCGGCTCGCGTGGGCCGGCGGGCCCGACGCCTCAAACGTTCGCATCGCACTGAAGCGCGGCTCGCGTGGGCCGGCGGGCCCGCCCTAAGGATTTCGTATTGCACGGCACAGGACCGTTTGCTATGATTCCGCTGCCCCGGAGAGCTGCGGCTCATCCACCCACAACTTATACACACGAGGCTGGGGAGACCTCGAACCAGTTCTCCACTTTTTGTGGGAAGCTTGTGCATAAGTCACGGCGACGAGAGACCGTCCTGGGCCCCCGTTTCCGACTGTGGCGGAATCTGCGATTCCACCCCAGCTCCGGGCTCCGCTCTCCAACCGGACGCAGTTCGTGTCGTGGAACGGAGGAGCGGAATGAACCCGGAACAGATATGGCAGGCGGCGCAGGAAGAACTGCGCTTCCAGCTCAGCAAGCCGAGCTACGAGACCTGGCTCAAGAACGCCTCGCTGGTGAGCCGGGAGCGCAACGCCTTTCGCATCGGCGTCCCCACCAAGCTGGCCAAGGACTGGCTCGAGGACCGCTACTCGGCGGTCATCAAGGAAACGCTCTCGGCGATCGTTTCGGGTGACGTCCAGGTGGCCTTCGAGGTGGTGCCTCAGACCGCGGAAGCGTCGCTGGGAGCGGTGGAGACGGCTGTGGCCGTGGCCGAGGAGCCGCCCGAGGAGCCGGGCGCGGACGACGCCTCGCAGCTGAATCCCAGGTTCCAGTTCCAGCACTTCGTGGTCGGCAACAACTCCCGCTTCGCCCACGCGGCCTGCCGGGCGGTCGCCGACACTCCGGCCAAGGCCTACAACCCGCTGTTCCTCTACGGCGGGGTGGGGCTGGGCAAGACCCACCTCATGCACGCCATTGGCCACGTCGTACTGGAGCGCAACAAGCGCCGCCGGGTGGCCTACGTGACCAGCGAGACCTTCATGAACGAGATGATCACCGGCATCCAGGCAGGGCGGATGAACGATTTCCGCACCCGGTACCGAACCGTCGACGTCCTTCTCGTCGACGACATCCAGTTCCTGGCCGGCAAGGACCGGACGCAGGAGGAGTTCTATCACACCTTCAATGCCCTTCATGAGCTCAACCGCCAGATCGTGATCGCCTCCGACCGGCCGCCCAAGGAGATCCCGACCCTCGAGGACCGCCTGCGCTCCCGATTCCAGTGGGGGCTGATCGCCGACATCCAGCAGGCTGATTTCGAAACCCGGGTCGCCATCCTCAAGTCCAAGGTCGGCCCCTACGCGCGGCTGGTTCCCGAAGACGTCCTATCCTTCATCGCCCACAAGATCCAGAAGAACATCCGCGAGCTGGAGGGGGCTCTGATCCGGGTCATCGCCCACGCTTCGCTCAGCCGTGAGACGATGACCGTCGACACCGCGGCCCGGCTGCTCCAGGACGTGATCCCCTCCAGCGAGGCGCGCACTCTCTCCATCGACACCATCGCGCGCACCGTTGCCAACTTCTATCACATCAGCCTGGAGGAGATGAAGGGCAAGCGGCGCGACAAGCACATCGTCTTTCCGCGCCAGGTCGCGATGTTCCTGATCCGAGAGGAAACGGCGTCATCCCTGCCCGCGATCGGCCAGGCTTTCGGCGGCCGCGACCACACCACGGTCCTCCACTCCTACGAGAAGATCAACACCGATGCTCGCGAGGATCAGCGTCTGCAAAACGACCTCCGCAAGCTTCGTGAAATGCTCTACTCCCACTAGGGCATGTGTACAAGCCACGGCAGGGACGTGGACGGAGGTCTCCGGCGGCCGAGCTGGGGACGGGACGGTCGCAAGCGCACAGGTTTTGCCGCGTATAATGAAGGCCGTTTGAACGGAAGGGAGTCCCTTATCCCCACTGTGCACCGCCCTACGACTACGTCTCTTTTAGAAATAGCGGGCTTCAAGGGGCCTGGACCTGTAGACAGGGGGGAAGCATGAAGGTCACCTGCGCAGCCTCGACCCTCGGCCAGGGACTTCATACCGTCGCTCGCGCGGTCTCGGCCCGCACGACCCTTCCCATCCTGAACAACGTGCTGCTGCAGACGTCGACGCAGGGACTGCAGCTGACGGCCACCAATCTGGAGATCGGGATCCGGGAGGTGGTCGCGGCTGAGGTCGAGGAGGAGGGTGGGATCACGGTTCCGGCGCGGCTGCTGACCGATTTCGTCAGCGCTCATCCGGACGAGCCCCTGACCCTGACCCTGGACAAGAAGACTCAATCGCTGGCCGTCCACAGCCCGCACTTCGACGTCGTCATCCGGGGCATCGATCCGGCCGACTTCCCACCGGTTCCCGTAGCAGGCGACGGGCGCAAGGTGAGCGTTCCTCAGGCCGACCTTCGCCAGGCGATCGAGCAGACGGTGGTCGCTGCCTCCACCGACGAAGGACGGCCGGTGCTGACCGGCGTCTACGTCCAGCTGAACGGAGGCAAGGCCACCCTGGCGGCCACCGATGGACACCGGCTCGCGGTTCGTAACCTCGCGCTGCAGACCGGAGGCGGCGACGTGGAGACGGTGATCATCCCGGCCCGGGCGCTAGCGGAGCTGAGCCGGATCCTCAAGGCCGGCAGCGAGGCGATCGACCTCACCGTCGGTGCCCAGCGCAACCAGGTCTTCTTCAGGTCCGGGGAGACGGAGTTGATGAGCCGGCTGATCGAGGGCACCTATCCGAACTACCAGCAGGTCATCCCGAGTCAGAGCACGACCACCATCACCGCCAAGACCCAGGACCTGCTCTTCACCACCAGGGTCGTCTCCCTGTTCTCCAAGGACGCCGCCAACGTGATCAAGTTCAAGGCCGAATCCGGAAAGCTGACCCTGACGGCCAACACCAGCGAGGTCGGGAACAGCGTGGCGGGGGTGGAGGCGCGGGTCGAGGGTCAGGACCTGCAGGTAGCCTTCAACTCCAAGTACGTGCTGGACGCCCTCTCCATCGTCGGCAGTGAGGAGGTCCAGTTGGGATTCACCGGTCCGCTCAACCCGGGGGCGATTCGCCCGGTGGGACGCGACGATTACCTCTACATCATCATGCCCGTGCGCGTGGCCATGTAGCGTCAGCCGCCCGGGCGCGTGTTCCTCTCAAACGTCTCCCTCTTCGACTTTCGCAACTATGCCGAGCTCGAGCTTCCGCTGGAGCGTTCCACGACCGTCCTCTTCGGAGGCAATGCCCAGGGAAAGACGAATCTGCTGGAGGCGGTCGCGCTCAGCGCCCTGACCCGATCACCGCGCACCCAGCAGAACGCCGAGCTCGTCCGCTTCGGCCAGCAGGCGGCGCGGGTGACCGCCACGGTTCAGAGTCAGGACGGCCTGGAGCAGGTGGAGACACGCATCCTGATGCCGCCCGAGGCCTCGAGCGGACGAGTCCTGCGTCAGTTCCGGCACAACGGGCGGGACTGCGGCCCGGCCGGGGTCCAGGGCTGCCTGCGCGTGGTCCTCTTCTGGCCAGATGACCTGCAGCTGGTCAAGGGACCGGCCGAGGGCCGGCGGCGGCTGCTCACCATGCTGCTCTCCCAGCTCGATCGCGTCCACGCTCGCTGGATCAGCCAGTACCAGCATCTGCTGGACCAACGCAACGCGCTCCTGCGCGCCGTTCGTGACGGCAGGCAGAACGCGGGCCAGCTCGATTACTGGACGGGCGGCCTGGCTCGAGTAGGGGCCCAGATCATGGTCGATAGGCAGCGCCGAGTGCTCGAGCTGCAGCCGCTGGCGGCAGCCTTCCATCGAGAGCTCTCGGACGATCGGGAACGCCTGGAGCTGCGCTACCGGCCGTCCGGCGCCCGTATAGGCGAGGCCCCGGTGGAGCTCGTGGCCCAGCAGCTGGAGGCGGCGATGGCTGCCCACAGGGAGGAGGAGATCGCCCGGGGACAGACAGCTGTCGGACCGCAGCGGGACGATCTCGAGGTGTGGCTGGATGAGCGGGACGCGCGGCAGTTCGCCAGCCAGGGGCAGCAGCGGAGTGCGGTGCTGAGCCTGAAGCTGGCCGAGCTGCACTACCTGGCCGAGGCCACCGGGGAACAGCCGGTTCTCCTCCTCGACGACGTCATGTCCGAGCTGGATCCGTCCCGGCGCGAGCGCTTGCTCGCGGCCCTGGAGCCGGGGCCTCAGGCGCTGATCACCGCCGCCGACCTGAAGGATCTGCCGCCCAGCGTCCTGGAGCATGCCGCCGTCTTCAGGGTCGAGCGGGGGACCGTCCATGCGTAGCCTGAAGGTCGCCCTGCCGGGCGCGCTCAAGGCGCTCGGGATCGCCCGCCGGACGCGGGAGGCGCAGGCGATCTGGCTCTGGCGGGAAGCGGTGGGCCCGAACCTGGCCCGGGAGACCTCCGCCATCAAGCTCACCGGCGGCACGCTCTGGGTGGGCGCCAGCAGCACCGCGCTGGCGCACCAGCTGCACCTCGAGCGTGAGCTGATCCGCACCCGCCTCAACGAGTCGATCGGCGCCCCGGTCGTGCGTGACATTCGGTTCCGCCAGGAGGGTCCCCGTCGGTGGCGGTGATCGGGGTCCTGCGCGAGCTCAATGCCGCCCAGGAGGCGGCGGTCGCCCACGACCGGGGACCCCTCCTGATCCTGGCCGGCGCCGGGACGGGAAAGACACGGGTGCTGGTCGAGCGCTACCGCAGGCTCCGGCAGGAAGGTGTCGGCGCGCAGGCGATCCTGCTGCTGACCTTCACCGACAAGGCCGCTCGCGAGATGCTCGATCGGATCGAGCGGGACGACGAGCTGCCCAGCGCCGAGCGCTGGGTCACGACCTACCATGCGTTCGCCCAGCAGTTCGTCCAGGAGCATGGCTGGCTCTGCGGCCTGCCACGCACCTTCCGGATCGCGTCGCCGGTCCGCAAGTGGGAGCTGATGGGGGAGGTCCTGAGGCAGCAGCGTCCATCGCTTCTCTTTCACCCGCAGCGGCCGCATGACCGGATCTGGGATCTGCTCAAGCTGGTTGAGCGGGCCAAGCAGGAGCTGGTCGGGCCCATGGAGTTCAAAGCCTGGGCCGAGAACGTGACGCCGGGCGACGATCCGGTGGAGCAGGCCCAGCGCCAGGCGGCAAGCGTGTTCGCCGCCTACCAGGAGCTGCTCCTGGGCCAGGGCCTGCTCGACTTCGACGACACCATCTTCTTCAGCGTGCGGATCCTGGAGAGCTTCCCGGCGGTCGCGGCACGGCAGCAGGCGCGCTTCCAGTACCTGATGGTGGACGAGTTCCAGGACACGAACTTCGCCCAGAGCCGGCTGCTGGAGCTGCTTGCGGCCGGGCCTCGAAACCTTTGCGTCGTGGGCGATGACGACCAGAGCATCTATCGCTTTCGCGGCGCCTCGGTCGCCAGCCTTCGGCGCTTTCAAGCCGTCTTCCCGGACGCTGCGGTGGTACGCCTGGAGCAGAACTACCGCAGTCGCGGCAGCATCCTGCGGGCCGGGGGGCGGCTCATCGCCGAGGATCCCGATCGGCTGGCCAAAGAGTTGAGCGCCACTCGGGGCGAGGGGCAGCCGGTCAGCATCCTGGCGTCGGCGAACGTGCTCGAGGAGGCGGACGCCGTCGCCGGCTACGTCGAGGCTGCCATCGCCGAGGGACGTCACCAGGCGCGCGACGTGGCCATCCTGCTCCGGGCCAACGCCCACCTGCACAACTTCGCCCGGGCGCTGCAGCGGGCCGGTATCCCCTACCAGATCAGCGGCGGCCGCGGCTTCTTCCAGCAACCCGAGATCAAGGACTGCGTGGCTCTGCTGCGTGCGATCGAGGCGCCCGACGACCCCGTCTGCGCTCTGCGCCTGCTCAGCCTGCCGCGTTACCGCGTCGACCCGATCAGGTCCGGCCGCTTCGCACGCGAGGCGAGGGATCGCGGTCTGCGCTTCTTCGACCTCCTGGAGGCGTCCGACGAAGAGGGGGCGCGCCGGCTCTGCGGCGACCTCCGCCGCTTTTCGGCGCTGTCCCAGCGGGTCGGCGTGGACGAGCTCTTCTACGACGTCATGGAGCAGACCCGATACCTGGACCTGGATCGCTTTGCGGGGCCGATCGAGCGGCTCCAGGTCAGCGCCAACGTCCAGAAGCTCAACGAGCTCATCAGCCAGTACTGCGACGAGCATCCCGATCACCACCTGGCCGCGTTCCTGCTGCACCTGGAGCGCACCGAGGCGGCGCGGGCCGACGAGGAGATCGCTCCGCTGGACGGAGCCCTGAACGCGGTCCACCTGATGACCGTGCACCAGGCGAAGGGCCTGGAGTTCGGGATGGTGGTCGTCCCCCACCTGGTGGAAGGACGGTTTCCCGCCCAGCGCCGCGGCGAGGGCCTGACGCTGCCCGATGCGCTCCTACCCGAGGAGCTGCCCCCGACCGAGCAGCACCTCAACGAGGAGCGGAGGCTGGCCTACGTCGCGCTCACCCGGGCTCGGGAGGAGGTCCTGTGCAGCTGGGCCGGCCGCTACGAGGGGACGCGCGACTGGCGTCCCTCGCGTTTCCTGCGCGCCATCGCCGGAGGCGAAGCCCGGGAGCTGGCCGTCTCCGACGTCCTGAGCTCGCCCCTGCCGGCCCTGGTCGAGGTGGCCCGCCAGGTCGAGCTGCCGCTGGAGCCGGTTCCGCCGCTGCAGGCGGTCTCCTACACCCAGCTCGATACCTACCAGCGCTGCCCGCAGATGTATCAGTACCGTTTCGTCTTCCGCCTGCCGACTCGGCCCCGGCCTCAGATGCAGTTCGGCCGTATCCTGCACCAGGCCCTGAAGGACGCCCTGGGGGCGATCGAGCGAGACCGGCCGCTCAGCTGGGAGATGGTGCAGACCGCCTACGCGGACGCCTGGTCAGGAGAGCGGTTCTGCGCTCCCGAGCAGGCGGCGACGCTCCAGGAGCTGGGCCAGACCTACCTGCGCCGGGCCTTCGAGGCCGGGGACCTCACCCGGCCGCTCCTCCTGGAGCAGCCGTTCAGCCTGCGCGTCGACGACTTCCGGCTGACCGGCCGGATCGATCGGGTCGACCGCCATCCGGACGGGACCTACGAGGTCATCGATTACAAGACCGGCTCCCCCCGCCGCGCTGGCGAGCTGCAGCGCGATCTTCAGCTGGGCGTTTACGCCATGGCTGCCCGCGAGGTCTTCCACTTCCAGCCCCTGGCTCTGACCTACTACTACCTGGAGACGGCGGAGCGGGTCCAGGTGGACAAGCCGCCGGAGCGGCTCGAGGAGGACCGCGAGGCGATCCGGCGCGCCGCCGACGGAATCAGGCGGGAGCAGTTCCCCGCCCGGCCGGACCGGGTCAAATGCGGGGGCTGCGACTTCCGCCTGCTATGCCCGAGCTCCGCCGTCTGAGGGGACGGCCAGGCGGGCGAACTGCTCGGCGATCTCGAAGGCCCGGTCGGGGTTGCCTGCGGCCCGCGCCCGGGCCTGGTCGGCCTCGCGGTCCGGCGCCGGCTTGCCGTACCAGCGGGTCACCGCCTCGACCAGCTGGCGTGGGCGCGGCGTGAACCACCCCAGGCGCCGGCGCAGGACCTCTTCCACGTTCGCCTCCTCCTGGCCGGGCAGGCGGCCGGTCAGCAGGAGCGGGCAGCCGCAGGCCAGACCCTCGGCGATCATCCCCGGCCCGGCCCGGGTGATCAGCAGCTCGCTGGCCAGCATCAGCTCCGGCATGTTGTGGACGAAGCCGTAGACGTGGACGCCGTCGTGGTTGTCGGCGCGGATGCGGCGGGCCAGGGGCTCATTGCGTCCGCAGACGGCCAGCACCTGAAGGTCCAGCGGGGACTGCGCCAGCGCCCGGGCGTAGGTCCGCAGCGGCTCGGTCCCGTCGCCGCCCCCTACCAGGAGCACGGTTCTGGCGTGCGGCCGCAGTCCCAGCACTCTGCGCGCCAGCGCTCTGGAGGGATAGCGCCGGATCGCCTCGGGAAAGCGAGGGTGGATCGGCAAACCGTTGCCGCAGCTCAGCTGCTCCTGTGGCACCCCGCGCCGAAGGCAGAGCCGGCAGGCCGCCTCGGAGGGGCAGATGACGCGGCTGACGCGCCGGTCGGTCCAGGCACGGTGGAAGTCGATCCAGTCGGTGATCACGGTCACCAGCGGGGTCCCCGGTGTGACGACGTCCGCGGCGACATGGTTGAGCATGGGATGAAAGCTGGCCACCAGCGCCGGCTGGGGCTGGAGCGCGCGCCGCAGCGCCGGCCTCAGTCCGCGTCCCATGGTTTCCTGGACCGCCTGCACCACGGGCTGGAAGTTGGTGGCGTGGTAGAGCGCACCCCAGGCCTGAGGCAGGTAGCGGGTCAGCGGTCCGTAGAGCGCCGTCACCCTGCCGCCCAGGACGGCCCGCTGCCGGCTCAGAGGGTCGACCAGTTCCACCGCGAAGTCTCCGGGATGCCGGCTCGCGACCGCCGCCGCGACGGCCTCGGCACAGGCGCGATGTCCCGCCCCCGTGTCCGAAAAGAGGAAGAGCAGGCGAGGCTTCAGAGCAGGCGTTCGGCGGCGTCCACCTGCTCTCGCGTGCCGATCGCGACCAGCAGGTCATCGCTCTCCAGCACCAGGCTGTCCGGCGGGTTGATGCGCAGCTGGCCGCTGCGCTTGCGAACGGCCAGGACATTGGCGCCGGCGCTGCGCAGCCCGGAGTCGCCGAGTGTCCGCCCCAGCATCCGAGACGCCGCAGGCACCATGAACTCCTCCACCACCAGGTCGATGTTCTCGCCGTGGAGCACCGTATCCAGCACATCCACGGCGACCGGGCGCACGGCCAGCGCCGCCATCCGGTGGGCGCCCATCAGATACGGGGATACGACCTGGTTGGCGCCGGCCCGGCGCAGCTTCTCCATGGAATCCGGAAAGGAGGAGCGGGCGACGATGAACAGGGCCGGGTTGAGCGCTCTCGCGGTCAGCGTGATGAAGACATTGCGCTCGTCGGAGTCCACTGCGGAGACCAGCCCTTTGGCCCGGAGGATGCCCGCCTCGATCAGGGCCTCGTCGGAGGTGGCGTCGCCTTCGACGAAGAGGAAGTTGGAAGCGCGCAGGCGCTCCAGCGGCGCGGGATTGTTGTCGACCACGACGAAGGGAGTGTTCAGGTGGACGAACTCCGAGGTCACCTGGCTCCCGATCCGGCCGTAGCCGCAGACGATGTAGTGATCGCGCAGGCCAGCGATCCGGCGCTCCATGCCGCGCATCCTAGCGTAGCGGGCAAGGTGCCCTTCGACCAGCAGCTCGCCGAAGATGCCGATGGTGTAGAGCATGGTGCCCACCCCACCGAGGATGACGGTCATGGTGAAGATCCGGCCGCCGGCGCCGAGGGGATGGACCTCCTCGTAGCCGACGGTCGTGACCGTGGTCAGGGTCATGAAGAGGGCGTCGAGCGGGGTCCAGCGCAGCAGCAGGATGTAGCCGGCGGTGCCGTAGACGAATACCAGCGCCAGGATCAGGAGTGGGTACCGGAAGCGGCGCAGAGGGTTGAGCGGCCTGGTGGTCGTCAGTTTAGGTGGGTTGCGCGACGGGAAGAATTTGGCTAACCCTAGCACAGGCTGAGGGCTCCTGCAGCCGGTCCGTCACGCACCTGGGCCACCGCCTTGATCGGGCTGCTTTGGCTTCGATGTTGACCTGTCCGCCGTGCAGGGCTGACGATGGAGGAACGGCGCCGTCAATAAGGAGGCAGTCGAGGATCCGGTGAGACCGCTGGCGATCGTCAGCCTGCACGCGTCGCCGCTCGCGGCTCTGGGGGCCGGCGAGAACGGCGGCATGAACGTCTACGTCCGGGCGGTCTGCGAGGAGCTGAGCCGCCGGGGCATCCCGACCGAGGTCTTCACCCGGCGCGCGAGCCCTGACGGCCCCGAACGGGTTCGCCTGCACCAGGACAGCTGGGTGACGCAGGTGGAGGCGGGCGAGCCGCGGCCCGTCGACAAGGGGCGGCTGCTCGACCTCCTCCCGGCCTTCACCGACGGCGTCCTGCGCCAGGCCCGGTACGTGCCGGACGGCTACAGCCTGATCCACAGCCATTACTGGCTCTCCGGGTGGACCGCGGTCCGGCTGGCCGCCGAGTGGGACCTGCCCTGGTTCCACACGGCTCACACCCTGGCCCGGGTCAAGAACGAGCGGGCAGCGTCGGGCGCCGTCCTGGAACCCGACCATCGGATCGCGGTCGAGCAGGCCGTGGTTCGGGAAGCCGACCGCCTGATCGCCTCCAGCGTCTCGGAGGCGGAGGACCTGGTCCGGCTCTATGCCGCCGACCGCCGCCGCCTGGCCGTGGTCCCACCCGGGGTGGACCTTCGGATCTTCACCCCCCGGCCGGCGGACGCCCTGCGCCGGCGGCTGGGGCTGGAGGGGATGCGGACGATCGTATTCGCCGGCCGGCTGGAGCGCCTCAAGGGGGCCGAGATCGTCCTCCGCGCCACCGCCATCCTGGCGGCGCAGGGCGTCGGGAGCGGCCGGCTGGCCCTGGTCCTGGCTGGCGAGGACAGCCAGAACGGCATGCTGGAGAGCAGCGCCCTGGGAGGCGAGAGGGCCAGGCTCGAGGCCCTGGCGCGGGACCTCTCGATCGCCGATCGGGTGCGCTTCACCGGCGCCGTGGACCAGCGGACCCTGGCCGGGTTGCTGGCCCT
>VBIC01000015.1 GCA_005881425.1 Chloroflexota bacterium | reverse complement strand
GACGAGGAGCTCCGCCGCTGCTTCAGCCGCCGTAGCCGGCTGGTCGCCTCCCAGTTCAGCTGGGAGTCAACCGTCGACCGTCTGCTGGCGGAGTACGCTCGGCCCGCCCTCGAGCTGCAGCCGGCTGCGGCCGTCTGATCACGGGACACCGGCCGCCGCCTCCGAGCTGACCGCTTGACATGCCGCGCCGTGTCTGGTTGAATAACCAACCAGAATTGGTTGTCCATTCAATCAAGAAGGGCCATGGCTGACACCACCCGCGATCGGATCCTCGAGGCCGCCTACCGGACGCTGGTCCGGCGCGGCTACCACGAGACCTCGATGAAGGACATCGCCGAGGAGGCCGGTGTGGCGCCGGGACTGGCTCATTACTATT
>VBIC01000226.1:508-1390 GCA_005881425.1 Chloroflexota bacterium | reverse complement strand
GGCGAAGAAGAAGGTGGTCAGGGCGGCGCCGAAGTGACGCAGCTGGACCATGGCGGCGCCGATGATCGCGCTCAGCACGGCCGCCAGGACGATGGTGGCCAGCAGCGCGAGGACCACGTCGAGGTGGGCCTCGGCCCGGAGCGCGGTGATGGCGTAGGCGCCGATGCCCACGAAGGCGAACTGCCCGAAGTTGGCCTGGCCCAGGTAGCCGGAGACCGCGGCGATGCCGACGGACATGGAGAGGACGACCACGTAGCGGAAGCCGGGATCGAGGGGCAGCAGGCCCACCAGCGCCAACGCCAGCAGGATGGCGATCGCCACCGGCAGGGTGTGGCTGTGGGCGCGGGCGGCGAGCCACATCTACAGTCGCTCGGCGACTTCGTGGCCGAAGAGGCCGTTGGGGCGGACCAGGAGGGTGAGGATCAGCAGGGCGAAGATGGCGATGATCGAGAACTCCTGCCCGCGGAGCACGCTGACCACGTTCGAGATCACGCCGACCACCACGCCGCCCACGAACGCGCCGGGGAGGCTGGTGATGCCGCCGAGCAGGGCGGCGGTGAAGGCGTAGAGCAGGAAGCTGTCCATCATGTCCGTCGAGAGCAGGGCCGAGGGCACGGTCAGCAGGCCCACCACGACCGCCACCAGGCCGGCCATGAGCCAGGCCAGGCCGCTCAGGCCCCGGATGTCCGCGCCCAGGAGCCGGGCGATGTCGGGGCGGTCCGCGATCCCGCGCAGCAGGAGCCCAGGGCGGGTGCGGCTGTAGAAGAGCCAGAAGCCGGCGCCCAGCAGCACGGCCACCACAACGGTGACCAGGGAGACCAGGCTCAGGCGGACGCCGCCCACCGACACCGAGGCGGTGGGCAGGAAGCGGGGGAAGGCGAA
>VBIC01000226.1:0-268 GCA_005881425.1 Chloroflexota bacterium | reverse complement strand
CGCTGGCCTTGAAGAGCAGGACGATCGAGAAAGCGAGCATCCCGTAGACGAACCCGGCGGCCACGCCGCTGACGGCCGCGCTGCCGACCAGGCTCACCGGGGGCCTCCGGCGCGCTTGCCGGTGGGCCGGGCGCCCGTGGGCCCTGGTGCGGGCCGCCGGCCCCTACCCCCCACGCATGCCAATGCCGTTGCTTTTAGGCGATTCCCTCCCCCCTCGCGGGGGAGGGTCAGGGAGAGGGGGTCGCTTTTGACGAGCTCAACCGATTCG
>VBIC01000079.1:3705-6586 GCA_005881425.1 Chloroflexota bacterium | reverse complement strand
GACGTTGCGGCTCGCCTGCACCACGTCGCTCTGATAGTCAGCGATCTGGCTGGAGCCTACAACGAGTTTGGAATTCGTCGTTGGTTCGATAGACCTCGAACGTTGCTCGGTGGGAAGAGCCCCAAACAACTCCTGGGCGCATCGTGGCGGCCAGAGAACGAGCCCGCCCGGCGGGTCAGAGCGCTGGCGGCTTCGCTCAGCGCGCCGGTGGCGACTTGATCGGCTTCAGACAGTGCCCGACCATCTATCCGTTCCTCTGGGAAGGCGCGGCCCAGCCTGAGGGCAGATGGAATCGCCATGGCGAAGGTCCTATCCATTATTTCGCCGACACTCCGGACGGGGCATGGGCCGAGTTCCTCCGGCAGGAGGAGATAAGGGATCCGGATGACCTGGCAGGCGTAACACGAGCGATCTGGGCGATCGAGCTGGGCGAGTTGCCAACGGCCGTACCTCGGCTCGACGCCGCGACACTGACCGGAGACCGTTCGACGTACCCGGCGTGCCAGCGAGAGGCCCAGGCGCTGAGGTCCAGCGGCGCGAACGGATTCGTGGCGCCCTCTGCCGCGATCGTCAACGGCGGCGCCCGCGGCTTGCACGTCGACGGCGGACTTCAAGAGGGAAGACTTCGAGATGGGCAGGTCATAGTGCACTTCGGTCCGCGACCGGATCTGTCGGGCTGGCGCGCCGCCATCGGACGTCCGGATTCCAGCCTGCTGGCGCGGGTGCGACACTTCAAGTCGGTGCGTGGAATATGATAATATGCACAAATGCGCCGGACGACCATCCTCCTCCAGGACGACCTGGCCGATCAGCTCGACTACGAGCGGCGGCGTCAAAACCGCTCCACGGCGGCCATCGTCCGCGAGGCCTTGATGGGTTACCTCGCAGGCGGAAAGTCCTCGAATAAGCGACTTCCTTTTGTCGGCCTGGGGGCGAGCGGTAAAACTGACACGGCGCGCAATGCGGAAGAGATCCTGATCCGCGAGCTGGGAGGGAAGAGGAAGCCTGGCGGTAAGCGTCGCAATCGTTGACACTGGCCCGCTCTACGCTGCGGTCGATCGCGACGACCAGGACCATCGCAGATCGGTTGCCGCGCTGCAGCAGTCAGGCCTTCGCCTAGTAATACCGATGCTGGCCGTCACGGAGGCCTGTTACTTGATCGCAACTCGGCTTGGTCCGTCGGTTGAAGCTGGATTCGTCGCCAGCCTGAGCCAATTCGACGTCCGCGCGCCCGAGCCACAGGACTGGAAACGGATCGGTGAGCTGGTAAAGCAGTACGCCCACCTTCGGCTCGGCACGGTGGACGCCTCCATCGTCGTTCTTGCCGAGCGATTGCGGACCAGGCTGGTCATCACACTGGACCGGCGTCACTTCGCTGCCGTCAGGGCCGCCGACGGCCGTCCTTTCGAACTCTTGCCGGCGTGATGCCGGATCGAGCGGATCGAGACCGGGTCATCGGCGGGCTGGCTTTCGCCGGGTCCGGGATCGCCTTCCTGGTCGCCGTCGCGTTCCTCTACAGGGCTGAGGGTCCGGGCAGCCCTGACATTCTGGTGACCCTGTCCTCGCCGGCCGGTCGTGGCCTTTTCAACGGCTTCGTCGCCGCCGGCATCGTCGCGGCCGTACTCTATGCCGTCGGCCTCACGGCCCTGACGACGACCCTGCGGGACTCGGACAGGCTCGCCAGTCGAGCCGCGCTGGTACTCGGACTCCTGGCCGCCTCGACCCTGATCGGGCTGCTGGCATTCCAGTTCGCATTGACGGCAGTGGCACGCGAGGGCCTGGTCACCACCTCCTCGTTCCGCTCGCTGACCGTACTCGCCCATGCCTACGCCGACGCCGCCGGATGGACGGCGATCGTTCTTCTCGCCCTCAGCGCGGTCATCGCCAGCCTGACCTTCCCGCGCGGGCGCGGCTGGTCCTGGCTCTGGGTCGCCGGCCTGGCGCTGGCTCCGATCTGCCTGGTCCTGTTCCTGATGGACGCGAGCTACCTGTTCCTGGTTCCGTTCGCGCTCTGGGAAATCGGCCTAGGGCTGGAGCTCCTCCTGACCTCGCCGGCGAATTGACTCCCGTCAGTACAAGTTGTACAATACGTACTTAATGGGGGAGCCCGAGCCGGTAATCAAGCCGTTGAAGCTCAGCGACGTTCGCAGCCGCATCGGTGAGGTTTTCAGCGAAGCCGTATTCCGTCATCGGCCGATCCCGATAGCGCGGGGAGCCAGGGACGTGGGAATGCTCCTGGGGCTGGAGGAGATTGGACGGCTCGTCGAAGGACTCGCCTTTCAGCCTGAAGTGTTCAAGGAGGCCGAAGGTGTCAGCATCTGGCTTCCCGAATTTCAGGTGTATGGACGAGGCGAGGACTTCGGATCGGCGCGCGCGGATCTGCTCGAAGAGGTCCGTGAGTACGTCCACGAATACCTGGAGGAGATCGATAGCTACAGGGCTGCGCCCAACCGGAGAGCCCATTTCAGCCATGTCATCAAGGCCCTGATGGCCGACCTGTCAGGCGACCTTGACAGCGTCGTCTTCGCCGAGCCTTCGGGCTCGCAGGCCCCGCAGGCCAGTGCCACAACCGACCATCGATGACCTCCGTCGCTTCTGCGAGATAGACAACTGGACCAGGAAGGTCAGCGCCCGCGGCAAGACGGGTGACCACGACCGTTACGTCAAGCATCTCGCCGACGGCAGCATCCTACGGACGAAAGCTTCGCAGAGCCGCGAGCAGATCGGCGACCAGCGGCTCTGGCGCCACATCTGGAAGGACCAGCTGGGGCTGACCAGCGAGGACGAGTTCTGGACCGCCCTCCAAACCGGGAAAGCCGTCCCCAGGACCGCTGAGCCTGCCAGGGGAACGCCGGAGTGGCTGATACGTCAGCTGATCCAT
>VBIC01000079.1:0-3662 GCA_005881425.1 Chloroflexota bacterium | reverse complement strand
GCGTCGCCGCGCGAACCGCCTCGCTCGTAAGCGCCGGATTCGACCCGTCAGATTGTGAGCCGTTCCTCGATCAGGACCCGCTCCGCCGGGTTCCTTGTGAGTGTGAGCGCCCGCTCGTCGGCGGTGCGAGCTTCCTCCTGCCGGTCCAGGGCGCGCAGCAGCTGAGCCCGGGTCGCGTGGAACAGGCGGTAGTCGTCCAGCTCGCCTGCCAGCACGTCGACCTCCTCCAGCGCGCGCGCCGGCCCGGCCACGTACTGCATGGCGATGGCTCGGTTGAGGCGGACGACCGAGGTCGGCCAGAGGGTGGCCAGCCGCCCATATAGAAGGAAGATCTGCTCCCAGTCGGTCGCCTCCCAGGACGGCGCCTCCGCATGGCAGGCCGCGATCGCCGCCTGCAGCTGGTAAGGTCCCGGCCGTCGCAGGCGCGCCACGCGCTCCAGCATGCTCGCGGCCTCCCGGATGGCGGAGCGATCCCAGAGCGAGCGGTCCTGCTCCTGGAGCAGGACCAGGCGGCCGGCGCCGTCGAAGCGCGCCGCGGCGCGCGCCAGCTGGAGGCGCATCAGGACCAGCAGCCCGATCGCCTCGGGCTCGTCGGGCATGAGGCGGACCAGCAGGTTGGTCAGCCAGACGGCGTCCTCGGCCAGGTTGCGCCGCTCCGCTGTCGCGCCGCTGCTGGCCAGATAGCCCTCGTTGAAGGTGAGGTAGAGGACGGCGAGCACCTCGCCCAGACGCTCGGCCATCTCGGCGGTAGGCGGGACGCGATAGGGGATGGAGGCCCGGACGATCTTCTGCTTGGCGCGCACGATCCGCTGGGCCACGGTGGCCTCGCTGCTGAGGAAGGCGCTCGCGATCTCGCGCGTGGTCAGGCCCATGACCGCGCGCAGGGTGAGCGCGACCTGCGTCTCGCGCGCCAGCGAGGGGTGGCAGCAGGTGAATATCAGCTGCAGGCGGTTGTCGCCCTCGCCGCGGATGTCGTGCAGCTGCGAGGCGACCAGCAGCGACAGCTTCTCGTCGTACTTCGCCTGGCGGCGGAGGCGGTCGAGCGCCTTGCGCCGGGCCGTGATCAGCAGCCACGCGCCCGGCCTGTCCGGGATGCCTTCCTTCGGCCAGTGCTGGAGCG
This sequence comes from Chloroflexota bacterium, assembly GCA_005881425.1. GTDB lineage: Bacteria > Chloroflexota > Dormibacteria > CF-121 > CF-121 > CF-120. The sequence goes on along the minus strand of VBIC01000079.1, from coordinate 2,542 downwards.
CCTCGATCAGCGATTCCTGCACCAGGTCCTCGGCCAGGTCGAAGTCGTTGAGGAAGCGGACCAGCGCCGCGGTCAGCCGGCCCGCCTCCTCCCGGAAGACGTTCGCGACGGCGTCCTCAACAGCTGCCCTCGACGAATCGCCCTCCCCCTCGACGGGGGAGGGTCGGGGTGGGGGTGCTGCAGCCGTCGAGATCACATCCTCTCGATGATCGGGCGCACCTCGAGCCTGGCGTCGGAGGGCCAGGTCCTCGCGATAGCCAGCGCCTCGTCCAGGTTGGCGACCTCCAGGATCCCGTAGCCGCCCACCGTCTCCTTGGCCTCGCTGAAGGGTCCGTCGGTGAGGAACATCGGGCCGTCGTTGACCGACGACTTGCCGTTCTCGACACCGTGGTCCCCGTGTGGGCCGGCTGCAGCTGGTGGCCGCCGGCGATCTTGCCCTTGGCTGCCAGGTCGGCCCACCACTGGCCGATCCGTCCCATCGCCTCGTTACGCTTGTCCTCCGGCAGCTTCTCCCAGTACCCCGCCTCGTCAGCGATCAACATGATGTACTTCATTTCCGTCCTCCCTGGCCGCTCGGCCGATTCTATCCATACGAAGAACGGGAGGGCTTGGAAATCGACAGGCCTGGCAGGGCGCCGGCCGGGATGACGACGACGCCCTCCTCTGGATTGCCCAGCGCCCGGTACTGGCCGTGCAACGTCAGCCATCCCGTGTAGGCGGCTAAGGCGGCATCGACCTCGTCGGCGGTTCGGAGCGAGCGGGTCTCGATTCCGGCTTCCTCGAGCAGCCTTCGGCGGTGGGCGCGCTTTTTTCCCGGAGGCTCGGGCCCGCCACCCAGTACGTAGGCGGTGGCGTGGGGAAATACCTCGAGAGCTCGACCTTTGACGCTGCCGCCCAGGAAGAGGGGATAATCCGGCGCCAGCGCCTCGAAGACGCGAAAGCCTTCCTTCATCCAGGCGAAGAACGGATGGGTCTCGACACGCCGGAGGTCAGAGGGAGTCGGGTAGGAGTGGATTCCGGCCCTCAGCAGCTCCCGCTCGCATGCTCGTGACCCTCCGGTCAAACCACAGCGAGGTGGACTATCGATCGCGACAACGTCCGGCCGATGTTGTCGGACGGCGGCGGCCACGTTCTCGCAGGTCAGCGCTGTTCCCAGCCTCCGCGGCTTGAGCGTGTCGTCGAGCAAGACGGCGGCGTGCCCACGACGGATACCGCCGACGTCGATCCCGAAGCTCCTCACAAGCGCAGAGTACGTGTCAACCGTCGACCTGTCACGGTGTGGTGAAACGCGAGACATCGCGGCCAAAGCCGTGATTAGATAAAAGCGGGCAATCCGTCAGCCACCGGCGGATCAGGGAAGCGGTCGGGAGGTCTGACGAGGAAGGGATGGGCCCTCCACTCAAGGGCGAGTAGCTCGAACCGGAACAGCGCGCCCGAACACGCCCCGCTGATTCCGAGGGAGCACACCGATGAGAAGGCGCCTCGACCGCGGGCGTCGGGTCGCTCGGACGCCGCGCCGACGTGGGGTCGCCGGGATGGGCAAGCGGGAGTACCGGCAGATCGGAAAGGCCGCTGAGGAGCGTTTCTGCAGCCTGGTGATCCTTGGCAGCGGCGGCCGGATCGAGATCGTGCCGCCGCTCGCCGACGACGAACGGCGAGACTTCGAGCTTCACGTCAAGCATCGTTTCGGCCGTGCCCTGTCGGTCCAGGTCAGGTGCCACACCAAGCTCACGGGCTCGCTCCTCCACGTCAAGCTCTTCCGCGGCCGCATTCAGCCTGTGGACGGTGCCTACTGGTTCTTCCTCGCTTACCTCGACCTCGAAAGCGTGGATCTTGGCGAGCCGATGTTCCTGATTCCTTCACACGCGCTGAGATCGGCAGGACGCCTGCTGCGCGAGATCCGGGTGAGCCTTGACCCAGGGTCGCATGATAGGTGGACGCCCTATCGGGTCAGCCGATCCGAGCTCGGCCGCCGGTTGCTCGCAGAGCTTCGCAAGATGCGCCGCCCCCGGCCGGCGGGCCGACCGACAGCCCAGAGCAGCACCACCGAAGGAGTCGCGGGCTAGTTGCTCGTGGCGGCGGCCGCCATGCTGGGAAGCGACGGAAGGGTCAAGGCCGGGTTCCCGCTGGTCGATGACGAAGGGAGAGACATCGAGGTGCATCCGGGCGGCCGGTTTCGCACGGCTTTCGCCATCCAGGTGAAGGTCTCGACCCGACTGTGGCGGAACTATCGAAGCCGGCACATGAGAGTCTCGGTGAGGATTCTTCCCGCGAACCTCATCAGTCATGACTGCTACTGGTACGTCTTCGCCTACGTCGAGCGGTCGTTGGCATCTCTCAATGAGTACCTGTTCCTCGTCCCCTCGAAGGTCGTGCATGCTCATCTTGGTCCGCCTGGACGCGGCGGCGTCCGCTGGCTCCAGTTCACCGCGAACATGGAGCCCGACGCCTGCGATCTGTGGACGCCGTACCGGCTACGCCCGGGCGAGCTGGGCCAGCGGCTGGCCGAGCTGATGCGGCGGGTTCCGAAGGGCTTCGCCGA
>VBIC01000225.1:1551-1911 GCA_005881425.1 Chloroflexota bacterium | reverse complement strand
ACCGACACAGCGTGGCTGCGCGGTACGTGGAGCACGATGTCGCCGTCGCGGTTCAGCCCTCCGGTGCCGTCCGATTGCAGCTCGCAGGCCGTCCATCCATCGCCGCTCCACGCCTCCCAGACCAGGGGAGGGTTGTTCGGGTCGACGCCCACGCCCTCGATCCGGCAGGACAGCCGAAGCGACACCGCACAGCCGGGCACCGCGTCGCCGAGACCGACGAGCAAGGCGTCCCCGGGGACGGGCACCCTGCTGAAGCACGTGAAGCCTTCGCCGCGCTCGAGAGCGTCGCGTCGCCAGACCGGGCTCGCGCTGGTCCCGTTCGCGATCGTCGCCACGTCCTGCAGGGAGCACGGCACGATG
>VBIC01000225.1:831-1512 GCA_005881425.1 Chloroflexota bacterium | reverse complement strand
GTCGTCCCCAGCGGGATCCGCACCGTCTCGGCAAGCGTCCCGGAGAGCCAGAACGTGATGGGCGCACGGGCGGCGGTGGGCGGAAACAGCCGGACGCCGATGAGCTCCAGGAACTTGACGTAGTTGCGATCGGGAATGCGGTTGAGGCGGAAGATCACCTGCTCGGTCATCCACGCGAACAGCTCGATCAGAGTCACGCCCGGGTCGTGGACGTTGTGGTCGGTCCACCTCGGAACCTTCTGTTGGACCATCCGCTTGCTCTCGTTGACGAGGTCCTGGAATCGGCGATCGTCGAGGTTCGGGATCGGGAGCGCCATGACTATTCCTCCGCCGGAAGTGTGTAGAAGGGAAAGACCAGGTTGCGTGGGTCGTTTGTGTCGCCGACCGAATATCGGATCTCGATATGGGCGAAGGTCAGGTCTTTCGGGTCGACGGTCACGTCGACGCCCTCCACCTTGATCCTTGGCTCCCACCGCACCAGCGCGGACCGCACCTCGCTGGAGATGCGCCCTGCCGTGTCGGAGTCGATGCTGGCGAAGACGTAATCGTGTATGCCACACCCGTACTCGGGACGCATCGGGCGCTCGCCATGAGCGGTGCCGACGATGAGGCGGATGCTCTCTTCGATCTCGCGGTCATGGGAGACAAGGGCGATCGACCCCGTCGCGTCCAGCCGCATCG
>VBIC01000225.1:0-822 GCA_005881425.1 Chloroflexota bacterium | reverse complement strand
CTCGCCAATGAACTCCTCGCTCACCGCGTCCTCCTCAATTCAGCTTCACCTGCTGGCCCTTGATCTCCACCGTTGCGCCGCTGTTGACCTTGACCCCGTTGTCGCCTTTGAGCGTCAGCGACCCGCTCGACTCCAGGTTCATATCGCCCTGGGCCTTGATCAACACCTTGCCCTGGCACTCGATGTGGATCTCCGTGTTGGTCTCGTTGAGCGACACCTTGATCTTGCCGTCGCTCGTGATCAGGGCGATGCCCGACTTGCTCTGGTCCTCGAAGAACACGAACTTGTGCCCTTTGCGGGACACAAAACCGTTGCGCTTCACCTTGCCCTGGTTGAAGAGCCCGTTGCCGAGATTCGGCTTGTCCTTGCCGTTGTAGAGGCCTCCGATCACGAACGGCCGGCTGATGTCGCCGTGCTCGAAGGCCACCAGCACCTCGTCGCTCACCTCGGGGATGAATACCGCGCCCGCGTTGGGGCCGGCCCCCAGCTGCGTGATGCGCGCCCAGTCCGACTCGTCGTTGTCCGACAGCCAGGGGAACTTGACCTTGACGCGGCCAAGCTTGTCCTTGTCGTCGTTCTGGGTCACGATGCCCACGACCACTCCATAGATGGGCCTGCTACCCGCCATTGCCGCCCACCGATACAAGGCCCAGGAGCGAGCGGTCCTGGCCGCCGCTGACCGTGAACTGGGTGCGGTAACCCTGCGCGTCGAACACGTGGCGCGTGTGGGTCAGCGCATAGCTGCCGATGAACTCCTTGGAGACGGCGGACACGCTTACCGCCGCACCGGCCTTCAGCTTCGGGTTGCCGCGCGCGACCCCC